>CALCWC010000142.1 GCA_937905985.1 uncultured Verrucomicrobiales bacterium | reverse complement strand
ATCGAGTAGGGGGGCTTTCGCCCCCCTCTCACACCACTGTACGTGCCATTTATGGCATACAGCGGTTTCCATCCAGAGTCAGAGGTATTGACTCAATGAGACTAACCCTTCACGTTGCAACCACGCGTTGTCCATGGCGATGTGGGCGGGTTGGCTGCACGCTGTGTGCCACCACCTGCACCCCATTGCCACTATCCCGCTCCGCAGCTTGCGCTTGCAGCCGATGCTCTCCAAAAACCTTCGGATGCCTTTCGGGTGCCTGCATTGCTTAAGGCGGTAGCAGCGTAGTCGGCGCCTTATCCATTCATCCATGGCTTGGCATAGCTTTTTGATGGCTGCCAGCCGGAAATAGTTTACCCAGCCCCGCAGTACGGGTGCCAGTTCGTCTATCACCTCCCGCAGTTTCAGGGCGCGCCCGCGGCGTGTGATGAGCCTGACTTTCGCCTTGAGCTTCTCCACGCTTTTGGGTGCTATGCGCAGCTTGCCTCCCGCTCCGATGATATAGCCGAGGTAGACGCAGTTCCAGACCTTGTCCACCTTGCTTTTCTCTCGGTTCACCTTGAGCCGCAGTTCCCCCTCGATATAGCGGGTGATGGCCTCCAGCACGCGGCGTCCCGCCTCCATCGTCTTCACGAATATGATGCAGTCGTCCGCGTAGCGGCAGAAGCGCAGTCCGCGTCTCTCCAGTTCCCTGTCCAGCTCGTCGAGCAGGATGTTGGCCAGCAGCGGCGAGAGGGGACCGCCCTGCGGCGTTCCCTGTTCGCGGCTTTGGCACACGCCCTCGTTGTCCATCATTCCCGCCTTGAGCATTTGGCGGATATACCACAGCAGGCGCTTGTCTTTGATGCGCCGTGCCAGTCGTTCCATGAGGATGTCATGGTTGACCGTGTCGAAAAACTTTGCCAAGTCCAAGTCAACCGCCACCTTGTAGCCCTCTCGGACATGGCGGCTTGCTGCCTCCAAGGCATCATGCGCTTTTCTCCCCGGTCGGAATCCATAGCTCGAACCGCTCATCTGCGGGTCCAGCATGGGGGTGAGCACTTGCAGGACGGCTTGCTGGACCATGCGGTCTATGACCGTGGGTATGCCCAGTATCCGCTCGTCCCCGTTGGGCTTGGGGATGCTCTTTTTCCTCACGCCCTGGTGGCGGTATATCCCGCCAAGCAGCTGCTCTCTCATTGCTCCCAGCCCCGTTTTCACCCATTGCTTGAGTGCGGCGACACTCATGCCGTCCACGCCCGCAGCCCCCTTGTTGGCTATCACGCGCTGGCTGGCCGCTTCCAGGTTGGCCGTGTTCGCCACCCTTTCCAGCAGCCTTTCCTCCCAGTCCAGTTGCTCCCTCCACGCCTCAAACACTTGCCCCTCCCGCTCCGCTTCCTTTCGGGGAATTGCACCCCTATCCTCTGCGGGCAGGCGCACCCACGGTGCGGCTTGTTCAAAGTCGAACAAGCCTTGCCTCAGGGTGTCTTGGTTCTGTTGCTCCATGTTTGTGAGTTTCAGGCTGTACTGCTGTTTGGATTCGGCCCTTCCCCGCCAAGGGACGGGTACTA
>CALCWC010000141.1 GCA_937905985.1 uncultured Verrucomicrobiales bacterium | reverse complement strand
ACGCCAGCGGGACATCCGTGAGGGAGCGCCCCCATATCTTCCGGTTGTAGGGCGCGAAATACTCGTTGTAGAGGGTGTTGCCGAACCAGTGGCGCAGGAATTCATCAAAATTGGACGATTCCCTGTAGCCTTCCCTTTGGATCTCCATCAAATCTGCAATGACGGCATGCCGCATGTCCGCCGCCATCTGGTAGAGGTGGTTCTCTATGGGGTAGTCCACATTCGTTCCATCGGCAAGAGAGACAACGGCGTGGCGGATTGCCTTATGGAAATCGCGCTCCCTGTCGAAGTGCTTCCAGAACCACTCCAGCACATCCGCGCGGCGGGAGTTGAACACGTGTCCGCCTACACGGTGGTACAAAATCCCGTCAACCATCTCGCATTTGACGAGGCCGCCAACACGTGGCGCTTTTTCAAAGACGACAACATCGCTCCCGTGCTCCGAAAACATACGCGCGGCGGAGAGGCCGGAAACTCCAGCTCCTATTACAATCGTCCTCATATTATGTTCGTACTGTTCACCCCAAAAAACGTACCGTCTTGGATTGTACTCTCCCTCTAGGGAGAGTCAAGCATTATTTCAGGATTACTGCGTCTGCACGTAGGGAGAAAAAATCGGACATCGGACAGCTCGGATTTGGAGGGGTGGTGGTGACCGTCCAAAATTCGAAATCTCCCCTTTCCGAGACCTTTTCAAAGTCCACGCATTGGCCGGTTTGGGCATAGATTTCCTTCTGAATGTTTCGCAAAGTGGATTGCGGGGAGAAAAGCTTATAGGTAATAATCTCCGTGTTTGGCCGGGTAAGGTGAGAATAGGGGTTTGAAATGCCCCTGGCTTTGAGCGCCGCCTTGTAGGCAGGAGTATAGAACACCCAACCGTCAGCAAGGGGGAGGACATTGGAATTTTGCAGGAGACGCAGGGAATAGCCATCCACGCCCGCGGGGTATGGGCCCAGGTGTTGCATGCAGCACGTATAGAACTGGGTGTCGGGCTTGGTCCTGCAGTATTCCCAGATTTCCCCCGAGTTAGCCTTCACTTCTCCGAAATGGCGGAAACAAAACGCACACGCGGCAAAAGCGGACAAAACCGCGATGGCCGCTCTCCAGTTGCGGCGATCGGTGGCGGACACGTCTTCTGGCAGACTTAACACATATAGAGCCGTCACGTAGAGCACGGGATTGAGAACACGCCCCACCAGCCTGTCCATGAGGGCCAGGATTGCCAAGTAGCAAAAAAGCGCAGCAAGAACCCAGGCGGCAGCGGCAAATCGCTTGCGTTCGGGGAACAGAATCAGTAGCAGCACACCAACGCACAACGGCACGTACGGTGTAACGGTGCGGGCCAGGGTCTCCCTGGGGGCAAGGTTTGAGAGGTGGAATTCCAACAATCCCATATCCGCGGCCTGAGAAATCCCGAAAACACCTTTCCTTCCCATCTTGTGGACAGCCAACGCCGATTCCACAGTATCCAGGCTATCCATTTCCGGGACATAGACAAACTGCTTGAATAGATTGAAACTTTCCGGGGAAACGCCTGCGCTTTGAAGGTCCGCTTCCTTGTCTAGCCCGGAGTTATCCTTGGAATCGAGGATTTGCACGCGTGCTCGCAGGAAACGCAAAGCATCATTCCATTCCGGCGAGTTTTGATACGCGATGCTGTTGACAAGGGAGGCGCCGCCGCATAACACTAGCGGCACAGCAAGGGCAACCGCCAAGTGCCGGATAGCGCAGCAGTCCGCCAGGCTTTTATACTGAGCCATCAATATGCCAGCCATCAGGAAAACAGCAGGAAGCAGGGATGAGGTTCTCAAACTAAAGGCGAAAAGGAGCAGCAGAGAGGAAACCACCACCCGCCAGGCGCTGCCGTTGCGCTCCTCTAGCATGCGTGATATGAGCATAACCGCCGAGCACGCCGCATATATCCCCACATGGGTGTACTGGGTCGTTGTCAATCCTTGGTAGTTTACGTACACAAGGAAGAGCAGCGCGGCTATCTTGCTGTGGAGGCGGCAGCGAGAAAGGCGCTCGCACACGGAGAGGTTCAGGGCGCATGATGCCATGAGGGCCAAGCCGAAAAGGAAGTAGAGATACCAGTTGACACTGGGGAAAATGACAGAGAGGCGGGAGATGACACTTCCCAGGCAAACATTGGTGTACAAGGCAAAGGGCCCTGGTTCCGCCCCGCCGCCGCAGAGCATGAAATAGATTTGCAAATCGTCGTTCTGCAGGGTGAGTCCACCGTGCAACGCTGTGAGAATCAAAGCGACCAGCAGAGCCAACCCGGCCAGCTGTGCATGTGTGCCGTTGATGAAAATTCCGAATGGGGACTTATGCATTTTTCTGAAGAGGGAATCAACGTGCAGATTGTTCCTTGACGATAAATATGGGGCGGCGCTTGACCTCCATATAGGTTTTGGCCAGGTAAAGCCCTATAATTCCTATTGAAAAGAGTTGGATGCCGCAAAGGAAGATAATAATGCACACCAAGGAGGTCCAGCCGGAGACAGACTCGTGCCAGAAAAGCTGGCGCGCACACAGGAACAGGATGCTGGCGAAGGAAACGAACATGAAGAACACCCCCAGCAGGGAGGCTAGCGAAAGCGGTGCGGTGGTGAATCCCACTATCCCTTCTAGCGAGTACTTGAAGAGTTTCCAGAAAGACCACTTGGTCTCGCCCGCTACCCGTTCCACGTTTTCAAACTCTATCCACTTGGTCTTGAATCCAACCCACTCGAACAGGCCTTTCGAGAAGCGGTGGTACTCCGGCATGGAAAGCAGGGCGTTGACAACGGGCCTGCTCATCAACTTGTAATCCCGCGCGCCGTCCACCAGCTTGGTATGGGATATCCGGTTGATGGTGCGGTAGAACATGCGGGCAAAGAATGAGCGGATGGGCGGTTCCCCCTTGCGCGTGACCCGCCGCGTGCCGGCGCAGTCGTACCCTTCCTCGCGCACAGCCATGAGCATCTCCGGCAACAGTGCGGGGGGGTCTTGCAAATCCGCGTCCATCACAGCGGCATAATCTCCCGTCGCCGCTTTCAAGCCGGCCAGGATGGCACTTTCCTTGCCGAAATTGCGAGAAAAGGAAAGATACTTGACAGAAGGATTATCAGCAGCCAGCTGGCGCAGGATTCCCAGAGTGCCATCCTTGCTGCCATCATCTACAAATATGAGCTCCAACTTCTCGGAAGCCATATAATCGGTCTTCACTCCGTCCAATGCCTTCATGAACGGAATGAGGGCCTCCTCCTCATTATAACAAGGTATGATCAATGATACAGTGCTCATAGATTTCCGATATGCCGACGTCTCCCGCGCCGCATCCGTGTGCATTCACTATACCTGCGGCCGATGTGTAGTCAAGTAATATTTTGCTGCCGATGGGTTTCCGGGTTGAGTCATCATTGGATACACCGGAAGTGGGTTTAGAAAGAAGGGTTTTGCACTGTAAGCTTCAAAAAAGTCAGGCCGCCGCCCCCAACGTTCCCCTTTGCCTGACGGATTTCCACCTTTTTCCCCTGACAGAGAATCCCAAGGAGTGGAGCAACAACATGGCGACGCTCAACTACCCGTTTGAAGCACTGGTTCAGCACGGACCCTCTGCAATTAAGCATCCGCGGAAACCGGTGTACGGCCCATGCTACGATACGCTGCGCGCAGGTATCCGGTGGCTGAAGGACCTCGTGATGCCATCCCAAACGGAACCCTTCGGCAAGCCGGAGGAATAAGCCGCCCTCTACCAAGTTTTCTCTGCCACCACGTATGTGGGGCGGCTCTTGTGCTCCATGAAGAGCTTGCCGAGGTAAATGCCCAGGATGCCGAGGATGAAGAGTTGGAGGCCTCCCAAGCCAAGCACACAGGCAATGACAGAGGGCCAGCCCAGCGAAACGTTAACGCCCATGCATGCCACCACTATGACATACACGAAGTAAAGCGCAGCCAGGGCGATGGCGATGAGACCAAGCGTGACGGAAAGATAAAGGGGGCGTGTGGAATAACCCACAATGCCGCTCATGGCCAGGGCGCACATCTTTTTCAAGGTGAACTTGGAGGTGCCATGCATTCTCTCTGCCGGCGTGTACGGCAGCACGGCGGTGCTCAAGCCGCTCCACGGCAGCATGCCGACAGCCTCAGATTCTACAAGGGAGAAATCATTGTCAAATTCGATATCCCGCGCAAAGCTGAAAATAATAAGTAGTCGGCCTGCATGGAAGCGTGCGTTTTTTTTGGCAAGACGCGTTTTATTCTTCAATCATGGAGCGAAGCGGAGTATAATCCTTCCAGGCGCGCGGTGCGCGTTTGAGAAAGACAATGAAAATAGTATTGGCATACTCGGGAGGCCTTGACACATCTGTTCTGCTGGTGTGGCTCAAGGAGAAGTACAACGCGGAGATTATCGCCTACTGCGCGGACGTGGGACAGGCGGAGGAGCTGGACGGCCTGGAGGAGAAGGCTCTCAAGACCGGCGCGTCCAAGTGCATCATCGGTGATTTGAAGGCGGATTTCGCCGCCAACTACATCTACCCCATGTTCCAGGCGAACGCCGTGTACGAGGGGCGCTACCTGTTGGGCACGTCCATTGCCCGCCCGTGCATCTCCAAGGCCATGGTTGACGTGGCCCTGGCTGAGGGGGCGGATGCCATCGCCCACGGCGCCACCGGCAAGGGCAACGACCAGGTGCGCTTTGAGCTTTCCATCAACGCGCTGGCTCCGCAGCTGCAAGTCATCGCCCCGTGGCGCATGAAGGAGTGGCGCGAGCAGTTCCCCGGCCGTACGGAGCTTATCCAGTACGCAGAGAGCCACGGCATCCCCATCCGCCAAAGCGTGAAGAAGCCGTACTCCATGGACCGCAACCTGCTGCACATCTCCTACGAGGCAGGCATCCTGGAGGACACGTGGTACGACGCCACCAAGGAGGAGGACCGCAAGATGTACCTGCTCTCCAACGCCCCGGAAGACGCGCCGGACAAGCCGCAGTACCTGCAGTGCCTGTTCGAGAAGGGCAACATCATCGGCCTGCAGACGGAGGGGCTGGCAGACATCATGGCCAAGGTGGGCACCTCCGCCAAAGGCGAGCGGGACGGCTACACGCTGCTGGACCCGCTGGGGGTGATGCTGGTGCTCAACCACCTGGGCGGGCTGCACGGCATAGGCCGCGTGGACATTGTGGAGAACCGCTTTGTGGGCATGAAGAGCCGCGGCATCTATGAGACGCCCGGCGGCACCATCCTGCTGGCCGCCCACCGGGATATCGAAACCATCACCATGGATCGCGAGGCCCAGAAGGTGCGCGACTCCCTCATCCCGGACTACGCCGCCATGGTGTACAACGGCTTCTGGTTCGCACCGGAGCGCGAGGCCATCCAGGCTCTCGTCGCCAAGACCCAGGAGACCGTGAACGGCGAGGTGCGCCTCAAGCTCTACAAGGGCAACGTGATGTACGCCGGCCGCAAGAGCCCCAACTCGCTGTACAGCTACGCCATCGCCACCATGGAGGGCGACTACACGGACGAGGACTACAACCAGGACGACGCCTCCGGCTTCATCCACCTCAACGGCCTGCGCCTCAAGCAGTTCTCCCGCGCCAACAGCAAGTAATCCCATACAAGGCATGCCTCAGCTCCCCAAGCTCTCATACGTCCTGCTCTCCCACAACCGGGAGAAATACATCCGCGCCGCCATAGAAAGCGCCTTTGCGCAGGACTATGAGGGGGAGCTGGAGTATATCTTCTCCGACGACTGCTCCACGGACCGCACCTTCGAGATCATCAAGGAGTGCGTGGCCGCCTACAAGGGCGGCCGCCGCGTGGTGGTCACACAGCCGCCCACCAACCAGCACCTGGCAGGCAACACCAACCACGCCGTCAAATTCGTGGAAAGCGACTGGATTGTACGCGCGGACGATGACGACCTGTCCTCTGTGGACCGCTGCAGCATCATCGGCAAGGCCATAGCAAAGCACCCGGAAGCTGCATTTGTAGCCACGGGGCTGCGGGAGTTCACGGACGCGGAGGAAGCCTCAGCACTGGAGGAAAGCGCCCGCCCCGCCGGCACGCATGCCGTGGTGAGGGAGCTTGATATACACCGCCCCGGTTGCGGGCAGCCCACCTTCCGTTGCGGCAAGTATTCCTTCAAGGCCTGGCGCATGGATTCCTTCCGCATTTTCGGCGATTTGGACAAGCAGGCATACTACTGCGACGACTACACCTGCTTTTTCCGCTGTTGCGTGCTGGGTTCCGGTCTGTACATTGACAATGCACCGGCGGTGTTTATGCGGGATGGCAGCGGCAACATGTGCCGCGGCGGGGACGACAACAGCCGCGGCTACCAATCCATTATCCGCCTGGAACAGTTCCACGACAAATACTACAACCTGACCTACGCCCCCCTTCATGCCATGCACCAACAGCTGAAGGAATACGTTGCGGACCATTTCTCAGAAGCGGAAAAAGAGGCGGCCCGGCCATTCATGGAAGAGCTTGAAAGAAACATGCGCACCCGCAGCCTCATGCGCGACTATTGGCGCAAGGGTATCTGCCACCGCCTGAAATGTTGCCGGGCAATGGGCTACACCCCGGCGTTCTCCATGCTGTACAGCCTGCCCATGCCCATGTACGCCGCCATACTGGCCATGCTCAGGAAATTGAAGGGAAAGCACTGACATGCCGCAACTGCCCAAGCTCTCCTACGTGCTGCTCTCCCACAACCGGGAAAAATACATCCGCGCGGCGGTGGAAAGCGCTTTGGCGCAGGACTACGAGGGGGAACTGGAATACATCTTCTCCGACGATTGCTCCACGGACCGAACCTTCGAGATTATCAAGGAATGCGTGGCCGCCTACAAGGGAAACCGCCGTGTGGTGGTCACCCAGCCGCCATCCAACCTGAAAACGGCAGCCAATTTCAACCACGCCGTTTCCTTTGCCAAAGGGGATTGGATTGTCCGCGCGGACGACGACGACATTTCCGCCATTGACAGGTGCGCCGTAATCGGGAAGGTTGTCTCCTCCACCCCGGGTTGCACATACGTGGCCACGGAATCAAGCAAGTTTTTCCAGGACGACGAGGAGGATGACGCCGTGCAGGCAAGCCGCATTCCCTGCGCGCAGGGAATGCACCCAAGGCTGGTTGACATCCGCACCATGCCCCCGTGCCAATGCACATTCCTCTCGGCCGACTACTCGTACAAGGCGTGGGACATGGCTTGTTTCCGCACCTTTGGGGATATTCCGGCGGCGGCTTACCTGGCGGACGACTACATCCTGTACTTCCGCGCCTCCCTGCTTGGCAAGGGCGTGCTCGTGGACAACGCCAACGCCGTTCTGGTGCGCAACAACAGCCTGCACCAGAGCATAGGGTCCGACAACAAGAATGAAGGCTACCGTGACATCATGCGCCGCGAGCGGCTCTTTGACGAATACCAGAACAGCACGGCAGTCCCCATGCGCCAAACATACGAGACCCTGTTGGATTTCGCGCGCCGCATGCCGCAGGATGAACAGCCGGCCGCGTTGGCGTTCCTGGCCGACATGCAGGAGAAGGTTCGCACAACGGAAACCTTGCGTTCCTACTGGAGAAAGGGTACAATCAACCGTGTGCGCATGGCGCGGAAACTGGGTATGACAAGGCTGTACGATATGCTGCGCTGCCTGCCCATGCCCGTTTTCGCCGCACTGTTGGCTACATTGAGAAAAGTCAAAGGCTGAATCAATTACAATGGAAGTATTCATGCATCCCTGCACGTTTTGGGAGGACCGCTTCAGTGGTTTCGCCCGCTACCATTGTGAACTTGCGGCGCTTTTGATACAGCTTGGTGTCAACGTTCACATCCCCATTAGGGAAACACCCAACGAGAACCTCAAGACAGCGCACTTTTTCCCGCAAACATCGGCGGAGGCACCCGGTATACCGTTGGCCGCCCGCGCCATAAGGCTCATGCTTTCCCACACCCCATTCGCACGGCAGGCCAACAACTACGCCTTGCGTGCAGAAATTCGCAAATACATGCGCGCCGGCCACCGTTTCGATGTCATCCATCCCACCCATACCAACGCATACGACCTCATTCCCTTCATAGGCAAAACGCCATTGGTGCTGACGGTGCATGACATGACGCATGAAGTCTACCCGCACCTATTCAGAAAAGACCCCACTGCCCAGCGCAAGCTGGATTACGCACGGCGGGCCGACCGTATCATCGCCATCTCAGAGTGCACCAAACGGGATTTGGTGGCTATTTCCGGCATCGAGCCGGAAAAGATCGACGTCATCCACCACGGCAACTCCCTGGTTCTGCCGGCAGATGCCGCCACACGCCCCATGGAGCTTCCGGAGCGCTACGTGCTCTTTGTGGGCAGGCGCCGCGACTACAAGAAATTCGACATCTTCCTAGAAGCCTTTGCCGAACTGGCTGATGCCGACCGCGAACTGCAGCTGGTCTGCGCAGGCGGTGGCGCATTCACTCCGGAGGAACTTTCGCAGATAAACAGCCTTCATCTCAGTGGGCGCGTGCGCCAGTGCTGGTTCACGGATGAGGAACTGGCCATCACATACAACCGCTGCCAGGCGTTCGTGTACCCTTCCGCATATGAGGGATTCGGCCTGCCTCTACTGGAAGCCTTCTCTTGCGGGGCTCCCGTGCTCTGCTCCAAGGCAAGCTGCTTCCCGGAGATTGCAGGCGACGGCGCGGACTACTTCCCCGCAGACGATACAGCCGCCATGGCCGCCGCCATACAGCGGGTGCTGGAGAGCCATGACTACGCCAACGGGCTGCGCGCGCGCGGCGCGGAACGGCTCGCGCACTTCTCTTGGCAGCGCTGCGCTGCAGAAACCAAAGCCACCTACCAGAAAGCAATCGACCAAAAGAAACCATGAGCGCAGATTCCCCCCTTTTCTCTGTCGTGATTCCGGCATACAACGCCCGGAAGTTCATTCCCCTGACCATAGAAAGCATCCTGCGGCAAACCGTGCAAGATTATGAAATCGTGGTGGTGAACGACGGTTCCACGGACGACACTCTGGAGATACTGCAGGGCATATCCGACCCGCGCCTGCGCATCATCACGCGGGAGAACGGCGGGGAATGCGTGGCTCGCAACCACGGTTTGCGGGAGGCGCGCGGCAAGTACATCGCCTTCTTGGACAGCGATGACGTGTGGCTGCCGAACCATCTGGAACAGGCGCTCTCCTTCCTGGAGGCGCACCCGGATATCGTCTGGTTCTCCTCCACCATGAAAACGGTGGAGGATATTGCACCGGAGGACATCCGGCCCGCAGATTGCACCGGGGAGCGCCTGTGCGCGGTCAATTGGTATCTGGAGGGGGCGGTCCATACCCTTCCGTCCAGCGTGACGGTGCGCCGGGAAGTGATTCAGCGCTACCCTCACCTGTTTGCGGAGGGCTACAAAATGTTCGGCGACAACATAGGGTGGTGCCAGCTGGCGAAGGCATATCCCATGGTGGGGCTGAGCGACACGCCAACGGTGCTCTACCGCTATTGGCAGGGGAATGCCTCCACAACGCACAACGTGAGTCCGCACGGCGTGCGCAGCGAAGCCGTGAAAATGGCGCTGGTCAGGCACGCGGCATTCTACCGGGAGCCGGATTGCCCGATGGAAGCCAAGTTGTACTACCGCCACTTTGCGCTGGGCAACTGGTGGGTGTGCATCTCTTCCGCATTCCTGCCGGAAGAATGGCAAGAGGACTTTGCCGCGCGGCGTGACGTGGCAGGAGCATCCGCCACGCGCTGGATGCGCTTGTGGGCAAGGGTGAACAAAATCTCCCTGTGCGCCATGCGCTGGGGCGTGCGCATGCGCAACAAGGCCGTTAAACGAAGGATTGTGAAACTAGCCGATGCCTCCCGCATTCATTTCAGCTAATTTGTCCGCACAATGAACCAAAAACCTAAAATTGCGATTCTGGCAAGTTTCCCGGCATGGCTGTACACAGACAAGCTGCCTGTCTTCAAAGGGCACTACGCGGTGTGGCTGGCGGCGCTTCACGAGGCGTTCGGCGCACAGGATGATTTTGAAATCCACTGGGTTTCGCTCAATAAAAACATCTCCTCCCCCCTGCGGTTCACCTCGCACAACCAGCAGATTCATCTGCTGCCGCGCGCCAAGCGCACCATCGGGCTCTATTCGTTCTACCTCTGGGACCGCCATGTCATGGCGAAAGAGCTCGCGCTCATCAAGCCGGACATGGTGCACTCATGGGGTACGGAGGATTGCTACGGCCTGTGCGCCAAGGATTTCAAGGGGGGAGTGAAGCTGCATTCCGTACAGGGAGCGCTGCGCACCTGCGTGCAGCGCGCGAGCTACCCGCGCTTTGTGCGCCACCACAGCCTGTACGAACCCGGCATATGGAGATCCATTCCCCATATCACGGCGGAATCACCTTGGGCGATTTCCCGCGTGCGAGAAGTTGTGCCCCATGCAGATGTGAAACTTTTCGAGTACGCCGTGGAGGACCGTTTCTTCCAGATGGAGCGGAAGCTTGCGCCATCTCCGGTCTGCATCTTTTCCGGAGACAACGCCCCGCTCAAAAACCTGGATACCGTCATCAAGGCTTTCTCCCGCCCGGAGCTCTCGCATGTCACGCTCAAGCTGGTGGGCGTTCCCTCTGCCCCGTATCCCATTGTCCCCTCCGGTTTGACGCCGAACATCATTCCCATGGGGCGGGTGAACCGCCAGGAGGTGGCGGACACGCTGGCGAGCGCGTGGGCGCTGGTGCACATGAGCCTGGCGGACACCGGCCCCACGGTGGTGAAAGAAGCCCGCGTGGTGGGGATACCCGTTGTACTATCCAACGAGTGCGGAAGCTGCCAGCACGTGGTGGAGGGCAAGTCCGGCTTCATTCTGGAACCGCATGATGTGGATGGCCTGGTGCAAGCCGTGCTGGCCGTGACCAAGGATGAGCAAACGGCGCAGGCCATGGGTGAGTACGGGCGGGAGGAATGCCGCCGCGCGCTTTCCGGGGAAACCATGGTGGGCAACCTGCTTGCCATCTACCGGGAGCTTCTCTCCGGCGGCAAGATTGCCTAACCCTGCCACAGGTGCTCCAGGAGCGGTTCGCCGGCATGCTGCGCCAAGCCGCGGCGATATGTCTTGCCATGAAGCCCCAAACATGTATAATGCCGCAGGGGGAAGCGGCATGCGCCGCATGTTCCCGCATTAGGAATACACCTATAAGCTCATGCTGGTAAAACTCAAGATAGCAGTTTGGAAAGTGCTGGGGTTCATTGACATGCTTCCCCTGAAATGGAAGGGTGCGCGCATCGGCAAGGGATGCTTTGTGGACGGCATGCCCAAGGTTCACATGGCAAAGGGGGCCAAAATCATTCTGGGCGATGACGTAACTCTCATATCCAGAGACCGCCACAACCCCCTTCTCAGGCAGAAAATGATACTCAAGGCAACCACGCCCGATTCCGTCATCCAACTGCATGACCATGTGGGATTGAGTGGCTGCAGCCTGATCAGCAGCACCTCCATCAGCATCGGAGAGTACACGATTATCGGGCCCGACACCGTTGTCTTTGACGCGGCCGGACACCACTACAATCCAACAACGGGGTGGAGGGTGCGCACCATGAGGACCGGCAACCCCATCTCAATCGGCAAAAAGTGCTTCATCGGCTTGCGCTGCATCATCATGGGAGGCGTCACCATCGGGGACAACTGCGTGGTATCGGCCGGCACCGTGGTAAGCAAGGATATTCCCGCGGGGCATATCGCATGCGGCAATCCGGCAGTCATCACCCCGCTGCCCAAAAGGCTGGGAGGCCCCGGCAGGAAGAAACCCGTGCCTGCAGCCGAACCGGGTTCAAATTGACATGGCGGCGGGAGCCGGTGCCAAGTTTGGCTTGACACGGGGGGGCTGCCGTTGATATATACAGTTCACACCATCAATCACATTTCACATACGGATATGGATACTCAAGCATTCCTGGAACAGATGAAGGACATCCTCGATATAGAGGACCGCGAGCTTTCCCTGGACGACGAGTTCAGGAGCTATGACGAGTGGGATTCCCTCGCCCACCTCTCCACCGTTGCCATGATTGACGACGAGTACGGCGTGGCCATTGATTCCGTGGAATTCCGCGGGCTCAACACGCTCGGCGACATCGTGAAGCTCATTGAAGCCAAACAGTGACACCATGGCCGCTTCTCCTGCAGAAATACGGGAGATGATAGCCGGCATCCTGGAGATACCGGCCGGCTCCTTGCCCGACACTTTGGGGGTGGGAGATATCCCGCAGTGGGACTCGCTGGCCCAGATGGCCATCATGACCACGCTGGAGGACGAGTTCGGGTTCAACGTGCCGGAGGAGCGGATGATGGAGCTGTCCACCATCGGGCAGATTATAGCCTTTGCCGGAGGGGGTGACGTTTCCCCCGTCCCTGCGGCGGAGCCGGTTCCGGCGGCGGTGTGTTCCCGCGCGGCGGAAGCGGTTGCAGACACGCCGGCCGCGCCTGCCCTGCCGGCGTACAACCGCCAGCCCGTGGTGCTCACCATCCGGCAGCGCGCGGATGAGCACCCTGCCAAGGCGGCGATTGTATTCGAACACGATGCCGTGACCTACCGGCAGCTGGTGCTGGGCATGCGCTCGGCCGCCGCCTACCTGCGGCAGAAGGGCGTGAAACCCGGCGATGTGGTGGCCCTGTATGCAGAGAAGACCAAGGAGTTCTACCACTGCTACTTCGGCGCGCACCTGATGGGAGCCGCCGTGCTCAACCTGGATGCCTCCACCAGGGAAGAGAGACTCAACTATGTTTTCGGGCAGACGCACCCCGCGCTTTGCCTGGGCTCCGGTCTGAAAGCGGATGCCCGCTTTGATGAAATCGGGTTGGAGCAGTTTGCCCCCGATATGGAACTGGCAGCCCCGCCCATGGAAGCCGTGGCGGACATCATGTTCACCACTGGAACAACCGGCGAGCCCAAGGGAGTGCCGCTCACCCACGCAAACCTGGCGGCGGCGGCCTGGCAAATCAACTCGTTCATCGGCACCTGCGCAGATGATGTGGAAGTGCTGGCGCTGCCGATATGCCATTCCTTCGGCATGGGGCGCTCCCGCTGCGTGCTGGCGGCAGGCGGCACGCTGGTGCCGGTGCCGGGGTTCAGCAATCCCAAGCTCCTGTTCGCCGCCATGGACCAGTATCGTGCCACCGGCCTGGCGTTTGTGCCGGCCGCCTGGGCGTACCTGCAAAAGATGAGCGGCGATGCCCTGGCGGCGCACGCCGCATCCCTGCGCTACATTGAGATTGGCAGTGCCGCCATGGGCACGGCAACCCGCCGCCACCTGATGGAGCTTTTCCCGCACGCGCGCATCTGCATGCACTACGGGCTCACGGAGGCCTCCCGCTCCGCCTTCATTGAATTCCATTCCCAGAGCGGCCATCTGGACAGCGCGGGGCTGCCCGCACCCCACGTGCAAATCTCCATCCTTTCACCGGAGGGAACTCCCGTGCAGACGGGCGAGGAAGGGGAAATCTGCATCAAGGGGGACCATGTGGTCGCGGCCTACCTGAACCAGCCTGCCGCCGCCTGCCGCCACGGGGAATATTTCCGCACCGGGGATTGGGGAATGCTTGATGCAGACGGCTACCTGCACGTTCTCAGCCGCACGAAGGACATCATCAACACGGGCGGCAAAAAGGTGAGCCCGGACGAGGTGGAGGGAATACTCTGCTCCATTCCCGGCGTGGCGGAAGCCGCCTGCGTGCCTGCACCGGATCCCCGGGGTGTGCTGGGGGAAGTGGTGCGCGCCGTGCTGGTATCGGACGGCACGCCGCATCCCGCCGATGCCACCCTGCGCGCTGCCGTGGCGGCGCAGGCAGAGGCCTACAAGGTGCCCGCCGTCATCGAGTGGCGGGATTCCCTGCCCAAAACGGAATCCGGGAAGCTCCAGCGCAGGCTCGTCTAACGTTTTCACCAACGCCATGTACCTCCACTACAAGAACAAGCAAATCACGGGCATCCTTTCCGTTGTGCCATCCAACGAGGTGGCCTTTGACGATGAAATCCCGAACTATTCCTTCACGGCGGCCCAATGCATGCAGCTCAAGAAGGTGATGGGCTACAACAAGCACCGCCTCTGCAAAAGCAGGGACGCCTGCATTTCCGACCTCATCTGCCACGGCTTCAACCACCTCTTTGAACAGGGCTGGCTCAAGAGGGAGGATATCGATGCCCTCGTCCTGCTCACCAACTCCCCGGACTACCCCGTGCCGCCCACCAGCAACGTCATCCAGGGCATGCTGGGGCTCAAGCACGATATGCTTTGCCTGGATATCAACCAGGGTTGCGCCGGCTACATGGTGGGGCTCTCCCAGGCCTTCATGCTGCTGGAACAGCCGGAAATCAGGAAGGTGGCCGTGGTGACGGCGGATATCGAAAGCCGCACCCACTCCTACAAGGACCGCTCGTCCTACCCCCTCATGGGAGACGCCGCCACCATCACCATTGTGGAGAACAAACCCAGCGCGGATATCCACCAGTTCCTCAAGATGGACGGCACCGGCGCCCTGAGCATCTGCATGCCCGCAGGAGGCCTCAAGGAGCAGGCCAACGAGGACTCCATCCGCATGGTGGACGACGGCACCGGCAACATCATGAGCCGCCACCACATCCGCATGAAGGGGGACGACATCTTCAACTTCGTCATGACCCGCGTGCCCTCCATGTTCGGGGAGCTGTTCGAGCATTGCGGCAAGACCTTTGACGACGTGGAGTACTTCATGGTGCACCAGCCCAACAAGTTCGTGCTCACCAGGCTTGCCAAGAAAGTGGGAGTCTCCACGGAGAAGATGCCTGCCAACGTGGTGGAGAACCTCGGCAACTCCGCCAGCTCCACCATCCCGAACGATATCACCTTCAACCTCGGCCGGCGCCCGGAAACGGAAACTATTCCGCTTTGCCTGGCTGCTTTCGGAGAGGGGCTCATCTGGAGCGCCACCATCATTGACCTCGGCCCCCTGGATTTCTGCCGCATGATTGAAATGGACATCTAAGCCACGTTCTCCCGCCATGTCATACAACCCCATGTCCCTTGAAGGGAAAACCATCCTCGTCACCGGTGCCTCCTCCGGCATTGGCAGGGCCATTGCCGTTGAATGCTCCAAACTCGGTGCCACACTCGTCTGCACAGGCAGGAACGGGGAACGCCTGCAGGAAACCATGGCCATGCTGGAAGGAGCCGGCCATACCGCCGTGACCGCGGATATCAGCACGGACGAGGGATTGGACCTCCTTGCGGGCGGCCTGCCCAAGCTGGACGGGGCGGCCATGGTGGCCGGCATCAACAAATCGCTACCCACCGCCTTCCTCAAGAGGGATGAAATCTCCCGTATCCTGGATACCAACCTCTTGGCCCCCATGCTCTTGCAGGCGGCGCTGCTCAAACAGCACAAGCTCCGCAAGGGGGCTTCCGTGGTGTATATGGCATCCGCCTCCGCCGTTGCAGGGCAGACCGGGCAGGCCATGTACGCTGCCAGCAAGGGTGCCCTGGTTTCATACATGAAGGTGGTTGCCCATGAGCTGGGACCCAAGCTGATACGGGCGAACTGCATCCTGCCCGGCATGGTGGAAACCCCGCTCATCCACCGCGGCACCCTTGATGAGGAAATGCACGCCAAGGATATGCAGAACTACCCGCTCCGGCGGTACGGGCAGCCGGAGGAGGTTGCCCATTTGGCAGCCTTCCTGCTCTCCGACGCCGCAGCGTGGATCACCGGTTCCTGCTATGCGGTAGACGGCGGTCTCACCCGCAGGTGAGAGGCCGCAAGAGGGTACGGAGTGCGGGCCGGAATTGGGGCGCACCTCACTCCGCAGGAGTGAAGTACTTCACCATCTCGTGGCGCAGGCCGCCATACAGAGGGTTGATGGAATAATGGATATTCCCCTCGATCAACACGGGACCCTCTCCGGTGATGGCCACGTCCCACCCTATACTCCTCAACTCCTTGCACTGAGAATGGGCTTCTATCACCATGTCCACGGCTTCCTTGTAATACGGCTGCTGTATATCCGCCTACATGGCTGCTCCTTGGATGCTTACATTTTTCCAGCTCTATTGAACAAAAAAACGTGCCATTTCAGGACGCAAGCCCCCGCAGACCGCTTGGAACGACTCGTAGAAAACATTGCCTTCCACTAAGACAGGGCCATTTTTCGTGATGGCGATATCCCACCCCACGCTCTTCATTGCGCGGCAGAGGCGGTGAGCTTCAAGAGCTAATTCAACAGCCTCACTGTAATACGGGATCTTGACTTCCTGAAAAACAATACCACTATCCGGGTGGAATCTTGTGTCTGGAATAGCGTAATCCTCATACTGGGCGAACTCAGCCAGGCAACCATCGGGTTTGATTTCTACGGCAAGACCTCCGTGGCACCAGTTGTCCACGGTACTCCCTCCCACCCCCATCCTCATGACCGCCCGCAGAACACGGAACCCACCGTCATGTTCCCGTATGGTGATAAAACGGCATGTGTTGAGAGAAGCAGGATGCAAGGCATGCAAGACATTATGGTTGACTAAAACCTCCTCCACCAAACGTGGTTGCTCGAAAAGAGCTTTCAAATCCTGTTCCCCATACTTTTTCCCGTCCACTACGTATTGTCCGGAAATCAGGTCCAACCTAAAGCACCCCCTTCCCTGGCTCTCTAATTCTGGTTTGCAAAAGATGCTTTCACGTCCATTCCATAGTGATGCGACAGGGTGTTCGGTTCCTGCAGCGTCCCTGTACGTTAGTTCTTCATTCTGAACTTCCAGCGTCCCTAACCGCAGACATACCGGCAAACCGTGACCTCCGAAATATTCTCGAAATCGTCTTTTGTTGTCAATTATGCAAATTAGTTCCCTATTGCTCTTTTCTGCCTCAAGGTGGAAGCGTTCCCATTCGCGTTGCCATGAAAGGGAAGCAATATCATTTTTGTACATGCGTTGCCCAAAGTAACCCAGTATGCATTCATCCATTTTTCCCCAAAAACGGTATGTGGCATTGTCTATTGCATAGTAGTGCCATACCAGAGCCATGAAGTCGGCCATCACCTGGTGGAAGGATTTCTTGTTTTCATCAGGGATTTTCGACCAATATTCCCTTATCAGGTCCGCCTTTTCCAAAATTTTTTGTGTGTAGGCGAGCTGGCGTTCTGCAAGGGCGGCCTCATTGCGCCGCGGAGACTTTTCATCCACGTTCAAGGCGATTGCATTCCACTCGTTCCGCAGCATAGCGGTTCGATTCTACGGCATGGCTGCAGATTGGTCAAGGAAAAAAGGGTTCAGAACGGACGCGCTTTGAACGGCCGCTTCAGCGCGCGGGGGCGGAGAGAATCCGCAGGGTCTCCTCGCGGGCGGCGGCGTCGTCCTCCAGGATGATGGAGAGCTGGCCGTGGTAGGGGCGTGGGGAGAGGTTGGAGAGAGCCTTCTCCACGGTCTGCCAGATGCCGGGGAAGGAGATGCGGCCGTCGATGAAGGCCTGGACGGCCACCTCGTTGGCGGCGTTGAACATGGCGGGCATGGTGCCGCCGGTGAGGCCGGCCTGGCGGGCCAGGTTGAGCGCGGGGAAATCGTTCCAGCGCGGGGCCTCGAACTTCAGGCTGGCAAGTGCGGCCAGGTCCAGGTGCGGCAGGGAGTTTTCAATCCTGTCCGGCCAGGTGACGGCGTACTGGATGGGGAAGCACATGTCGCTGCTGCTCAGCTGGGCCAGGATGGAGCCGTCGCGGTACTCCACCAGGGAGTGGACGATGCTCTGGGGGTGCACGATGACGTCCACGCGCTCCATGGGGATGTTGAAGAGCCAGCGGGCCTCGATCATCTCCAGCCCCTTGTTGAAGAGGGTGGCGCAATCGATGGTGATTTTGCGGCCCATCTTCCAGGTGGGGTGGGCCAGGGCCTGCTCCAGGGTGACCTCCGCAAGCTTTTCGGCGGGCCAAGTGCGGAAGGGGCCGCCGCTGGCGGTGAGGATGAGGCGGTTCACGGCCCCTGCCCCGCCATGGTTGCCCTGCAGGCATTGGAAGATGGCGTTGTGCTCGCTGTCCACCGGCAGCACGCTGATGCCTTTCTCCGCCGCGCGCTGCATCACCACCTCGCCTGCCATCACCAAGATTTCCTTGGAGGCGATGGCCAGGTCCTTGCCGGCATCAATGGCCTCCAGCGTTGGCTTGAGCCCCGCCGTGCCGATGATGGACACCAGCACCATGTCCGCCCCCTCCAGGCGCGCCAGCTCGCACAGGCCGTCCAGCCCGGTGACCACGGCCACGCCCGGCAGCATCTTCTCCAGCTCCGCAGCTTTGGATTCATCAAAGATGCAAACGTGCTTCACGCCGAATTCCCTAGCCTGTTCCGCCAACTTTGAGATATTGGAGTGGGCGGCCAGGCCAACCACCTCCATGCGCTCCGGGATATCCCGCGCCACCTTGAGGGCGCTGGTGCCGATGCTGCCAGTGGAACCGAGAATAACGACGCGACGCTTTTTCATGGACGCGCCCATTATATGACCTCAGGGTACGAAATGCAAGGAATAAGCCGTGTGAGCCGGAATGTTTAACATAAGCCGCTTGCACAAGGAAGCAAGAATTGGTAGAATGGCGGCAGATGCTGTTCGAAAGGGAAGAACTCACGGCGAAAGGCCGACTACTGGTGCTGGAGCGCCTGTTTGAAGAGGCGGCGGCGCGTGGCGGCGCGGTGCCGGAGCCCGGGCATGTTCCCGTGGACACGCTTCACGCCTACGGCGAGTTCGAAAGCCATGTACGCTACCTGCTGGATGCAGCGGTGAGCCAGGACAACACGCTGTACCGCAAGGCTCGGCTCAAGAAGCTGGAGCGGGCGCTCAACACCCTGCCGGACGAACTGATGACAAGCCTGCCCGCCGGCCCCGGTGAGAACTGGCTGTGCTTCTACCGCGGGCTGATGAAGCTGTTGGCACTCATGGACGAGGCGCAGATTGGTTTGGATGCGGAGGAGTACGCCACGGTCATTCAGAAGATGATACAAGTGGCGGCCTCGGTATCGGAGGCCTCTGCCGTGAAAGTGGATGCGGAGTCCATGTTTGCGCTCATGCTAATCCAGGTTGAAGCGCAGCGCATGCGGAAGGCCAAATCCAAGCGCAAGCCGCGCCGCAAAAAGCGCAAGGCGGCTGTGAAACCAAAGGTTGCATAGGCCCGCGTTCAGTCAACGCGGTGGAGATTTCCAGAATTCGGCAGCATGGGCTGCGGTCACGCCGCGCATGTTCAGGTAGCGGGTGCGCAGCAGCTCTGCAGAACGGTGTCCCATCTCCATTTGCAGCAAGGCAAAGTTGCGGTAATGCTTGGCATGATAACTGGCAAAGGTGTGGCGCAACACATCCTGAGGCCAGGGAACGATTCCCGCAGCCGCGCGCAGGCGCAACCAACGGCGCCGCCAGTTGGGTGGGCAGACGCTCTGCTCCGCCGGCGGGCGAGAAGGGGCCGCTTCCCGCAGCCAATCTGCAAGGGCCGGGCAAATCTGCACGTGCCGCCGCCCACCGGTCTTGGAATGTCGGGGGTGCACGGCAACCACGCATTCGGCAAGGTCTATGTCCCCCCAATGCAGGCGTTCCACCTCAGCGGGGCGTATTCCCGCCCAGAGCATAAGCCCCAGAGCGGGCATGCAGGTGCGGTGCTCCTCGCGGCGGGCTGTGCGCAGCAAGTGCCGCATCTGACGCCATTCCAGCGGCGCTATCTCCGTTTCCTCCCCAAGGTCGTACCGCAGGGCTGCGGCTGGGTTGGAGCAGCTCTGCATCCACCCTTGGCGCATACAGTGGGCAAAAAGGCCGTGCAGGATGATGCGCGCCTTCTCCCGCTGGCGTGGCGTGGGCAAGTGCGTGTTCAGCATGCAGTCCAGCTCCCGGGGAGAGATGGTGTTCACACGGCGGCGCGCCAACTGCGGCACGGCGCGTAGAAGACGTGCGGCGACACCGCGGATTTCCTGCCGCGTGCGTTTGCGGCGGGAGGCTTTGGACTGCAGCAGGCTTTGCATCGCTACGCCAAAACTCACACTGTTGTGAAGGGCGCGCCATTGCTCACTACCAAGCTGGATGAGGCGGCGGCAGCGTTGCATGCTCACTGTGCCGCGGTGTCGCATACCGCCCGTCTCAACCAGGTTCAACGCCAATCGCACCGCCTGGAGCATTGTCATACCGGCATCTGCAAGAGCACTTTCAATTTCCTTGTGTTCAGATTTCATTCAGGTGGTATACACCGATGAAGTGGGCCGGCTCAATAACAGATAGCGCAGCGCATGGGATGCCCACGCCCTGATTGGTAATCCGATGTCAAGATTTTTTGCCTGAAAAGCGCGTAGCTGCGCGCATTGCAAGGCTTCATGCACTGTAGGACACACATTGTTTTTGGGTGTGTTTGCAACTGTGGGAAAAATCCGGCAACGCTGACGCCATGCGGAATAGCGGGTTTTTGAGGAAGTGCAGCGGATTACCAATCCGCTATGCTGGCAGGGCAAAACGTTGAAAAAAGAATACTCCAGACCAGTTTGCTCCTTCCGTTCCTCGTATGAAATAGAGCATCGGCTCGCGAAGCTGATGTCTGAGCGCGGGGTGGACAAGACCTCGCTCATCAAGCTGGGGCTCTACATGTTCACCAGCTTCATGAGCAGGAGCGATGTTCGGCACATGCCACTGGACGGAGTGGTGGCACTGATTGAATCACGCGCGCCGAAAAGCTTCCCCAACTTCTACACGTTTTCCATGGAAATCCGCCCTGCCCTGCATCGGCGCGGGCGCTAGCATCCGTTTTCTCTTGGCAAACAGCGGTGAATAGGCTATGATGGCGGCGTTCAAATCATACTCGCCATGTCCCAGAAGATTTTGATAGTCATCCCCGCGCGCTACGCATCCACCCGCCTGCCGGGCAAGCCCCTGGTCAAGATAGCCGGGGTGGAAATGATACGCCGCGTGGCGGACATCGCCGCCTCCATCTGCCGCCACAACGAGAATTGCAGCTACGTGGTGGCCACGGACGACACGCGCATCACAGACTACTGCGCCGGGGCCTGCATCCCGGCGGTGATGACATCGGAAACCTGCCGCAGCGGCACGGAACGCTGCTGGGATGCGGTGAGCCGCCAGGCGGAGCAGCCAGACTTCATCATCAATTTGCAGGGTGACAACCCTCTGTGCCCGCCGTGGGTCATCCAGCAGCTTATCGACGAGTGGAAGGCATGCCCGGCTGACGTGTTCACGCCGTGCATCCACCTGGACTGGGCCGAGTACGACAACCTGGTGGAATCCAAGAAGACCACGCCGTACAGCGGCACCACGGTTCTGGTGGACAAAAACGGTTATGCCTTGGCGTTCTCCAAGGGCACCATCCCTGCCATCCGCAAGCCGGAGAAGGCGCGCGAAGAGCTGGAGAAGAGCCCGGTGCGCCGCCATGTGGGACTATACGCCTACACGCTCGCCGCATTGAAAAACTACTTTGACCTTCCGGAGTCCGACTACGAGAAAGGCTGCGTGGAGGGGCTGGAGCAAATGCGCTTCCTCTACAACGGGTTGCGCGTGAAGATGGTGGAGGTGACCTACCGCGGCCGCAAATCCACCAGCGGCGTGGACTCCCCGGAGGACGTTGCGCGCGTGGAGGCCATCTTGGCCGAGTACGGAGAATTCGAACTGTGATAGCTCCATGGCCGACGCCCCGAACATCCCCGAACACATCGCCGTCATCATGGATGGCAACGGCCGCTGGGCCCAGCAGCATGGCGTGCCGCGCGCCAAAGGCCATGAGCAAGGCGGGCAAACCGTGCAGCGCGTCATTGACCTCTGCCGGGAGCGGGGCGTGAAGTGGCTTACCTTGTACGCGTTCTCCACAGAGAACTGGGGGCGCTCCAAGCTGGAGGTGACCGCGCTCATGCGCATGCTGGTAAAGTACCTGTACGAGCGCCTGCCGGAAATGATGGAGAAGAACGTGCGCCTGCACGCCATCGGCGAGCTCTACATGCTCCCCAAGAAAGCGCAGGAAGCCCTTAAAGACGTGGTGGAGAAAACCAAGGGAAACACGGGGCTCAACACCGTGCTGGCCCTCTCCTACGGCTCGCGCCAGGAGATAACCGCAGCCGCCCGCGCCCTGGCGCAGGAGGTAAAGGACGGCAAGCTGGAGCCGTCGGACATCACGCCGGAGCTGCTCTCATCCCGCCTGTACACCGCCGGCATGCCTGATCCGGATTTGCTCATCCGCACCTCTGGGGAAATGCGCATCTCCAACTACCTGCTCTGGCAGATCAGCTACGCGGAAATCCACGTCACAGACACCCTCTGGCCGGATTTCGGCCGCGCGGACTTTGATGCCGCCCTCAACGACTACGCCGCCCGCAACAGGCGCTACGGAAAGAGGTAGGGCTTAGTTTTCGATTTGTATAGTGCTGAATTTGCGTATTTTACAAAGTTAGACTTTAGAAAATTGCGTATTTACGCAAAAAAATGAAGTGGGCCATTAGGGTTTGAGGTCCTTGAGAAAATGCGCGAAGGGGCGATTGGGGCTACCCCAGGCGCGCTCGGCAAGCGCGGCGGCGCGGGGAAAGGCCATGTGGAACAGGCGTTCCCTGGTGGAGATGTGTTCCGTCCAGAGGTTGGCTTGGATGCCGAGGATGTTGCCCTGCGGCACGGGGTATTCAAAGACCTTTTGCAGGGTGATGATGGCGGGGACGGAGCCAGGGTCGTCCTGCGTGGGGCGGTAGTCGAAATAGAAGTGCGAGCAGGGACAAAGGATAAGGGGTGCGCCGGATTGGAAAAGTTTTTCCGTGCCGGAGGCATGCCAGACCATGGAGGTTTGTCTCTGCACGCCGTTGGTGGCGGCCTCGTCCCAGACGATGGCCTCTCGTCCGTGCTCGCGGCAGAAGTCCACGAGCGTCTGCATCCACTCCCGCTGCTGTTCAGCAGTGGCGAAACGCGGGTCGACCTCGTCCCCGCCGAGATGCAGGGGGGTGGGGGCGGGGAAGATTTGCATCAGTTCGCAGAGCACATCCTTGGCGAATTGCAATGAGCGGGGGCTGGCCACATCCATGACATCGCCGCCGCGCAGGCCGTTTTGGGGGAAATCCGGTCTCCCGATTTCGGGGTAGGCTGCAATGGCGGCATACGAGTGGCCCGGCATGTCGATTTCCGGCACAATCATGATGCCTCGCTCGCGGGCATACTGCACCAGCGCGTGCATGTCGTCCTGCGTGTAGAAGCCGCCCTCCACCTTGGGATAGTCCGGGCCAATCTGGATGGTTGGCCAGTCCCAGTCCTCCACCCCCAAATCCTTGCGCCAGGCGGCAAACGAGGTGAGACGCGGGTATTTCTTAATCTCAATGCGCCAGCCGGGGCCGTCGGTGAGGTGCAGGTGCAGGCGGTTGAGCTTCAGCTCCGCCATGCGGTCGATGTACTCGCGCACGACCTCCGGCGGGAAGAAGTGGCGCGACACATCCAGGTGCAGGCCGCGCCAAGAGTAGCGCGGGTAGTCGCACACAGCCACGAAAGGCGGCAGGGTGCCGCCATTTTCCCGTTCCAAAGCGGCGGCGGTGATAGAGGCGTAGCGGCGCCCCAGCTCGTCGTTGGCATTCACCCGCCATTGTCCGACCTGCGCATCATAGCAGAGGGTGTAGGCACCCTCCACCTGCGGCATGGGCGGCAATTGCTCCGCGGGGTTGCGGGTGATGTGCTGCGGCGCGGGGATGACCCCCTGCGCGGAGGAAAGGAGGGCAAACGCAAGCGGCAGCAGGGAGAAAAGCCTCATGACAGCACCTTGAGCAGGCGTTTCACGGGAAGGCCCACCACGTTGTCCTCGTCGCCTTCCACCTTTTCCACAATCAGCTCGCTCTTCTCCTGCATGGCGTAGGCTCCGGCCTTGTCCATCACATAGACCTCGTGGATGTAGTTGCGGATATCCTCCTCGCTCATCTTGCGGAAGGTGACGTAGCTTTTCTCTGTAAAATCGCGACGCTCGCCGCCGGGCATGATGACCGCCACGGCGGTGCACACGCAGTGGGTGCGGCCCTGTAGTTCAGAGAGCATGCGCACGGCGTCCTCCTCATCCCTGGGCTTGCCGTAGGGCTTGCCGTCCAGGAACACCATGGTGTCTGCGCCCACCACCGTATCCTGCGGGAAATCGCGAGCCACAGCCTCCGCCTTGAGGGAGGCGTTGCGGGCACAGAGGGCTTCCGGGGCAAGCGATGAGTCGCAGGATTCCTGCACCTGGCGGACCACCACGAGGAAATCCACGCCCTCGCGCTGCAGCAGGCTGTGGCGGCGCGGGGAGGCGGATGCGAGGATGAGGCGCTCGGACTCACGCAGCACGTGGTGCCGCTCCACCTGCAATTCGCGGATACCCTGGATAGTGGTGCCGAGCAGCCCCTGCACGGCATCCATGAACGTGTGGTGGTAGCCCTCGTTGTGGAAATCCAGCCCCACGAGCGCGCGGCCCACGGATTCGCCGGAATAGCGGTAGTCGAAGTAGCAGAGCGAGGCGAACTTGTTCACATGGCTGATGAATTCGTTGAACGCGCCGGGGCGTTCCGGGAACTCCACGGCGTAGAGCGCGGGGTGCTTGATGCTCGCGCGGTCGTAGTTGATCATGCGGAAACGCACGCCCACATCCTGAGAGGCATCCAAGGGGCGGAACCCCTTTTCCTCTAGGCGGCGGTAGATTTCCGAGAACTCGGCGTCTGTGGTGAGCAGGCCGAACACGGGGTACTGGGTGTCGCCGTTGATGCGGCCGAACTGCACATCCGTGATGAGCACCTTGGCCGGGATGTCGTCGCGGTAGTGGCGGATGTCCCAGCTCTCCGTAGCCACGGCCAGGCGCAGGTAGCGCTCCCGGCGGTTGGAGTCCTGCACGCCCGCCATGCGGGAAACCATGCGCAGCTGGGAGAAGTCCATGTTGCCGCCGGAGATGACCACCAGACAGCGTTCGTCTGCGGAGATGCGCCCCGCCTCCCAATCCTGCATGAGCGCGGCCAAACCCATGGCACCGGAGGGCTCCGGAATCACGCGCAGGGAATTCCAGAGCGTGCGCATGGCGCGGCACACCTCGTCGTTGCTCACGGTCAGGAAACCGTCCAGCAGATCCTTGCAGAGCGGGTAGGTGTTCTCGCCGGCCTGGCGCACCGCGGTGCCATCGCAGAACACGTCTATATCGTGCAGCACCACGCGTTTACCGTGCTCCACAGCCTGCTTCATGGAAGCCTGGGTGGTACCCTCCACGCCAATGCACTTGCAATCCGGCCAGTATTTCTTGAACCAGCACGCGCAGGCGGAGGCCAGGCCGCCACCGCCAATCTGCAAATAGACACGTGTGAAGTTCCCCTGCCCGCTCATCACCACCTCGTCCGCCAGCGTGCCCTGCCCACCCATGGTGGCCAGGTCGTCATACGCATGCACGAAGGTGAGCCCGCGCTCGTCGGCGAACTCATGCGCAGCTGCCGCGGCGGCATCATAGGAATCTCCGGTGAGTACAATCTTGACGTGGTCGCCGCCGTGGCGGCGCACAGCCTCCTGCTTCACCGAGGGCGTGGAGCGGGGCATGTAGACATATGCGTGGCAGCCAAGCCTGGCAGCGGCGAGCGCCACGCCCTGGCCGTGGTTGCCAGCGCTGGCGGCCACCACGCCCTTGGCACGCTGCTCCGGGGAGAGCTTGCTCATGCAGTTGAAAGCGCCACGCCACTTGTAGGCGTTGATGGGGCCCAGATCCTCGCGCTTGGCGAAAATGGTGAGCGGCACACCGGGGATTTCCACCTTTTGCAGCGGCGTGGGGCTTCCCACCGCATACACACGCTGCCGTGCCTCCAATATCTCGTCGAACAATCTATCCTTAAGCTCGCTCATGGTTTCTTGCCCGCATCCTAACACATCCGCGCGATTTTTTCAAGCCCCCCCCCCCGCCGCGCGGCGCGCGAACTCAATAAATCCTCGGCTAAATTAGACACTGAAATAGCGTTGGGCAGAGGCTTCGGTTCCGTTCCCCGCATACACGTACCGCGTACGCAGCAGGCTGGAATCCCTGTGGCCCATCTCTAACTGTAGCGCCGCAAAATTCCTGAAACACGCCGCATGATATGAGGCAAACGTGTGGCGGCAAACATCCTGCCGCCATGGATGGGCGGTTTCCTTGCTCCAGCCTGCCGCTTCGCGTATCGCGCGCCAGCGGTGGATCCAGCAGTGAGGAATGGTGCGGACGGTGATGGCATCCGCCTTGCGCAGCGGCACCACGCGCCCGCCGCCCGTCTTGCTGGTGGTGGGCCGCACCACCACGCGCCGGTTCTGCCAGTCGATGT
>CALCWC010000140.1 GCA_937905985.1 uncultured Verrucomicrobiales bacterium | reverse complement strand
CGACGACCGCGTGGGCTCCACCCTCCGCAAGCTGCTGGAGGAACGCGCCAGGGAAGGCCTGTCCGTATACGTCATTTATGATGAGGTGGGTTCCCACAAGCTGCCGCGCGGCTACCTGCGCCGCCTGCGGCGCGCGGGAGTGAAGGTGGCTTCCTTCAACGGGCGCCGCTTCTGGTGGAGCTCCTTCCTGCGCATCAACTACCGCAACCACCGCAAGCTCGTGGTCATAGACGGCTCGCTCGCCTATCTCGGCAGCCTCAACGTGGGGCAGGAGTATTCCCGCCGCAACTCGTGGAGAGACACCTTCCTCTGCCTGCGCGGGCCCGCCGTGTGCCAGACCATGCAGAGTTTCATGAAAGACTGGCACCGCGCCACCGGCGAAACCATTACAGAGGAGCTTCCGGAGCAGCTGCCGGTGCAGGGTGCGGAACGCTGCCAGCTTGTTCCCTCCGGCCCGGATGACGGCGGGGCGAGCTACTGGCACTTGCTGGTGCAGGAACTGGCCGCCCACGCCAAGGAACGCCTGTGGCTGGCCACGCCGTACTTTGTGCCCACGGATGCCGTGTACGCCGCCCTGCTGGCTGCGGCCCTGCGCGGGGTGGATGTGCGTATCCTGGTGCCGCTGAAGAGCGACAACCGGATGGCCAACCTGGCCCTGCTCACCTTCCTGCGCGGCACGGTGGGGCGCGGCGTGAAGATGCTGGGCTACAAGCCCGGCGTGCTGCATGAAAAGGTGGCGCTCATGGACGACATGATCAGCACCGTGGGCAGCGCCAATCTGGATGAGCGCTCCCTGCGGCTCAATTTCGAGCTCACACTGCTGATGGAGGGGCGTGAGATGAACGCGAGCGTGGCTGCCATGCTGGAGGAGGATATGCGCCAATCCGTTCCCCTGGAGAAAGATGCCTGGGTGCACGCCGGATGGCCCGTGCGCCTGGGCGCGCGCATTTGCCGCCTGCTTTCCCCCGTGCTGTAGGATGCGCTGCTGCCGCCCTTAGCGCGCGGTGTTGTGCAGCATGGCCTGCGCCATGCCGTTCCCTTGCTCTGCAGCGTGCGCCAGGGCCGTTACGGCCTTGTCCGTGTCCTTGTCGATGAGACGTCCCTCTATCAGGCACATGGCCAGCACAAAGAGCGCCACGTGGTCGCCTGCCTGCGCGGCGGACTCCAGGTCCGCCAGGTCCTCCCGGCTCTTGAGCTGGGCGAAATAGACGCGGGCCAGCTGGTCCTGTGCGGGCAGGTGGCCGTTGAAGGCGGCGTTGCGGAGGTGCTGCGCACCCTGGGTGGCGTTGCCGGATTTGAATGCGGCTGCGGCAAGTTCGTATTCTTCTTCTGGGGAGGGCATGGCTTTTATTTCGTTTCAGGTTTGGCGGCCACGCCGTTCAAGGCATCGCCGATGGATTGGCGGAGCTTGTTGTGCTCCTCGAAAGTGCGTGGCA
>CALCWC010000139.1 GCA_937905985.1 uncultured Verrucomicrobiales bacterium | reverse complement strand
TCAGGTTCGTACCAGGCCCTGGCTGCGCCGACGAATCCGCCGCCCGAGCTGCTGCGCTATCTCGAGGCGACTTCCGTGCCGCTTGAACAGCTGCTCTATGTCCTCTTCCCTGTGCATGCCGTTGCAGGCATCCTATGCGCTTGCCGTTCGGGTGTCAAGTAAAAAATAGACAAAAAGAGACAATTCTCCTATTAAACTTGTCTATATTTGGATAAACCGCGCGTGTGCATGAGAGTGGCCCCTCACGGTTGTTCGCAGAGGCCGATGAAGTAGGGCGGGGCGGCGGTGGTGAGGTCTCCTATGGCCCAGATGAAGGGCTTGTCGAAGCGGATGGAGGGAGGCGGCTCCGGCAGTATGCATGTGGCCTTTATCGTGGCAATGGTGACGGCGGCGGCTTCCGTGCCTTGCTCGTCCACTTTCACATAGCATTTCTGGAATACATCCGCCAGCTGCAGGGGCGTGTCAGAGAAGCCGGAAAAGTCCGCATGGTCGGAGAAGGCGTCATTCACGCCCGCCTTGATGAGAGCCTGTTTCAGACTGAAGCGTTCCGGCTGCAGGGTGAGGCGCGGCAGGCTGACCTGCACATGCTCAGGGGAGCTCTTGGCCAGGGCGGTGCGGATGGCGGAGTACTTGGCGGCATCCAGGCCTTGTGCAAAGCGGCGGGCGTTTCCCTTGGGCAGGATGCCGATGAAGCAGCCCGGCTCCCCCTTGGCGGCGGGCGCGTACATGAGCGCCACGGCTTTCCAGTCCGCCCCCTCAGCGTAACGGCAGGAGAGCTCATCATCCATCATCTGCACGGTTTTTTGCGAGCCGTCCGCCAGGGTGAAGGGCGCGTCCTTGGTGGCGGAGACTTGGAAGGGATGCAGCCATTTTTCGTTCAGGTAGACGGCGTTGGCGGCCATTAGGAGCGTTGCCGGGTGGATGTCCTGCGGGGAAATCACGTTGGCAATCTTGCCGTGCGTGCGGTCGGAGCACCAGGCGTTCACCTTCTCTGCCGCGCGCGCGGAATCGGTGCTGAACGGCACGCGCTGCACCTCTGCCGGGTTGGGTTTGAGTTTCAGGGAATCGTCTGCAAAAAGCGCGTTGGCGGATTCCACCTTCATGGTGCTGGGCACGCCCTGTTTACCGTAGGGCAGGGCCGCCAGCTGCGCGCGCGTGCTCCCCGCCGCACCGCTCTGCAGCAGGTGGAGCAGTTTTTCCGCGGAATCCGGGGAGAACACCACGTTGCCCGCCTGTTCCTGCACCACGGAGCGGAAAAGGTTGAAGGCCAGGGCATCGCTCGCCACCTCGCCTTTCACTTGAATCTCCGGCTCCGGCATGACTTGCGGTTCAGGCGCCTTCTGCGTGCATGCCGCCGCCAGCACGGCCGCCGGCAACAGCCCCCAAAATGTCAGGTTGCGTATCTTCATACATCCCTATAAAGCATGAAACTGCCCCTCTTGTCCACCTCCAAAACGTTTTTTGCATTTTTTTTCATGGCCAATTTAATGCCAACCGCGTTCTGGAGTCCAGGCAAGCGCAAAAGAGTCCCCTTTATCGAGCGAAGTTGCAACCGGTTTCAGAAAACGGCACAGCTGCTGCATGACCTCGTCAAATGGGCTTGTCCTTTACAGCCATAGTCCCACAATATCGTTCGTTGGTTTCTGAATGCCGAGCAGATTTGCGTACTCGGAAAGCTTGGCAATGTCTCGTTTGGGGTCGGCGCAGTAGTTGCGGACGG
>CALCWC010000138.1 GCA_937905985.1 uncultured Verrucomicrobiales bacterium | reverse complement strand
ACGGCACCTTGTGGACTTTCACCACAGTTCGCGTATCGCGTCGGTCGTACAAAAAGAGCCGCCCGGGATTTCTCCCGGGCGGCTCCCAATTCGCTTGCAAGGTCTCGCTTATCGAGCTTGAAAGCACAAACACACACATGAAAAAGGCGCTCTTGAACGCCTACAGCTGTTCCCAACTGCACCTTTATTATACAGCATTCCTAATACTGTAGGCAAGCCTTTTTCTCAAAAAGCTCAAAAAAATGAGGATTGGGGCGATTATCTACCATGCCCAAGAAGAGGCACCCCGCGCCGTCTAATTCCATAAACAATTATATATCAACGCATTGCAATTTATTGCTTGCCTACAGTATTGGCAATACTGTAGGGCTCAGAGGGCAAATTCCTGGCAGAGGTTTGGGTTGTTGGGGTCGAAGGTGACGCGGATCTTGGTGCAGCCCTGCTGGCGGTACTTGGCGGCATCCGCCTTGGAAAGGCCGGCGTTGAAGTTGCCGTCCACGGGGCAGTTGAAGACGTGCGTGGCGTCAACCTCCACGCGCTTGCCCTTGACGGAAACGTGCTCATCGTCCGGGAGGGTGAGGACAACGCTCTTGAGGTGGACGCCCTTGGCCTTGAAGGAGGTTCTGCCGGCAATCATGGCGTTCTCGATGGTGATGACCTCGCCCTCGGCCTCAATCTTGGCATCCTTGATTTGAGCGGGATTCTCCTTGGTACCCTTGATGCCGTCGGACTCGATTTTGCAGAGGCCGAAAGCGGCGTTCCTGTTCTTGGCGGGAGAAAGCAGGAGGGATTCGCCGATGCGGAACTTGGAATCGCCGGAGAGGACGGTTCTGCCGGGGCAGCGGTGCTCCTCCATGGCAAGCTCACCGCAGTTGCAGAGCTCCATGTAGCCGGCGTTCTCCAGGCCGATGACGTGGAGCCGGCCGCGCAGGTAGCACTGGCCGGCGTTGCGGATGCCGTTGGCGGAGAGCGCCGCGCGGTCGCCCCGCAGGGTGAATTGCGCGCCCTTCTCCACCTCCACCACGCCGTCCTTGAACTCCAGCTCGTTCTCCACCATGAGCACGGGATAGCCCTTGGCGGCGGAAGCGGCAATGTGCACGTTGCCGTGGTGCTTGGTCTTGGCGGCCAGCACGGTGTTACGGTTCACGTTGCCCTTGTCCGGCAGCTTGGCGGCGCAGCCCTTCTTCTTGGCCACGGCCTCCGGCGTGTTGATGAACGATGCGGAGCTGATGTACACGTGGAGGTTGCTCGGCAGGCAGAAACGGCTCAGAGGGTCGTTTGACGCAACGTACAGGCCGCCCTCATCCTCCATCAAATCCACGCGGAACACGCCGCTCTGCTTGTCGTCGGATTCCGTGAAGTAGAGGGCATCCGGCAGCTTGTCGCTCCCCTTCTCATAGCCCCAGCACGCCAGGCAGTGGCCCATCTGCATCACCGGGCCTCCCTTGGCCTTCACGTCGTACAGCTCCACGCTGAGCAGCAGGGCCTGCCCCGCGTGGGAGAGCGCCGCATCGAACACCTTGCGCAAGTCCTTGCGCGTCTTGGGTGAGGTGGGGGCCGGAGAGTAGTCGGAAGAGCCCATATCCCAGAGGCAGCCGCAAACGCCGGTCTCGCCCTCCTTCCACACCGTGGGCTCGGTGAAGGTTTTCTTGAAGAAGCCGCCGGGCTGCCTGGGTTCGGCCAGGTGCAGGCGCTTCACGCGCTCCTCCGTGGGAGGGTTGGCAAGGCTGCCCTGCAGCCACCAGGAAAGCGTGTTCAGGTTGAACCCCGGCCCGTGGGTCCAGTTCTTGAGGAAGTAGTTGTACACCTCCAGGCAGCCCGTGGAAGGCCTGCTGGCGGAAACCTCCTTGGCGCCGTTGGGCAGCTCCGCGCCCTCGTCGTGCAGCTTGCCGTAGAAATCCTGCCAATGCTGGATGACCGTGGCACCGGACGCCGCCCAGCAGAGGTCCATATCCTGCATCCAATCCTCCGTGGGGCGGGCATCGTCATCGTTCATGGCGTACTTGTCCACATCATAGATGCGCCCGGCCACCAGGTTGGCGGCCTGGAGCGGCAGCATGCCCAGGGAGATTGCAGCAATGGTGACGGCGAGCGGTTTCATGGCGTTTTTCCAGTGCCCCCAACCTACATGCGCCCGCCGGATACGTCAAGCAAAATCTGTGCGGGATAGGGGGTAATGATTGGTGGTAGCGAGGGCGGTTGGCAAGCGGGAAGTGAGCGTTAACCATCGGGGGCGAACATGGCGTCAGCGCCAGAACGGGTGGGATTCCCATTGCGGGTGAAAGCCCAGCTCCTTGATATACGCCTGGTTTTTCTCATCCGATAGGAACTGCCTACACCGTTCCTTCCACCCGCTGTTGGGTGCAATCTTCTGCAAAAACAGGCAGCAGTATGTGAGGGCCACAGCCGTTTTTTTGGTGTCGGAGACCAATGCATCACCCTGCCCACAGACCCATTCGCGCCTTCCGGCATCCCACACCAGACGCCATTCCGTGCGGTGTGCCGCCTTGACGCTAGGATTGCCCTTGAGGGTTTTCCACTCGCGGTTCCAAATGCGCCCCTGGTGGGCACACTCATTCCGCACAGAATGCAAGAGGGAGATGACCGATGTGAATTCTTGCACATCGGCAAACCCGAACGTGTGCGCCACAGCCAGTTTGACAGCGTGAAGCTGCCTTGTCGTCAATCCGCTCTTGCTTCTCATGCCGCGCGCAATGAGAAGTCTCGCTTGTTGTGAGTGGGTCAGGAATTGTCCGGGCATACTTCCATACAGCATTGACCCCGCACCGCAGCGCGGTACGGGGTCAGATTAAAGACTGTGGTTTTGTTCGCGCACACCTGCAGCGTCCACCGGCTTGCACCGGCAGAACCACGTTGCTAGAGCCTTTCTATCAAAAAGCCAGCGGCTGTGTCAAGAGAAATTTCTTTCATGCGATTTACGATTTGGAGCTTGCGGCGCTACGGTTTGGTGGGTTTATCTTGCGATTTGCGGCGCGGTGGGTATGGGCGGCGCATGCGCTGGCGGTTCTCGCGCATGCGCTGGAGGTTGCGGCGCAGCTCCTGCATGCGTTTCTGGTCAGAGCTTTGGAGCAAGAGGGAAATCTCCTGCTGCTGCTGGGTGCGGTCTGCATCCTGTGCGGGATGCATGGAAACGAGCATGGCGAGACGCTCGCGCTGCTCGGGGGTGAAATCGTCGCGGCTGGTGAGGAGGGAAAGCACGCCGAGGGCCTGCTCGTTGACGCGGCGCGCCTCGTCGGTCTTCTTCTGGCGGGAGAGCGCGGCGGCATAGCGGTCGCTGACGTTGATGAAGCGGATGAGGAGATCAGAATCGCCGGGGTTGTCGGCCAAGATGCTGCGCATGTAGTTGACGCCCTTGGCCCATTCCTCCAGGGTGACGGCATCACGCCCGGGGAGGAAGCCCTGCGGGCGCAGGAGAGCTTGGACGTATGCCTGGCGGTAGGCATCGTTCCGCGGGTCTTCCTTCACCCATCCGTCAATGAGCTGGCGGAGGCTCTGCCCGCCCGTAAGCAGGAGCTGCGAAATCTCCCTGGCTCCGGAACGCTGCAGCAGCTCCACCTGCATGAGGCGCAGGGTCTCGTTGGCGGGCTGCTCCTGCAAGAGGTCGTGCAGGAGCTTGGCTGCGGCCAAACGCTCCACGCCCGAATTGCGCCGCCCGCCGCGGGACGACTGCGTGCTGCGCGATGCCAGCGTCATAAGGGCGCGCACCTTCTCCAGACGCAGCTCGAACGGGTCGTCGTCGCCAATGGCATTAGCCTCCGTATGCAGGAGCTTGTAGGCCTCACGGCGCAGCTGGGGCTTGTCCTTCTGGCGCAGCATGGAGGCAGCCAAGCCGTTGACGGCGCGCATACGCTCCACGGAGCCCTTGGGGAAGAAATCGGCGGCACGGCGGAAATACTCGGTGGCAGTGGCGAAATCCTGCGTGCTGAAGGCAATGCTGGCCATCACGCGGCAGGCGTCGCCCATCTTTTCCCCGCCGGATTCCGCCTGTGATGCGATTTCCTCGTAGTACGGCATCAAATCCTCCAGCAAGCGCGCGTCGGACTTGGTGGGCTTGTCGGTGAGCCCGTGTTCGGAGGATGCATGAGGCCCGCCGACACCGGAGAAGATGCGCTGGAGGGCGGCGTCTGCAATCTCTGCGTTGCGCTCGGCCTGCTCTCGCTGCACGCTCTCGTTGCGGTAGCCCACGCTCACGGAAACGAGCAGCAGCACCACCAGGAGCGCCGCCGCGTGGCTCCACAGCGCCACCGCGGGGCGGCGCTTGATCCACATGGCATAGCGGCGCAGGAAGGAAGCGGGGCGCGCCAGCACGGGCTCCCCGTTGAGGAAGCGCTGCAGGTCCGCGTGCATGTCGTCCATGCTGCGGTATCGGTCGGTGGGGTCGTAACTGATGCTCTTGTTGATGATGGCGCCGAGTTCCCCCTCATCCTGCAGTGGCTTGATGGGCTCCGAGCAGATACGGTGAATGAGGCTGCCGGGTTCTGTCTCCTGGAACGCGGGGCGGTTGGTGAGCAGCTCGTAGAGCGTGAGACCCAGCGAATACTGGTCTCCGGCAAAGGAGTTCTCGCCGCGGAGCAGGCGCTCCGGCGCCATGTAGCGCAGCGTGCCGTCGTGGCTCTGGGTAACCAGCGGGGCCTGCTCCCCGCTGTTGAGCACGGTGGCCAGGCCGAAATCGCCCACATGCAGCACGCCGTCGTCATCCAGCATGAGGTTGCCGGGCTTGATATCGCGGTGCAGCACGCCCTGCCCGTGGGCGTATGCCAGGGCGGCGGCGGCCTGCACGCCCACGCGCGCCACGGCCTGCTCCGGAGCCATGCCGTGGAACACGGCGCGCACGCGGGCGGAGCTAACCCCCGCACCGTTGACCAGGCCCATCACGTAGTAGCGGTAGGAGCCCTCCTGCCCTGCGCCGAAAACCTCCACAATGTTGGTGTGGCGGAGGCGTGCAATGAGGCGGGATTCGTTCTCGAAGGCCTCGCTGTGGCGGGAGTCCGAGTTCCACGAGGGGGCCAGGATTTTCACGGCTACCTCACGGTGCAGGGATTCCTGCACGGCGCGGAAGACGGTGCCCATACCGCCGCTGCCAATGCGCTTGATGAGGTGGTAGCCGCCCAGGTACTCCGGGAAATCCAGCACCAGCCCCGCATTCGGCCGCGTGCACTGGCTCAGCCCCTCCACGTCCATCATGGCGGGCAGAAGATCCAGCAGCTCCGCCGCGCACTCCGGATGCTCCGCCGCAAAACTATCGGGCGTGACGGCCTCCCCCCGGCGCAGGCGGTCCAGAAACTCGTCTGCGAGGGTTGCCACCAACTCCTCCTGTTCGGCTTCGGTCATGGCTAGGGGGTGATTTAGAACAGGTCGTTCTCTTGGTTGACGAGTTCCTGGAACCGCTTGAGGGCACGGACGTACCGGATGCTGGCGGCCTTGGGGTCGATTTGGAGGACGGCGGCGCACTCGTTGTTGCCGAGTTCCTCGAAATGGCGGAGCTCCAGGATTTTGCGGTCGTTATCCGAGAGCTTGGAGAGGACGCGGCGTGTGATGGCGAGACGCTCCAGCTTCTCCATGTGGGAGCGGGGGCTGGAGATGGAATCCGCGAAATGGGCCCAGGCGTCCATGGTGCTGTCGTTGGTGGTACCGTCGCTCTCCTTCATGGCGTCGCGCTTGGCGGCGCCGAGGTGTCGGCGCTCCAAATCCGTGAGGGTTTGCAGGGCAATCATGCGCAGCTTGACGTAGATGGGCACCTCTGGCTGCGCGCGCAGGAACTCCACGCGCTTGCCGCACGCCAGGTAGGTTTCCTGCAGCATATCCTCCGGGCTCAGGCGGCGGCTCAGCGCCGGCGGCATTTTCATGGCCAGGAGATTGAGCAGGCGGGTGCGGTTCTGCATCCAGATTTCCGCGAGCCACAGGTTTTCGGGGGGCGTTTCCATGCGTAGGGTAGAACGTTATGGGCGGGGGTGCTTCAACACGGCCTGCGTGTCAGTTGCGCACGTCTTCCTGGCGCAGGTCTCGCGCCATCAGCTCGGTGAGCACATCCGTGGCGGGACGAGCGTTGTAGATGACCTCGTGCATGGCGTCGATAAGCGGCGTGCGGGCGTCCACCTTGCGGGCCAGCTGGTAGGCGGAAAGCGTGTTGGGGATGCCCTCCACCACCTGACCCACGCGCTGGGTGCATTCCTCCAGCGGCACACCCTGGGCAATCAGGCGGCCCGCCTTCAGGTTGCGGCTGTGCTCCGAATAGCAGGTGACCACCAGGTCACCCATGCCGGAAAGCCCCATGAAGGTGTCCGCCTGGCCTCCGCGGGCCAAGCCGATGCGCATCATCTCCGCCAGGCCGCGCGTGGCGAGAGCCGCCCGCGCGTTGTCACCCAAGCCCAGGCCGGCGCTGATGCCGCTGGCCAGGGCGAACACGTTCTTCAACGCACCGCCGAGCTGCATGCCCACCACATCCGTGGAGGTGTAGATGCGGAAGAACTCCGTGGAGAGACGCTTCTGCACGGCCTTGGCGATGTTCAAATCCTGGAATCCCACCAGGGTGAGGCTCGGCAGGCCGAGCACAATGTCCTCCGCGTGGTTGGGGCCGGAAAGCGCGCCCACGGGGCAGGAAAGCTGCTCCTGCAGGATTTCCGTCATGAGCATGTTGGTATCCTTCTCAATGCCCTTGCTGCAGTTCATCACCACGGCGTTCTCACCCAGGCAAACCTTGCCCAGGCTCTCCGCCACAGGGCGCATCACCACGCTGGGCACCACCACCAGCACCAGGTCCGCGCCCGTCACGTCTGCCCAATCGCTGCTCACCAGCACATTGGGCGGCAAGGGGCGTGCGCCCTCCACCGGGCGCAGGCCCATGCGGGTCTCGCGGATAATGGAGGCCTCCACCTCGCGGTTGGTCCAAAGGACGACATCGCCGCCGGTCTGGGCGGCGGTGAAGGCCAGCGCGGTGCCCCAGGCACCTGCGCCAACCACGGCTGTCTTGCGGAAATTGTGTTCCATGGTATCAGGATTGTTGATTGGATTTTTTGGAAAAGGCTTTGGGCTCCGTGCCGTTGCACAGGCGTGCAATGTTGGAGCGGTGCTTCACGATGACCAGCACGCAGATGAGCGCCAGCAGGCCGATAAGCATCATATCCGGCACACTCAGCACACCATCAGACCACCAGAACTCGTACATGCCCAGCAGCACCATCGCCACTCCCGCCACCATGCTGGAGAGCGACACATAGCGCGTCAGCACCATCATCAGCACCCACACGCCCAGCGCAATGCCGCCGAGCGCGGGGGAGAGCGCCATGATGCAGCCGGCCGTGGTGGCCACGCCCTTGCCGCCCTTGAAGCCCAGGTAGCAGGTGTAGGTGTGCCCCAGCACCAGCGCCAGCATCACGCCCATGAACCAGCCCATCTCCGCCACGCCAAACTGCGTGGCATCACCGCCCAGGTGCAGCTTCATCAGCAGCAGCGGCACATAGCCCTTCAGGAAATCCAGCAGGAACACGGGGATGCCCCACTTCTTCCCCAGCACGCGGATGGCGTTCGTGGCACCGATGTTGTGCGAGCCGTGCTCCCGCAAATCGATGCCGTTCACCCGCCCGGCCAGGTAGCCGAACGGTATGGCCCCTATCAGATAGGCCAACACAATGTACAGGATATTCTCCAACATTCGCCCGCGAGTATACCCCCACCGCGCGCGGGTGTCAATATCCCTGTGCTGCATGCGGAACGTGGTTGGCTACGGCGGGGGCGCGAGAAGATTGAGGATTTAGGATTTAGGATTTGGGATTTAGGATTTGGGATTTATTTGGTAGACACACGCTGTGTGTACACACATAGGCCGATTAGAACGCGGATGGACAAGCGCGGTTAGCTTGCACGCCACGCTCACCTACAAACATATCCTAAATCTTAAATCCCAAATCCGAAATTCTAAATTATATTGCATTCCCGCCCGTTCCCGCCTATACTTGCAAACATATGCAAGAAACGCTTATCGACCTCAAGGAACGCCGGAGCTGCCGGAAGTACGAAGCGCGGCAAGTGGAAGAAGCCCAACTGGCCGCCGTGCTGGAAGCCGGCACCTACGCCCCCACCGGCCACGGCACCCAATCCCCCGTCATGGTGGTGGTGCAGAACCCGGAGCTCATGGCCCGCCTCTCCAAAATCAACGGCGACATCATGGGAACCGACCGCGACCCGTTCTACGGCGCGCCCACCGCAGTCATCGTGTTTGCCGACACGGCCCACAAGACGGCGCGGCAGGATGCGTGCATGGTGATGGGCAACCTGATGAACGCCGCGCACGCGGTGGGGCTGGGCTCCTGCTGGATCAACCGCGCCAAGGAGATGTTCGAGCTCCCGGAGCTGGCGGACCTGCGCCGGAAATGGGGGCTCCAGGACACGCTGGAGGGTATGGGCATCTGCATCCTCGGCTACGCCGCGGAACGCGGCATACGCCCCGCCGCCCCGCGCAAGGAGGGATACATTATCCGCGATTGACGCCGAGGTATTGACGATTGACCCTTGTTCACCAAACTACGGCCCACCCCGCAGGATGGCGGGGCGGGCCGTGCTTGCTTCACGCGGTATGGCGCTTGACAAAGGGGCGGGTTCAAGCTATAAGCGGGTGGAAAATTTCACCATGAACCGCAAGCTCACCACCAGCCTTTTGTGCCTTCTCCTGTCCTTTGCGTGCCTTTTCTGCTACGCGCGCGCGCAGGAAGACGAGGAACTGGACTATACAACAGACCTGACGCTGGACACCATTCGGAAGACGATGCAGCATGAGAAGGACATCAGCCCCAAGCTGATGCCGCTTCTGGATGCGCAGCGCAGCCGTGCGGCAGCCAGCCTGGACGAGTTGGAGCGCAAGTACGAGGAACTGCGGCTCGCCACCTTCTACCAGGGCTTTTCCAATTTCTTCCACCTCTCCCACACCTGCAGCGAGATTGCCAAGCTGCACAGCCGCAGCATCAGCGACAACTTCCCCATCACCCGCACACGCGTCCGCATCGGCATGGCCGTTCAGCGCTACACGTTCCTGTCCCAGAGCATGCGTGAAATCAACACAGCCAAGCTCTCCCCGCAGGAAAAGCAGCAGCTCAAGCAGGCCCTGGAAGACTGCAACGCCATGGAGCGAAACTACAAGAAAATCTACGATGACATGCTCAAGGACGAGGAGCGCTTCAACAAGCTCTCCGAGAAAATCCGCAAGCTCGACATCTACGCCAACGGCTCCGAAGTGGGGCGCTACGCCCGCCTCTCCGCCGACCACAAGCCGGTTGACCTCAAGAAGGTGGTGGATATGCGCGAGAAGCTGAAAAACGAGCAGGAGCAGAGTGACAAGGCCGACAAGGCCGACACCAAGACCGCCAAGGCCAACAACGACAAGAAGGATACCAAGGCGAACGCCACCACCCTGGAGAAGGCGCAACAGCTCAGCAAGGAGGATGCCGACACCGACAAGCGCCGCGCCGACTTCATGGAACGCGCCGTGGAGGAGGCCAAGGCCTACGGCACGGATGTTGACCTGAACAGCAAGCTCACCCTGGAGAAAGAGCAGCAGGTGGAGGGGCGCCTGGCCGCGCGCATCGGCATGTGCCTCTGGTACCCCGCCCGCCTGCACGGCAACTCCGACATCCCCGTCAGCATCATCGACAGTTGGGGCTACCTGTTCAAGAGCATCTACCAAACCTACATTGACCCCAACGATGCCACGGCGGCACGCGCAATGGGGCGCGCGGGGCTGTTTTTCCTGGGGATGCTGGCGCTGGCCATGGTGCTCTGCCGCGTGGTCTGGCAGTACTGCAAGCGGAGGCTGGACAACCGGATCAGCCCCAAGCGCCTGCGCGCCGCCATGCTGCCGCTGGCCTGCTTCATCGTCGGCATGGGGCTGTTCATCTACGGACAGTTCGCGCACCCGACCTATCTGGGGAACCACCTTTCGGACATGGGCGAGTTCTTGTTCATCTCGTCTGTGATGTTCGGCTCGATGGTGGTGTACCTGAATTCTCGGCGCGTGCTGGGGGGCATCCACCTGTTCGAGCCGCTGTTCTTCACCAACTTCTTCTGCATTCTCTACTGTGTGCTGATGTGCACCAACTTTGTGCTGAGCATGACCGCGCACCTGCTGTTTGCAGCGGGTTCCGTGTGGATGCTGGTGCGTTTCCTGAACCGCATCAGCAACCTGCGCATTTCCGCGCGCGTGAATGCCGTGCTGAGCATCATCATCATGGCTGCCGGCGCGGTGCTGTGCTATGAGGGCTACTACTACGTCTTCATCCTCATTGAGCTGTCCTGGTTCGTGCTGATGGCCAACTTCATGTTCATGACGGCGCTCAACAAGCTCACCCTGCTGGCATGCCGCCGCGTGGCCTCCAGCAAGAGACTGCAACACTTCCACACCTACATCAACGCCTGGCTGCGCCTGGTTGTCTCCCACATGCTCAAGCCGCTGATATTCCTGATGCTCATCTGGTACGGCCTGAGGTGGTCCACCGAGTGTTTCGACCTGGCGCACTTCCTGCAATCCTGGATGAGCGTGCCGCACCACTTGGACGGCTTCATCCGCACCATCTCCGGCAACGACATCATCCTCATCATCACCGTGGGTATCTGCATCAACTGCTTCATCCAGGTGCTGCGCCAAACCATAGCCATGATGTACGGTGAGAACGCGGACGCCGGTCGGAACCAGACGCTCACCACGCTGTTTGCGCTGCTGGTGTGGTGCGGGTTCGTGATCTTTGCGCTGGATATCCTGGATGCGGACTACAACTCGATCCTGGTGGTGATGGGCGGTATGTCCGTGGGCGTGGGCATCGGCTTGAAGGACACCATAGAGAACCTGGCGTGCGGCGTATCGCTCATGCTGGGGCGCCTGCGGGTGGGCGACATGGTGGAATGCGACGGCACGCGCGGCAAAGTGGTGAACATCGGCTACCGCACCACCACGCTGGAAACGCTGGCCGGCTCCGTGGTCTGCTTCCAGAATTCACAGCTCTTCAACCAGAACTTCAAGAACCTCACCCGCAACCACCAGTATGAGTTCGCCACCGTGGAAATCGGCGTGACATACGGCACGGACATATCGCAGGCGCGCCGCCTCATCCTGCAGTCCCTGCGGCATCTGCCGGGGCTTTCCTCCCAGCATCCCAGCTATGTCACCCTGAGCGAATTCGCGGACAGCAGCGTCACGCTCAACATCTGGGTGTGGGTTCCCGTGAACGGCAAGCAGCTGGTGCTGTCGCGCGTGCGCGAGGCCATCTACAAGGCGTTCAACGACAACGGCATTGAGATACCCTTCCCGCAGCAGGACCTGTACATCAAGCCGCTGCCCGGCACCGCCAACCCGTTCCAGGCACCGCCCGCGCCGCAGCAGTGATTTGGGGTTGCAATCAAGAGAGAAGCCAGATACAGTTGAAGGCATGAAAAGGACAGGCATCTATGCAGGCAGTTTCGATCCCCCCACCAACGGGCATCTGTGGATGATCCGGCGCGGTGCGGAACTGTTCGACGAACTGGTTGTGGTGCTGGCGGTCAACCCGGAGAAGCATAGCCTGCTGAGCATTGCCGAGCGCCAGGAGATACTGGGAAAGCTGGTGGCGGGGGTGCCCGGCCAGGTGCGGCTGGCCACGGTGGAGCACGGATTCCTGGTGGACTTTGCGCGCCAGGCGGGTGCGGATTTCCTGCTGCGCGGCATCCGCAGCACGGTGGATTTCGAGTATGAGAAACCCATGGCGCGCATGAACGCGCGCATGGAGGGAGGCATCCAGACGGTATTCCTGATGCCGCCCAGCGAGCTGGAGGAGATATCCTCCTCGCTGGTGCGCGGATTTGTGGGCGTGCCGGGCTGGGAGCGCTGGGTGAAGGCATGCGTGCCGCCCTGCGCGTTCGATACCATTTGCGCCAAGATCAAATAACCGCACAAGACCGCCCATGCTGTACTGGGACAACAACGCCACCACCGCCCTGGCTCCGGAAGTGCTGGAGGCCATGCTGCCCTTCCTGCGCGAAAACTTCTACAACCCCTCGGCCTCCTACGGCCCCGCGCGGGAAGTCCGCCGCGCCATGCAAACCGCGCGAGAACAAGTGGCCGCGCTCGTTGGTGCCGAGCCGGAGGAAATCGTCTTCACCTCCGGTGGCACGGAAGCCGCCAACACCGCGCTTGCGGGCATGAAGAACGTTCTCACGCTCGCCACGGAGCACCCCGCCACCCTGCACACCGCTGCGGGAGACGCCTGCCCCGTGCTCACCAACGGCCTGGCGGACCTACCCACGTGGAAGGAGCTGCTGCCCGGGCACGATGGCGCCAGCTTTGCCTGGGCAAACCATGAGACAGGCGTGCTCCAGCCGGCGCGTTCCCTGGCGCAGAGCGCGCATGAGGCGGGCTTGCGCGTGCATGCGGATTTGGTACAGGCCGCGGGCAAGGTGCCCGTCCAGCTGCACGCGCTGGAAATAGACTTTGCCTCCCTCTCCGCCCACAAGCTGCACGGCCCCAAGGGCGTGGGCGCCCTCTACATCCGCCGCGGCACCGTGTTGGAAAAACCCTTCATCACCGGTGGCGACCAGGAAGACCTGCGCCGCGCCGGCACGGAAAACGTGCCCGGCATCATCGGTTTCGGCAAAGCCGCGGAACTCGCGCTCGCCGCAGCCGATTCCTACGCAGCGCTGGCATCCCTGCGCGACAAGTTTGTGGAGCTCCTGCGCGCGGGCGGCGTGGAGGTTGCCATCAACGGAGCGGCGGCTCCGCGCCTGCCGCACGTGCTGAACATGCGCGTGCCCGGCGTGCGCGCGGAGGACATGCTGCACCTGCTGGAACCGGCAGGGCTGCTGTGTTCCGCCGGCTCCGCCTGCACCAGCTCGCACCCCTCACCCAGCCACGTACTGCTGGCCATGGGGCTCACAGACGCCCAGGCGCGCGAATCCCTGCGCATCTCCCTCTCCCGCTCCACCACCGCGCAGGACGTGGAACGGGGCGCGCAGATTTTCCTGCAAGCCCTCCGCGCCCTCCAATCCGCCCAATCCCCCATCACGGGTCCCGTCACGGTGTACAGGTAATACGCGGGTATGCCCGCGTGGTGCGAGCGCACGCAGGCCAATCACTCCTTGCCGGCGGTGACGGCAATCCAGTGTTCGCCGGGCTTGGTATGGGTGCGCACCTTGGTGAAGCCGGCGTGGTGGAACAGCTCTTCAAACTGCGCGCGGGTGGGATTGAAGAGATTGTAGAGGGAAATTTCCTCGCGCTCGTGCGCGGAGAGATTGGCATCTCCATAAATTTCCGCGATGAGCAGGAAGGTGCCGCCGGGCTTGAGCACGCGGCGCACCTCACGCAGGTTTTCCTGCGGCCGGGGCCAGAAATAAAAGCTCTCCACCGTGGTGATGACATCGAATGCGGCATCATCAAAGGGCATGGCTTCCACGGAGCCGTGGAGCACCTGCATGCGCCCGCCCTCCACCGCGGCGCGGTTGAGCTCCGTGGAGCACGCCACCGACACCTCCGAATAGTCCATGCCGGTGATGCGGCCGCGCGGGGCGCGCAGGGCCAGGCGGCGCAGGGTGGCCCCGCCACCGCAGCCGATGTCCAACACATCCGCATCCTCCGGCACATCGATGAGGGCGAGCCCCCACTCCGTGAGCGGGCCGTGGCTGGCGTTCATGCGGGCAAGCATCTCCGCACCCGCTTCACCCGTGGGGTTGGCGGGGTTTCCCTTCTTCGTGACGGACGGTTCACCATGATTGTTACTGCTAGGCATGCCTGTATCGTACACTCGGTGCGCGCATGCGTCAACATATTTACAATTTACGATTTACAATTTACAATTTGGGAATATAGCGCGCGCAAAGCGCGCGGGGCGAATTCACGAGAGGCCTTAAAAAGCCGCCGTTCCCTTGCGGGAACGGCGGCTGAAATGCTAAGGCAAGTGTCTTTACTTGAACTTGGCGATGAGGATCTGGCGCTGGGCCTCCAGCTCGGCGGGCAGCTTGTCGCCCACGTTCTGGAAGAGCTCGGTCTGGGACTCAAGCTCAGCCTGCCATTCGGAATCGCTGAGGTTCATGTTGACGTTGAACTGCTCCTCGGAGTAGCCCTCGAGACCCTCGGTGTCCAGCTCGCTGTAGGCGGGGGAAATGCCGAGCTTGGTCTCCACGCCTTCCACCTCGCCATGGCAACGGCGCAGCACCCAGTCGATGACGCGCATGTTGTCGCCGTAGCCCGGCCAGATGAAGTGGCCTTCGGCGTCCTTGCGGAACCAGTTCACGTTGAAGATCTTGGGCAGCTTGCAGGCGCAAGTCTTCTCACCCATCTCCAGCCAGTGCTGCCAGTAGTCGCCCACGTTGTAGCCGATGAAGGGCTTCATGGCCATCGGGTCGCGGCGGACCTGGCCAATCTTGCCGAAGGCGGCGGCGGTCATCTCGGAGCCCATGGTGGCGCCCACGTACACGCCGTGCTTCCAGTCGCGGGACTGGTAGACGAGCGGCATGGTGGTGGCGCGGCGGCCGCCGAAGAGGAACGCGCTGATGGACACACCCTCCGGGTTGTAGTACTCCGGGTCAAGCGTGGGGCACTGGGCGGCGGGAGCGGTGAAACGGCTGTTCGGGTGGGCGCACTTGACGCCTTCCTTGCCCTTCTCCGGGGTCCAGTCGTTGCCCTGCCAGTCGATGGCGTGGGCGGGAGCCTCACCGTCCATGCCTTCCCACCACACGTCGCCGTCGTCCGTCAGACCCACGTTGGTGAAGATGACGTTCTCCTTGATGGTGTCCATGGCGATGGGGTTGGTCTTGTAGGAGGTGCCGGGAGCCACGCCGAAGTAGCCGTTCTCGGGGTTGATGGCGTGGAAGGTGCCGTCCTCGTGGGGCCAGATCCAGGCGATGTCGTCGCCGATGATGCTGGTCTTCCAGCCCTTGGCGCGGAGCGGTGCGGGGGGCACGAGCATGGCCAGGTTGGTCTTGCCGCAGGCGGAGGGGAAGGCGCCGGTGATGTAGGACTTGCGGCCCTTGGGATCCGTGACGCCGAGGATGAGCATGTGCTCAGCCATCCAGCCGTTCTTGCGAGCCTTGGTGGTGGCGATACGCAGGGCCAGGCACTTCTTGCCGAGCAGGGCGTTGCCGCCGTAACCGGAACCGTAGGAGATGATCTCGCCGGTCTCCGGGAAGTGGCAGATGTACTTCTCCTCGTTGTTGCAGGGCCAGGTGACGTCCTGCTGGCCGGGCTCGAGGGGAGCGCCGACGGAGTGGAGGCAGGGCACGAAGTCGCCGTAGCCGTCACGCTTGGGGTTGCCGCCGCCCTGGGTCTCGTCCTCCAGGCGCTTGAGCACCTTGGCGCCCATGATGGTCATGATGCGCATGTTGGTGACCACGTAGGCAGAGTCCGTGATCTCGATACCGATCTTGGCGAGCGGGGAATCGAGCGGGCCCATGCAGAAGGGGATGACGTACATGGTGCGGCCCTTCATGCAGCCGTCCAGGAACTTGTTGAGGATGGCGCGCATCTCAGCGGGGGCCTTCCAGTTGTTGGTGAAGCCGGCATCCTCCTGCTTCTCGGAGCAGATGAACGTGCGCTCCTCCACGCGAGCCACATCGGAGGGAGTGGAGCGGGCCAGGAAGCAGTTCGGGCGCTTCTCGGGGTTCAGGCGGATGTAGGTGCCTTTCTCAACCAGCATGTCGCACAGCTGAGTGTTTTCCTCGTCCGATCCGTCGCACCAGTAGACGGAGTCGGGCTTGCAGAGCTGGCGGATCTGCTCCACCCATTCTGCGGCCTTCTTATGAGTTGTACCAGTGATTTTCATGGTGCCCGTATTATACCACACCTGCCCCGCAAATGCAACCGAAATTTTGTGAGAGGTTCAAGAAAGTGCGTGCTTGCGGGGGCGGGGGTGATGTGGTAGGATGGCGGGGATATGGAAACGGGGATGAGCAGCGGGGAGATGCGTCTTTGCACGCGGCTGGGCTTGACCGGCGCGGATGCGGAGGCACTGGTGCTGGCGATGCGGCGCGGGGAATCCTCGCGCTCCGCGGTGGTGCTGGCACCGAACGCGCCGGAGGGGTACGTTCCGCCGTTTCCATGCGCGGAGGACGTGCCGGCCTGGCTGCCGCCGCGGGTGTATCTGCCGGCGGAGGGCGTGCGCCCGGCGCTGCATGCGGACTACGCGGCGGGCTACTATTACATTTTGGATGCATCCTCCTGCTGGGAGGGAGCGGCGCTGGGGGTGGTGCCACCGCCCGCGCGGAGCCTGGACCTGTGCGCGGCCCCGGGCGGCAAAACGCTGCTGCTGGGAGCGCGGTTCGGGTATGCACATGCGCACACGGCCAACGAGGTGAACGCGGCCAGGCGCGGCGTGCTGCGCCAAAACCTGCGCCAGTGCGGCTGGGATGCCGCCGAGGTGACAGGGCTGCGGCCGGACCAGTGGGCGGCCAGCGGAGAACCCTTTGATTTAATCTTGGTGGATGCGCCGTGCAGCGGGCAATCCCTGCTGGCCAAGGGCATCAAGAATCCCGGCTGCCTGGGCGCGGGCATGATAGGAGGCAACGCCAAGCGCCAGCGCGGCATCATGCTGGCGGCCGTGCGCTGCGTGGCACCTCACGGCCACCTGCTCTACACCACGTGCACCTACGATCCCGAGGAGGACGAGCGCGTGGTGGCCTACATCCTGAAACGCCATGCGGGCTGGCGCGCTGTGGAAATCCCGGCGCTGTCCGCGTTCCAATCCACGCTGGCCCCCTTCCCCGCCTACCGCCTGCTGCCGCAGCACGGATTCGGCGCGGGGGGATTCTGCTGCCTGTTGCAAAACACTACCACCGAACAACCCTTACCATGAAGACAACGATTCTTTCCCTGTTGCTCTGCCCCCTGCTCTGCGCCCCCGCCGCCGTGGCCATTGATGCCCAGGACGTGCTGGACGCCGTGGTGGACTACGCCCGCAAGGCCATGTACCCGCAAGCCCCCCTCCCGCTGGAAAAAGCCGTGGCTGGATGGGTATTCATCGGCGGCATGGCGGACGAGTGGACCGGCATCATGCACCACGTGGCCAACCACACCCCGTGGCTGCCCATCGACGGCGAACAGCTGCGCGCATACCACCACTGGCACATGGGCGACGCCGAGAACTTCGACAAGGCCGCGGAGAAGCTGGCGGAACGCCTGCAGGCCTTCCGCACCATCAACCCCACCGCGCCCCTGGTGCTCGTGGGCCACTCCCTGGGGGGCTCCACCGCGCTGCAGACAGCCGCCAAGCTGGACGGCAAGCCCGGCGGCCCCGTCTACCTTATCACGCTCGACCCCGTGGACCGTCTCACCAACCCCATCCGCCCGCAATGCGTCACCTGGTGGGGGAACAGCTATATCGTCAACTCACAGGACGCCCGCGACTTCATTCCGCAGATAGGCGGGCGCTGGAACGCCTGCAAGGGCGCGGACGTGAACATTTGCATGGACGGCCGCACGCGCGACGACTACGGCTACTATTACCAGCACGGCGGGGCCATGAGCATGCTCTTCTGCAAGGGAGACGCCGCGAAGTCGCTCTACCAGCAACTGTGCGAGCAGGTTAAAAAGGCGCGTCAATAACGCCGTAGAGACGCAGCACCCAAAGGGCCAGCGCCACCAAGGCCGCCAGATACCAAAGCACCACGGCGCGGCGCGAGACATGGCGGCGCTGCGTGTTCTCCGTGCGCCCGCGATTCAGCGTGACCTTGGCCATCTGCTGGCGGTACACGATATCCGGGTTGGCATCCAGTTCTTCTCTCACTGCCCCACAAGATAACAAATGAGGGATGCGGAAGCAAGCGCATTTCACGACACACGAGGCGCTGTTCAGGGCAAATTAGGATTAGGATTAAGATTAGAATTAGGATTTTTGAATATAGCCGCGCCCGGAGGCGCGGGAAAATTTCCCTGCGCGGCTCTGCCGCGCCGAATTTTCCGCGCCGCTTGCGGCGCGTTCCTAATCTTAATCCTAATCCTAATTATTTCCGCGCGCCGCGAGGCGCGGGGGAATCACCTTTCCTCCTGCTCACGCTGGGAGAGGGCGATTTGGAGGGCGTTTGCCATGTTGTGGCAGAAGACGTAGAAGACGGGACCGATGTAGGCAAGCGGGGTGGCGTAATCCTGCCCAGCCATGTAGAGGGTGAGGACGGTGTTCTTCTGGCCGAGGCACTGGGAACACTCGCGCTTGAGGCGGGGGTAGCCGAGACGGTAGCCGGAGAGGAAACCCGCCGCGCAGATGACGAGGGCTCCGAGGGCCATGGGGAACATCTCCCAGAAACCGTAGCCGCGCGCCACAATGCGGTCCACGCCGCAGGCGGAAACAATGGTCAGGTTGCCAATCCAGAAGAAGAGGGAAACATCCTTCAACTTGGGGGCCCAGAAACGGCAGGGCGGGTACACCACGCGCATGAGCACGGAGAGCACCGCGGGTGCGGCAAGCACGCTCGCCAGCTGCCCCGCCACCATGGCCACCAGCTCGCCGTAGCCCATGTGGGCCTCCGGCAGCACCAAGGGCAGGATGAAGGGCGTGAAGAGCGCGTACACCGCGTGGCTGAGCACCATGGCGGTGGTGGTGAACTCCACGTTGCCGCGCATGATGTTGATGATGATGGGACACGCCGCGGCAATGGGCGCGGCGCCGCAGTAGTACAGGGATTCCGCCAGCACGGGGTAGCCCGCCGCGCGTGCCAGGGCGAAAAAGCCCAGTCCTATCACCTCAATTCCCAGCAGCACCCACAGGTGCATGAGCCGCGGCTTGAGCTTGGCCGTGTCGATGCCGATGAAGGTGATGGTGAGCATGAAGGCGATGCCGATGGGCAGCCACCACTGCAACCGGCTGAACTCTGCATGGAAGATGCCGCCCACCAGGAAGGCCGCCACCATGCCCAGGCTGCGTACGCGGTGAATCATGGCGCGGTCTTGCGGCGCTCCAGGAGTTGTTCAGCTGCGTCTTGCTCTTTCTTGGGATAGGCGATGCGACTGTGGTGCATCGTGACGATGTTGACAAAGAAGGTTTCTTTCAATTTCTCAATCTCGCCGAGGGTGAGGTTGCAGTCGCGCAGGCTGCCGTCCAGGATGCGGCCCTTGAAGATGCCGGCAATCATGTCTTTGATGTCCTCTTCCGTGGGGTTGGCGAGGGAGCGCGTGGCACTTTCCACGGCATCCGCCAGGCTCACGATGCCGGATTCGCGCGTCTGCGGAATCGGCCCCTTGTAGGAGAAGATGGAGGCGTCCACCTCATCCGGGCAGGTGTCAATCTGCCCCTCGTCGAACTTCTCCTTCTCCTCCTTGTACTGGTCGAGCGCCTTGCGGTAGAAGAAGTAGACGGTGGAGGTGCCGTGGTGCTCGCGGATGACATCGATGATGCGGCGGTTGAGGCCGTACTCGCGGGCGAGAGCGATGCCGTCGGTCACATGGGCGGTGATGATGCGCGCGCTGGCCTCCGGGGTGAGCTCTGCGTGGGGAGTGTTGGCTTGGTCGCGTATGTTCTCGGCGAAATACTGGGGATTGCCAATCTTGCCGATATCATGGTAGAGGGCGCAGACACCCGCGCGAGAAACATCCGCGCCCACGGCCTCCGCGCCGGCCTCCGCCAGGCGCTGCACCACCAGGCTGTGGTGGAAGGTACCGGAAGCGGCCATCTGCAGCTTTCGCAGCAGCGGGTGGTTCATGTCTGCCCATTCAAGCCAGGTGATGGGTGTGGTGATGCTGAACAGGCGCTCCAAGGCGGGTTCCACACCGCCGATGAAAACGGAAAGGACGAAGTTGACCGCCACGGTGGCGCCCAGCTCCATCGCCATGGCCACAAAGAAGCAATGCCCGCCGTGGGCGGAAGCCAGTTCCATGTAGCCCTTCGTGTTCACCCACTGCTGCAGGGCGGCGAGGGCAAAGATGCACACAAAGGCCAGGATGCCTACAAGCCAACCCGCGCGCAGCACCTGCTCACGCTTGTGGACGCGGCGGGAGAGCATGGCGCTGAAGATGCCCACGGTAAAGCTCACCACCGAATAAACGTACACCAGCGTGGGCTCGGAAAACAGCGCCGCCCCCAGCACGGAGGCGCTCAGCGCCGTCAGCAGGCCCAGCCTCTGCCCCACCATCACAGAAACCGCCGTGGGTGCCAGCATATACGGCAGCCACAGCAGTGCCTGCGCGGGGTACTCATAGCCCGGCACATGGCCCTGCAGCCACAGCACGCCCACCATCAACGCCCCCTGGAACAGCAGCATGCTCACCATCAGCGAGAGACTGCGCAGGTTCAGCAGGGAGTTCATGCGGAACACGTTGCAGAAGAGCAGCAACGTGAGCAGATCCAGCAGGATCCAGACAATCTTGTTGATGCACTCTCCCGCCGTGTTGCACACCAGGCACGCCAGGCAGCAGTACAGCACCGCACCAATGAACACCACCAGCCATTTCATGTACGGGTTGTTGTCCATCTTGGGTCCCGAAGCCTCCGGGACCCGGCGGAAGAGCTGTGAGAATGCTGCCATGGCGGGGGATGCAGGTTGTTAGCGGAGATTGAGCTTCTCCGGGGAAACGGCTTTCACCTTGACGGGCACCTTGACTTCCGGCAGGCCCTCCGCCTTGACGGTGACGGTGGCGGGGCCGGAAGCGGAGCGCTTGCCGCGCACCACAGCCAGGATGCGGCCGTTGAAGAAGCTCTGCTTCGGGTCCTGCATGCAGGTCCAGTCAATGGGGTTGCCGTTGCAGAAACCAACCAGCTCTGCCGCGCCCTCCACGGAGAAGGAAACCTTGCGGCAGTCCGTGGGCACCACGTTGCCGTCCTTGTCGGTGAGCGCCAGCTCGATGAACGCCAGGTCGCGGCCGTCGCCGTCGATGGTTTCGGTGTCAATCACGGGCTTCACGGCGGTGGTCTCACCAGTGGTGACGCGCTTGGCCTTGGCCCACTCGTTGCCATCCTTCTTCACCACCACCTCCAGGGTGCCAGGCTCGTACTTCACGTCCTCCCAGACGAAGCGGTAGGAGTTCTTGCCGATGGTCTGGCGGCCCTGGCCGAAGGTTCCACCCTCCATGCCGCGCTTGCGCACGCCCAGGCTCTTGCCGTTGAGGAAGAGTTCAGCCTCGTCGCCGCTGGAGAAGACCATGACGGGCGTCACCTCGCCCTCGCGGCCCTGCCAGTTCCAGTGCGGCAGGATGTGGGCCTGCGCCAGCTCCGGACGCCAGTGGGCCTGGTAGAGGTAGTAGGTGTCCTTGGGGAAGCCGGCCAGGTCAATGATGCCGAAGTAGGAGCTGCGGCTGGGAGCCTTGTCGCCCATCTTCTTCATCTCCGCCATGAGGGCCTCCTGCTCCTCCTTGGTCATATCCTTGGTGTTGCCGATGTTGGAGGCATCCTGGTTGTAGGGGGTGGGCTCACCGATGTAGTCGAAGCCGGTCCACACGTACTCGCCGGCCACGTTCGGGTTGGCGTCCTGTGCGGTGAACTCGGCATCCGGGCAGTAGCCCCAGCCCGGGGCGTACAGGCCGTACGCGCTCACTTGGAACGCGCGCGCGCCGTCACCCAATCCCCAGCGCACCGGGAAGAAGTAGGTGTCGCGCGTGGCCACGCAGGATGCGGTCTCGGAGGCGTAGTAGGGCTTGTCCGGCTTCTTCTCGGCATACTGGGAGTATGCCCAGGGCTTGTAGTTGTAGCCGTAGACGTCCAGCACGTCGCCGAATCCGTTCCAGGCGCCGTTCTCGGCGTTCACGCCGCAGGTGTAGGGGCGGGTGGTGTCGTACTTGCGGAATTCGTCGCGCAGGTCCTTGTTGATCTGCACACCGTCGCCGGTGGTGATTTCAGGGATTTCGTTGCCGCCGCTCCAGGCGATGATGCAGGGGTGGTTGCGGTCACGCTCCACAAAGTTCTTCACGTCCTTCTTCCACCATTCCTCCCAGAACACGTGGTAGCCGTTCACCTTGTCGTACTTCTGGTGCTTCCAGATGTCGAACATCTCGTCCAGCACCAGGATGCCGTGCTTGTCGCACAGGTCCAGCACCTCCGGTGCGGGCGGGTTGTGGGTCATGCGGATGGAGTTGCAGCCCATTTCCTTGAGCTTGATGATTTTGCGTTCGTAGGCCTTGGAGTGGAAGGCGGCGCCGAGCGGGCCGAGGTCATGGTGTTCGCACACGCCGTTGAGCTGCACGCGCTTGCCGTTGAGGTAGAAACCGTCCGGCTTCCACTCGGCGTTGCGCACGCCAAAGGAGGTGGTCTTCTTGTCGATGGTGCGGGAACCGAGCAAGACGGTGGTCTCCACGTTGTAGAGGTTGGGGTTCTCACAGCTCCAGAGGCGGGGGATATTGAGATCGATTTCCTGCTCCACCACGGCGGTGGAGTGGGGGGCCACGCGCACCATCTTGGAGGTGTTGCGCTGGGATTCAATCTTCTGCTGCACGGTGAACTCCGCCTCATGGTTGCCGGTGTTCTCCACGGTGGTCTGGATCTTCACGGTGGCGCGGTCCGCGCTCACCTGCGGGGTGGTGACGAACACGCCCCAGTGGGCAATGTGCAGCGGGGCGGTCTTCTCCAGCCAAACGTGGCGGTAGATGCCCGCACCGGGATACCAGCGCGTGGAGGACGGCTTGTTGCTGGCCTGCACCGCTATCAGGTTGGGCTTGCCGGGCTTCAGGAAAGGTGTGATATCCACGCGGAAGGAGGCGTAGCCGTACGCCCACTCGCCGGCCTTCTTGCCGTTCACATACACCTGCGGGCAGGCCATCACTCCGTCAAAGTCCAGGTAGTAGCGCTGTGATTCCGGGTTGAAGTCCGCGGGCACGTTGAAGAATTTGCGGTACCAGCCGTAGCCGTTCCACGGCAGCTTGCCGGTCTCGTTGGGCTCGTCTTTCAGGAACGGGCTCTCAATGGCCCAGTCGTGCGGCAGCTGCACGGCCTTGAAGTCGCGGTCGTCATAGGAAAGCTTCTCCGGGGCCTCGCCGGCCTTGGTCTCCGGCACGGGAATCTGAAGGGCGTGGCCGCCCTTGTCGCAGAAGGTGAGCTCGCTGATGCTGGCCCAGTTGCCGGGGCCGGTGCCGTTGACGGTGATTTTGAAATCGGAGATGGTGCGGCCGCCCACGTTGATTTCCGTCTCCTGCTTGTCCACGGTGATTTTTTCCTGCACGGGCAGGCCGTTGGCCACATACTCCACGATGGCCTCCTTGCGGTTGCCGTTCTCCCAGACAATACGGATGGTTTCCACCTTCTCCTTGGGGCCCTTCTTCACGGCGAGCCAGTGGCCGGAGCCACCGTTGGGGGCGCACCAGCGCGTGCCGGCCTTGCCGTCAATGGCGTCCTGCGCGGCGTGCCCGGCCTGATAGCCGTCGCACGTGGCGGCGGAAAGCTTTTCACCGGGAGCCAGCGGGCCAAAGTACTTGAACTTCCACCCGAAGTCAAAGGTGCTCCGCTCTCCGGCCTGTGCAAAGGCCAGCCCCAGAGCCATCATCGGCAATATGTGCTGTATGTTCATAACGTTATTCGTTGGTGCGGTTGCTACCGCCCCATTCTACCACCCCCGCCTCGCGCGCGCAAGAAAATTCGGTTCGTTCGGCATGTCGCCGAACGAACCGTTGAAATTCCCGCGCGCAACGCGCGCCTATATTCCCAAATTGCTTGCCTCGGCGTAGCCTTGGCGGAGACGGGTAAATCGTCAATCGTAAATTGTAAATCCTTACGGGGTGTCGATCATGTCCTTCACGATGTTCATGGATTCGCGCATGACGGGATCGATGTCGGAGGGGAAGTCCGGGGTTTCCACCAGCTCGTCCTCGGGGTTGTCGGCCATGTCCATGAACTTGTCCTTGTCCTCCTTGGTGGCGAGGGGCAGCTTCTCCGCCTCCACGTCATCCAGGTTGAGGCGGTAGATGACCAGGTCCTTCTCGTCCTGCTTGGCCATTTGCTCGTAGCGCACCTTGCGCTCGGCATCAATGGCCTTCTTGCGCTCCAGGAGGGTGTTGTTCTCGTCCTGGCGCTTCTGCTTGTTGAGGGAGATGGAGTTCTCCTCGTACCGCTTGTCGGCGCGGTCTGCATCCTCCTGGTAGTATTGGAGGTCCTTGTCCTGCTTCATGCGCTGCTGGCTCTTCTTGAGGATATCCGGCAGGATGCGTGCGATGCGGTCGCTCTTGACGTAGCCGCCTGCGGAGGGGATTTCATCGTAGGGGAGGACGTAGTCCTGCTCGCCTTCACCAATGCGGAAGCCCTGGGTGATGGAGGGGATGACGATATCGCTGGCCACACCCTTGAGCTGGGTGGAGGCGCCGCAGATGCGGTAGAACTTCTGCGTGGTGACCTTGATGAGGCCGCAGCCCTCCTGGCGTGAGAAGTATGGCATGAAGGCGGCCAGGTCACGCGGCAGCTGGACGGTACCCTTGCCGAAGCTGGTGGGGTCGCCCACGATAAGCGCGCGGCCGTAGTCCGCCATGGCGCCGGCGAAGATTTCAGAGGCGGAGGCGCTGAGCTTGTTGATGAGCACCACCACCTGTCCGTTGAACAGGGGCTTGCCGCTCACGGTGATTTTCTCCACCTGGCCGCGGGAGTCCTTCACCTGCACCACGGGGCCGGCACCGGTGAACAGGCCCACCATCTTGCGCACCTCCTCCAGGGAGCCGCCGCCGTTGAAGCGGAGGTCCACCACCAGGCCCTGCACGCCCTCGCCGATCATGCGGGTGAGGATGCGCTTCACGTCAGCGGCGCAGTGCACCTCGTTGGCGTCAAGGTCCATGTAGAAGGAGGGCAGCGTGAGGATGCCCAGCTTGTAGGTGGCGGGGTTGCCGGAGCTGTCCTTGGCCTTCATCTCCACAATCTTGCCGCTGGCCATTTCCTCGGACATGGGCACCACGTCTCGCGTGATGGTGACCACGCGGGATTCCCCGGTGTCCGCATCCTGCACGCGCATGCTGATGGACTGCCCGGCCTTGCCTCGGATGTGGTCCACCACCTTGTCGATGCTCAGGAACATGATGTCCGTCCAGTTCTCGCCATCCTCGGAGACGGCCACGATGTGGTCACCGAGCTTGAGCTGGCCGCTCTTGGCGGCGGGGCCGCCCTTGACGATACCCTCAATGGTGGTGGAGCCGTCGTCGTCCGCCTTGAGACGTGCGCCGATGCCCACGATGGAGGCCTTGAGCATGTCCTTGAAGCGCTGTTCCTCGCGGGCGCCCATGTAGTCGCTGTGCGGGTCGTACACGCGGGCCACGGCGTTGAGCAGGAAGGAGACCATGTCCTCGCGGTCCGCCTCCACAAAGTCGGAGCGCATGCGCTTGAGACGGGAGAGCATTTTCTCATGCACGGACATTTCCTTGGCGTTGGGGTCGGGCTTGCCCTTGGCGGCGGCCAGCTTGGCCATGTTCTCGCGGCGGCTCACCTCGGAGAGCAGCATGTCCTCCACCTGGTCCTTCCACACCTGGTCCAGCTCGGCGTCGTCCTTGGCGCGGGGGAGCTTGCGGCGGGTGCGCGGGATGTTGCGGTCGGAATCAAAGGCGGGCAGCTTGCCGTCCATCTCGGTAATCATCTTCTCCGCCTGGGCGATACGGTTGAGGGCCTTCTCCTGGAAGACGCCGTACATAGCCTCCGCCAGCTTGGTGGTCTCGCCCGTCACCAGGTAGTCGCCAAACGTGCTGCCGTACTGCTCGTACAGCGCATCCACATCCGCCTGCGAAAGGAACAGGTGCTGCGGGTCCTGCATCTGGATGTAGTTGTCGAAAAACTTCTTGTACATGTCCTGCGTGAACAGGGCGTGGCTCACATGGGAGCCCTGTATCAGGCGGGCGAATATCTGCCCAATCTGGTCATAGTCGGGCGCGGCCTGGACGGCCGGGGCCATAACGCCGAAAGCCATCGCGGCCACGGCACCCATTGTGCGCGCGCGGCGCATCCACTGGTTGATCATCGTGTTCATATGGAAAAAATATGCTGAAGGGTCGGCCGGGCGCATGGTTTGATACGCGCTGCCGGCCAGGCACGCTGTATACTATGCCTAAAAACCCGCCGTTGTGCCACCTTCTTTTGGAATGATGACACAATCGGCGGGGAAATGGAACGCCGCCCCGCGGCCGTGGCGAGAGAGCACCGGCCGCGGCTGCAAACGGCATCCGGGCCTTATGCCTTCTTGGCGCGGCGCGGACGGCGGGCCTTCACCATGCGGAAGCCCAGTTCCTCCACCAGCTTGCGCAGGCCGGTCTCCAGGACCTCCACGCGCTCGCGGGATTCCTTGAGCTTGGCCTCCAGGCGCTTGGCGCGGGTCTTGGCCTTGCGAGCCTCCATGCGGGAGCTTTGGATGCTGCTCTTGGCCTCGGCCTTGGAAGCGGTGGCCTTTCGGCGGCCGCGGGGCTGGGGCTGGAAGCGGGCAAAAATGGCGTCTTCCGCCTGCTTCTTCCAGAGAGACACCAGGGTAGGAGCCACATTCTTCTCCTTGGCAATATTCTGGATGGTGGTCTTCTTCGTGAGGATGCTCATAATGATGCTTTTCTTATCCTCAGGCGTGTACGTTGTATGAGTTCTAGCCATAATATTGAGGCTTTATGCCGCAGCAATTTTAACACCTTTCGATGTTGCATGCAAGGGTATTTTCACAAAAAAGGACAAAAATATGACAGGGGAAGCATCGTTTTTCAAGACACAAGGGCAAAATTCGTCCGCATGGCGGGGTTCAATTCCCCCGCGTCTCAGGCGTGCTTCACAGCCCACCGTCAGAGACGGCGCATTTCATAGGTTCAGCACGGGAATAGGGAGCATGCCGTAAGCCCCCCCTTTCACAGGCCCGGCACCGCCGCCATGAGGGGAGTCATAGGCAAGGAATGCACACGGCAAAACGATTCCTTGACACACAAGCAGAGGCATGATAGGCTAGCAGGCGGGTGGTGAAACCCGGATTTTAGAAAAACTCGCAAACTCTTTCCATGAAGATGAAATTCCATAAGCAAACGCTGGCCGCCGGATTGGGATTAGCAGCCGCTGCCATGCTCTGCAGCTGCGGAGACGACAAAACCAAGACAGAAACCTCCCCCGTGGAGAAGCCCGCCGCGGAACAGCCGCAGACGCAACCGCAGCCCGCCGCGGAACAGCCCGCGGAACCGGCCGCGCAGCCGGAGCCCCAGGCCCAGCCGCAAATCCCGCAGCCCCAGGCTGAACCCGCAGATGAGGAAACAGCCGAGGAAGTGGAACCGCAAGAAGCCACGCCCGTGCCCGCCATTCCGGCGGACCTCGCCATCCCGGAGCTTCCCGCCGGAGCACCGGAGGCCGTGGTGAAGCTGCACCAAGCCGCCACGGACGGCGACATGGCATCTCTCAACAATCTGGGCATCCTGTACGCGCGCGGCGCAGGCGTGGAGCAGAGCGACCAGAAAGCCTTTGCCTGCTACTATCTGGCTGCGGAGGGCGGCGACAAGGAGGCGCAGTTCAACGTGGCCCGCTGCTATGTTACCGGCAAGGGCATTGCCACCAGCGTGGAGGAATTTTTCAAGTGGTGCAACAAGGCCGCGAGCAACAACCAGTCGGACGCCCAATTCATGCTCGGCATCTGCTACCGTGACGGACGCGGCGTGGAGGCCAACATCATCGATGCGAAGCGCTGGCTGCAGCGCGCCACAGCCCAGGGCAACGAGAAGGCCGCCCGCGCACTCTTTGCCATTGAACACCCCGGAGAGACCTTCCCCACCGACCGCGTAGCGGGGCAGCAGACCCCGTCTGCACCCGCCACCGTGGAAACCGCCACGAAGGAGACCCCCGCCACCACCAGCGTGGCCCAAAACAACAAGAAACCCAAGCCCGCACCGGCACCTGTGGCGGCGGAGCAACCCAAGCCCGCACCGGCACCCGTGGCGGCGGAGCAGCCCAAACCTGAACCGGCTGCGGACTCCGGCGACGGCTACCACATTCTGGCCAAGGGAGAATCCCCCGCCAGCGTGGCCAAGAAGTACAAGATTCCCCTGAAGAAGCTCATGGAAATCAACCACTTCACCGACAAGGATGTGCGCCGTCTGCAAATCGGCCAGAAAATCAAGGTGAAACCCTGAGCAGGATGTACAATGTACAAAGGACAAAGTACAATGTACAAATTGGCGATTCACGCGCGGCAAGGCCGCGCCTCATTCCCAAATTGTAAATTGTAAATCGTAAATTGTAAATCCATCATGGAGCTAACCGCCGAGCAGGAGGGGCGCGTGTTGGCGCTTTTCGGCAAGGATGGCTGGCGCGACGCGCAGCGCGATTTGCTGGAGCGCGCCCTGCGCGGGGAGAACACGCTGGGCGTGCTGCCCACCGGCCACGGCAAGAGCCTGTGCTACCAGGCGGCCGCCGTGTTGCTCGGCGGCGTGAGCGTGGTGGTGTCGCCCCTCATTGCGCTCATGCGCGACCAGAGCGAGGGGCTGGCCAAGCTGGGCATACCCGCCGCCCGGTTCGATTCCACGCTGGAGGACGACGAGCGCGCGGGCGTGCTGCGCGATGTGGCATCGGGCGCGCTGAGGTTGTTGTTCGTGGCACCGGAATCCCTGGAGAACCACGCGCTGCAGGAGGCACTTTCCGCCGCGCCTCTCACGCTGTTTGTGGTGGACGAGGCGCACTGCGTCTCCGAATGGGGGCACAGTTTCCGCCCGGACTACCTGAGGCTCGCGCAATGGGCGGCGCAAAGGCCGTTCCGCTGCGTGATGGCACTCACCGCCACCGCCACCTCGCGCGTGCAGCAGGATTTGGCAAAAACCTTTTCCATTGCACGGGAGAACATCATCTCCCTGCCGCCGTACCGCCCCAACATCACGCGCATTGCCGCCGCGCCGGACGACCGATTCCGCGCCCTGGTGGACTTCCTGCAGTCCGACGACGGGGCGCACCTCCCCGCCATCGTCTATTGCCGCGCGCGCAAGGAAACGGAATCCCTTGCCGCCCGCCTGGCGGAATGCGGCTTCCGCGCCGCCGGATACCATGCGGGACAGCCCGCGGAGCTGCGCGAGCAGCTGCAGGACGATTTCCTGGCCAACAAGCTCCAGGTGCTCACCGCCACCATTGCCTTCGGCATGGGCGTAGACAAGCCGGACGTGCGCTCCGTGGTGCACTTCTGCGTGCCGGGCTCGCCGGAGGCCTACCTGCAGGAGAGCGGCCGCGCCGGGCGCGATGGCGCTCCCTGCACCAGTCTGGTGCTGCTGGATGCAGCGGATATCCTGGACGCCCGCAACCGCATCCGCGCGGCAGAGCCGGATGCGGAAGGCGTGCTGCGCGCCGCGCGCTGGATGCTGCCCTCTGCGCAACGGGTCGTATCGTTCTGGGAACTCACCACCTCCTGCGATGTACCGGATGACGTGCCGCTGCGCCTTATGCAGCGTCTCCAAGACATGCACGCCGTGGAGCCGGAAGCCTATGGCTGCAAGTTCTACAAGGTGAAGCCCCTTTTCCCGATGGGCACCATCCTGGATGGCCGAGATGCCGACGAAGCCGCGCGCCTGCAATGGCTGGATGCCCACCGCGACGGCGAGGTGGCGGATGCCGCCGATGCCTGGGGATGCTCCTACGCCGAGGCCATGGACCAGCTGCGCGAGTGCGAGGCCGCAGGCGAATGGAAGCTTACGCTGCGCCAGCAGGCGGTCTGCCTGCACGCCACCGGGCCCGCCGATGCCCGCGAGGTGGCGGATGAGCTTTCCTCGTCCTACACCCGCCGCTGCCGGGCGGATTTGGCGCGTCTGGACACCCTGCTGCAGATGCTCGCCTCCCCGCACTGCATCAACGATGCCCTGCAGCGATACTTTGCGGATGAATCCATGCCACCCTGCGGCCATTGCTCCGCGTGCCTCCACTGCGTCCCCGCCCTGCCCCAGCAGCCCCCCTGCCCCGCCACCGCGGAGAGCGACGATGCAACCGAGATGCCGGAGTTCGACCGCGACGCGCAACGCCGCCGCTTCCTGCTCGGCATCGCCTCCCCCGGCATCATGGCCCGCCGCCTTTGGAGCCACCCCCTCTATGCCTCGCGCAGCGGCTCTGCATGGGATGATGTGTAAGGCCCTTTTTCCAAACACGCCGCAAAAAACAGTCTTGACATTGGGACACGCGCGCGTATACTCTGCGCGCTCTCGCGGGCTTTATGCGCGGAGCAACATCTCCATTTCACCATTACATATGCCATGAACAGTTACCGAACACATACCTGTGATGAACTCCGCCTGAGCGATGTGGGCCAGTCCGTGCGCCTCGTCGGCTGGGTGGACACCGTGCGCGACCACGGCGGCGTGATTTTCATCGACCTGCGCGACCGCGAGGGCAAGACCCAGGTGGTCTTCCACCCGGAGAACCATGCCGACCTCGCCAAGCAGGCGGAATCCCTGCGCGTGGAATCCGTGATTCAGGTCACCGGTAACGTGGTGGCCCGCTTGAAGACGGACGAGGTTGACGCCACCAACCCGGATCTGGCCACGGGCGAGATTGAGGTGAACGCCGACGGCCTGGTGGTTCTGAACCGCGCGGCGGTGCTGCCCTTCCAGCTGGACCGCAGCGTGGCCAACGAGGATATCCGCCTGAAGTACCGTTTCCTGGATTTGCGCCGCCCGGAGATGCAGCGCAACATGATGCTGCGCCACCGCATCACCAAGTCCGTGCGCGACTACCTGGACGAGCAGGGCTTCCTGGAGCTGGAGACCCCCATCCTCTCCAAGTCCACCCCGGAGGGTGCCCGCGACTACCTGGTGCCCAGCCGCGTGAGCCCCGGCAAGTTCTACGCCCTGCCCCAGAGCCCCCAGCAGTACAAGCAGCTGCTCATGGTGGCCGGCCTTGAGAAGTATTTCCAGATTGCCCGCTGCTTCCGCGACGAAGACCTGCGCGCCGACCGCCAGCCCGAGTTCACCCAGGTGGACGTGGAGGCTTCCTTCATCTCCCCGGAGGATATCTACCACTGGATGGAGGAGATGCTCAAGCGCGTCTTCAAGGAATCCGTGGGCCGCGACATTGTCACCCCCTTCCCCCGCATGACCTGGCATGATGCCATGGACCAGTACGGCTCCGACAAGCCCGAGCGCCGCTTCGAGATAAAGATCACCGACTGCTCCGACATCTTCGCCAACAGCGAATTCCGCGTCTTCAGCGGCGCCATTGCAGACGGCGGCGTGGTCAAGGCCATCAACGCCAAGGGCTTCGCCCCCTCCGTCGGCCAGGTGGACGCCCTCACCCAGACCGCCCTGGAGGCCGGTGCCAAGGGTCTCGCCTTCATCAAGGTGCGCGACGTGGACAACCGCGACGAGTGGAAGAGCCCCGTCACCAAGCGCCTTTCCGACGCCGAGCTCCAGGCCCTCCGCGAGCGCCTCAACATTGAGAGCGGAGACTGCATCTTCTTCGCCGCAGGCGAGTGGGAGCAGAGCTGCACCATCCTCGGCCGCGTGCGCCTGCAGTGCGCCGACTTCATGGAAATCCTCAAGGACAACCACGACATCGACCTCTTCTGGGTCACCCACTTCCCCATGTTCGCCTGGGACAAGGAGGAAGGCCGCTACGTGGCCATCCACCACCCCTTCACCCGCCCCATCCCGGAGCATGTGGACAAGGTTCTCAAGGGCGAAATCTCCACCGACCTCTGTGCCGAGGCGTACGACGTCATCTTCAACGGCAACGAGCTCGGCGGCGGTTCCCTGCGTATCCATGAGCGCGACCTCCAGGACGCCGCCTTCCGCGCGCTGGGCCTGGACGAGAAGACCATCAACGAGCGCTTCGCACACCTGCTCTCCGCGTTCTCCTTCGGCGCGCCCCCCCACGGCGGCATCGCCCTCGGCCTGGACCGCATGGTCATGCTCATCGGCGAATGCGAATCCATCCGCGAGGTCATTCCCTTCCCCAAGAACAACCGCGCCGTCGACCTCATGTGCGAGGCCCCCGACACCGTCGACGCCGTCCAGCTCCGCGATATCCACATCCAGGTCAAGCTCCCGGAGAAACTCCGCCAGAAACTGGAAGCGGAAGCCGCTCAGGAAAAGGAAGGCAATTAAGATTGGGATTAAGATTAAGGATTTCGCCCATCTGGCACTTCGCCAGATGGGCTTTTTTTGCACCTCGCCAGATTTTACTCAGAGTACAATCATGGGAGGCAATGGGTGGACATGTGCGGTTGAGGCAAAAGACAGCCCTGACAGCATGCCGATGATTACCGGGTACGTTATTGACGGCAAGATCGAAGAGATTGCAGATGCGGCGCGCGCTGCCCTTATGCCACGCACGAGCTACGCATTGATAAGTCTGGCGCGCGACTTGCCAATGGGAGCTGCATTCGGTGGCGTTTTAGAGCGATTGGCGCGGTTTGTCAAGATTCATATTGATTGGAAACGCCATACGGAATTTACGATTGGCGATTTCGGAAGGGTGGAAATAAAGCTCGCCAAGGGAGGGGGGAGTGTGGTATGATGCAAGTATTCCCAAAATCACCACTGTTATGGCTATCAAACTGTTTATTCCCGGCCCCACCGTTGTGACGGAAGACATCTTGAAAGAGCTCTCCCTGCCGATGATCGGGCACCGCACCAAGAAGGCATCTGAAATCCAGAAGCGCATATCCGACAACCTGCAGAAGATTCTGTTCACGGAGAACCGCATCCTGCTCTCCACATCCTCCGGCTCCGGTCTGATGGAGGGAGCCATCCGCTCCTGCACCGCCAAGCGCGCGGCCGTGTTCTCCATCGGCGCCTTCGGCGACAAGTGGTTCAAGATGGCCAAGACGAACGGCATCCCCGCCGACAAGTTCTCCAGCGTGATGGGCGAGCCCACCACCCCGGAGATGGTGGACGAAGCCCTTTCCACCGGCAAGTACGATTTGGTGACCGTCACCCACAACGAGACCTCCTCCGGCATCCAGAACCCCGTGGAGGAGATTGCCGAGGTGATGAAAAAATACCCGGACGTCATCTGGTGCGTGGACGCGGTATCCTCCGCGGCCGGCTCCAAGATTGAGACGGACAAGCTGGGCATCGACGTGCTGATCACCTCCACGCAGAAGGCGCTGGCGCTGCCGCCCGGCATGGCCATCTGCGCCATGAGCAAGAAGGCGTACGAGCGCACCGCCGAGGTGGAGAACCGCGGCCTGTACTTCGACCTGCGCACCATCTGGGACTTCATCGACAAGAAGAACTACCAGTACACATCCACCCCCTGCCTCTCCATCATGTACGCCATGGACAAGCAGCTCCAGCACATCATCAACGAGGAGGGTATCGAGAACCGCTTCGCCCGCCACGAGGCCATGGCCGAGTACACCCGCGCATGGGCCGACGAGCACTTCCGCGTCTACCCCAACCGCAAGTACCTCTCCAAGACCCTCACCGTCATTGATTCCCACCCCAAGGGCAAGGACTGGATGGTGGACGTGAAGGACCTCAACGCCTTCCTCGCCGAGCGCAACATGACGCTGGGCAACGGCTACGGCGACCTCAAGGACAAGACCTTCCGCATTGCCCACATGGGCGAGCTCACCATCGACGACTTGAAGGAGGTCACCTCCGCCGTGGAGGACTACCTCAAGACCAAGTAGCCCGGACCCTTTCCCCAGGGCGGCTCCGTTCCCGCGGAGCCGCCTTTTTTGTTGTCCGTCAAGGAAGGGTGAGGCATTGGCACAATAGATATGGAAAGCCCGTTGAGAAGCGCACTTGACACCTTCTGTAGAATAATGGCATGAAGAAATACTTGGCTGTATTCCTCCTGGTGGCGTGTGCGCTGTGCGCGCAGGCGCAAGTGAAGCTGGCGAGCCTGCATCCGCTGCTCTCGGAGATGGCGCGTGCGGTAGGCGGCGAGAGCGTGGAAGTGGTGGACCTGTTCCCGGAGAACGTGGAGCTGCACGAGTTCTCGCCGCAGCCGGCGGCTGTGGCCGCGGCATCCGGCGCGAGCTTTGTGATGGCCTGCGGCAAGGGAGTGGAGCCCTATCTGGAGGGACTGCGCGCGACCAGCCGCATTGTGGAGCTGGGAGCGGACGTGCCTGATGTGCAGCTGCCCGACGGCAAGGGGTATGACCCCCACTGGTGGAACTCCCCCGCCAACATGAAGCGCGCCGCGGCCACCCTGCTGGCCGAGTTGCAGAAGGCCGACGCGGCACAGGCAGCCACCTACCGCGCGGGCTATGCCAAGTACGCGGCGGAGATGGACAAGCTGGACCGCGAGGCGCGCCTGGCGTTCAGCCGCATCCCCGCGGAATCGCGCGTGCTGGTGACGGAGCACGCCGCCATGTGCCACTTCTGCGCCCAGTACGGCTTCAAGGCCATCCCGGTGTACGGCATAGCCAAGGAAGCGCAGGGCGACCCCGCGAGCATGGCGGCCATGCTCGCCCAGCTGCGCGAGAGCAAGGTGCGCTGCATTTTCCGCGAATGGACGGGGACCCCGCGGCCACTGGAGGGACTGGCCAAGCAAATCGGCGCAGAGATACGCCCGCTGGTGCTGGACGGCATCTGCCCGGACCTGAAGGGCTACGCCGCCACCTTCCGCGCCAACGTGCAGAACATCACGGAGGGTTTGGCTCCCCAAGCAAAGCAATAGCAGCATGTCGCCCCGCCTCACATTCACGCTGACCCTGCTGGGAGTCCTGCTTGCCGGGGCTCCGCTGGTGGCGCTCACGGGAAAGCGCCCCGCGGCGCCGGAAGCGGCCACCACCGTGGTTCCGCAGGAAACGTGCTGCATGCTGGCGGAGGTGAGGTTCGACGGCGCGCCCACGTCGCTGCGCCTGCTGCACCTGGGGCATGAATTGGCCGCCCTGCCGGCGGGAACGGCATCGCCGTGGGTCACGGAAATCGCCCTACCGCCGCACACCGCGGAGCTGGAGCTGCAGGCAGAATGGCCCAACGCCGCCCAGCACGCCGTCAACATCACCCTCACCCACGGCGGGGAATCCGCCACCGACACGCAGTGGAGCGATCCCGCCGCCACCTCGCTGCACACCCTTTTCACCCTGACATGGTAGACACGCACGAGCACTGCGGCCACGACCACATTTGCTGGGGCGGCGGCCACCACCACGAGGGCGGGCATGAACTGCGCCTGGAGGACGTGTCGGCCGGCTACGGCGGACAAAAGGTCATTGAGGGAATCTCCCTTTCCATCACCTGCGGGCACACGCTCGCGCTCATCGGCCCCAACGGCGCCGGCAAATCCACCCTGCTGCATGCATTGGCGGGCCTGCATCCCATCCTGGGCGGGCGCATCCTGTGGAACGGCGCGCCCCTGCACGACGTGAGGCGGGAAATTGCGTTCCTGCCGCAGCGGTCGGAGGTGGACTGGAACTTCCCCATCACGGTGCGCCGCCTGGTGGAGATGGGGCGCTACCCCGCGCTCGGCCCGTGGAAACCCATGGGCGCACACGACCGCGACATTGTGGACAAGGCGCTCGACGCCCTGGAGATGACCCACCTCCAGCACCGCCAAATCGGCGAGCTTTCCGGCGGCCAGCAGCAGCGTGCCTTCCTGGCGCGCGCCATGGCGCAGGAGGCCCACATCCTGCTGCTGGACGAGCCGTTCGGCGGGCTGGACGTGCCGGGAGCGGCATCGCTGGGCAGCCTGCTGCGCTCCCTAGCGCAGGAAGGGCGCCTGGTGGTGGCATCCCACCACGACATGGCGACGGCGGCGCAGGTGTTCGACCGCGCGCTGCTGATGCGGAAACGCGCGCTGGCGTACGGCGAGACCGCAGAGGTGCTCACCCCGCAGAACCTGCAACAAATCTTCCCCGCCTCTGAACAAGCATGAACGACTTTATCCAATTCCTGGGCGAACCGCTGGCGCAACGCAGCCTGTGGGCCTGCGCGTTCATCGGCTTCACCAACGGGTTTGTGAGCGCGCTGGTGGTGCTGAGGCGCTCCGCGCTGCAAATCGGCACGCTCTCCTGCGCGCTGCTGCCGGGGATTGCGCTGGCCATCCTGCTGTTCGGCCTGCTGCAGGTGAGCATCCTTCTGGGTGCGGTTCTGGCGGCCCTGCTGGTGGGGCTGGGCTCGCTCTTCGTCTCCCGCACCGCGCGCGTGGAGCACGACACCGCCCTCTCCGTCCTCCACACCGCCGCCTTTGCCGCAGGATATGTCATCCTCATCCAATTGGGATTGCAGCAAAAGGTGGACGACTGGCTTTTCGGCAACATCATGAGCATGACCGACACCGACCTGTGGGTGGCCTACGCCACGGGCGCGGTGGCCATGCTGGGCATCACGGCGCTGTTCCGCCCGCTGGTGATATTCCTGTTCGACCCGCGGGCGGCGGCCACCATGGGGCTGCCCGCGCGAGCCTACAACTACGGCATCTTCGCGCTCATCATCCTAGTGCTGGTATCATCCCTGCAAGCGGTGGGGGCATTCCTGACGCTGGGTCTGCTGGTGGCGCCGGCGGCTACGATGAAGCTGCTGACCGACCGCACGGAGCTGATGTTCTGGGGCGGCGGGCTCATCGGCGGGCTGGGCTCCGTGCTGGCGTTCTTCCTGTCCTATCCGCTGGGCTGGCACCTGGGTGCCACCATCATCATGGTGCTGGGCTGCATCTTCCTGCTTGCCTACGCCGTATCCACCCTGCGCGGCAAATAGCCACAGCCTTGCCGTTTCCCCAAATTGGTTGTCATGGAGCTTGACAAAACGGCGGGGCGGGTGTATGTTGCGGGCCTGTTCGTTATGAAAACAACAATCATTGCATTGGCCGCCATGGCCAGCCCGCTGATGGCCCAGGAGGCGGCCCCTGCCGCTCCCGCGGCTCCCGCCCCCGCTCCGGAAGCCCAGGCTCCCGCCTTGGATCCCGCCGAGTACGCCAAGTACGAGGCTCCCGCCCGTGAAACCATCAACAACATGAAGCAGTTGCTGGATACCCTCAAGGGCGTTAACAGCAAGGAAACCGCCGATGCCGCCGCTCCCAAGGTCAAGGAGCTGATGGCCTCCACGGAAACCCTCCGCAAGCAGTCCGAAAGCCTGCCCGAGCCCTCCGAGGCTATCCAGAACAAGCTCAAGGAACAGTTTGAAGGCGAGCTGCAGGGTGTTATCTCCGGCATGATGGGCACGTTCCTGCCCCTGCTCTCCAGCCAGTGCTACGGCTCCCAGGCTCTGATGGACGCCCTCGCCCCGCTGCTGAACGGTGTCGACGAGGCTGCGCCGGCTCCCGAGGCTGCTCCGGCTCCGGCCACCGCCCCTGCCGCAGCGTAAGCACGGTTATTGAACCCGTAAATTTCCAGGCGCCGCACCCTGCATGGAGTGCGGCGCCTGATTTTTGCCCAGATGTGCCTTATCGCCTGTGGCGGCGGTCGTTGTGGTGCAGAACCGGTGCGTGGTGGTGCTCCACATGGTGAACCGCCACTGCATGGCGCACTCCACCGCTGTGCCAGTTGGCCGCGCTGTGGTGATGCCAGCAGCAGGAGGAGAATGAGAACATGACCGCCAGGGCGGCCGCCGCATATTTGATGTTTTTCTTGTTCATGGTCGTTTCAGGCTTCGCGCCTTCATTCGTTCAGGCGCACGGCGCGGTCCTTTTTGTTTTGCTTTTGTAACTATTTTTGTTTTTAACTTATTTTTCAAGGCGCGGAATTGGGAGAAATGCTTTGACGAGCGGGGGTGATTTTGGTAAAGTTGAAAAAGCGCAGGGCGGTTTTACACCGCCGTAACAACAAGCCGAGAACAACCGTGTACACGAACGAAAATTTCTTGCTCCAGCTCCTGGTGGAAGCGGGGGCGATAGCCCAGGAAACCATAGACGCCACGCGCGAGCAAATGCTGCCGGGCGACAGCGTGGTGGAAGACCTTATCAACAACCACCACCTGACGGGCGAATACGTGGCCCAGGTGGCCGCGGCCAACACCGGGCTGGAATACGTGGACCTGGACGCCGTGGAGGTGGATCCCGGCATGATAGCCCAGGTGGACGCCGAGCTGGCGCGCAGGCTGCGCGTGATACCGCTGGGCGACGACGGATTCTCGCTTCAGGTTGCCATCGACGACCCGTTCAACATGGAGGGGATGGACAGCATGCAGCAGTTCCTGCAGCGCGACCTGAGCTACTTCGTGACGTCGCCCATCAAGATGACGGACGCGCTGAAGAAGTACTACCCCGAAAAGGTGGAGTTCAACAAGGGCGATGGCGATGCCCCCATCATCGAGCTGGTGGACAACATGTTCAACGAGGCTCACAGCATGCGCGCATCCGATATCCACATTGAGCCGATGCTGGACCGCGTGCGCGTGCGCTACCGCGTGGACGGCCGCCTGATAGAAATCATCAACCATCCCAAGAAGCTGCTGGCCCCCATTGTGGCGCGCCTCAAGGTCATGAGCTCCACCATGAGCATTGCAGAGAAGCGCGTGCCGCAGGATGGCCGTATCGAGCTTGACCTGCGCGACGGCACGCACATCGACCTGCGTGTCAGCACCGTGCCCTCCAACCACGGCGAATCCGTGGTCATGCGTATCTTGGACAAGTCCGCCCTCTCGCTGGGCCTGCAGCAGCTCGGCTTCCTCTCCGATGACGAGGCGGTGTTCGACCGCCTGGTGGGCCTGCCCGACGGCGTGATTCTGGTGACGGGCCCGACCGGTTCCGGTAAGACGACAACGCTGTACGCGTGCTTGAACCGCCTGAACCGCCCGGACAAGAAGATCATCACCGCAGAAGACCCCGTGGAATACGAGATGAGCGGCATCAACCAGGTCATGATCCGCACGGAAATCGGCATGACCTTCGCCGCCGCCCTGCGAGCCATGCTGCGCCAGGCCCCCAACATCATCATGGTGGGTGAGATTCGAGACGGCGAGACCGCAGGTATCGCCATCCAGGCCGCCATGACGGGCCACCTGGTGCTCTCCACCCTGCACACCAACGATGCCCCGTCCTCCGTGGCGCGACTCGCGGATATGGGCGTGGACCGCTTCCTGATTGCCTCTGCGGTGCGCGCCATCATGGCGCAGCGCCTGTGCCGCCGCCTGTGCAGCTGCAAGGTGGACGGCCAGCTCACGGAGAAGGAATCCCGCACGCTGGGCATCGATATCACGCACGGCATCAAGCTGCCGCGCCCCGGCGGCTGCGAGCACTGCCGCGGCAAGGGCATGAAGGGCCGAATGGGCATCTTCGAGATTTTCCAGGTGACGGACGATGTGCGCGGGCTCATCAACTCCAACATCACGTCCGCGCAGCTGCGCAAGCGCGCCCGCGAGCTGGGCATGCGCACCCTGCGGGAGGACGGCATCCGCAAGGTGCTCGCCGGCCTTGTCTCCCCCGATGAAGTGATCCGCGTGACCACGGGCGACGCCAGCTAAAACCACTCACCCCCCTTCCCCATCATGAATATTGAAGCGACACTGGACGTTTTCGTCAACAACGGCATGCTGGACAAGTCTGTTGCCAAGGAGGTGGCAGAGGAGCAGGCCACCAACGGCAAGGAGCTGTGGGAAACCCTCATCGATTTCGGCATCATCGGCGCCCCGGAGGACTTCTGGAGCATCATCGCCAACGAGGTCGGCGCGCAGTACGTCTCCCTGGCCAACTTCACCCCGCCGGCGGATGTGCTGGCCATGCTGCCCGCCCACCAGGCACGCCTCCACGGAGCCCTGCCCATCGAATACCGCGACGGCGAGGGCCTGTACGTTTGCCTGGAGGACCCGCTGAACCCGCAGACCATCGACGACCTGCGCATTGCCACCGGCAAGGACGTGTACATGCACGTGGCGCCGGACTACGAGGTGCGCGCCCGCATTGCGGAGTGCTACGGCGGCTCCGATGCGGTGATGACGGACCTGCTGGACGAGCTGAACGCCATGGACGTGACCAGCAAGGACGGTGCGGACGAGGTGAATGCGGCGCCGGTCATCAAGTTTGTGAACCTGGTGATCACGCAGGCAATCAAGGAGAAGGCCTCCGATATTCACCTGGAGCCGTTCGAGAAGGAATTCAAGATCCGCTACCGCGTGGACGGCGCCCTGTACGAGATGGCGCCGCCGCCCATCCACCTGGCCAACCCCGTGATTTCCCGCGTGAAGGTCATGGCCGGCATGAACATCGCGGAACGCCGCGTGCCGCAGGATGGGCGAATCGTGATGAAGGTGGGCGAGAACCGCGTGGATATGCGTGTGAACTCCCTGCCCACCCAGTACGGCGAATCCGTGGTGCTCCGTGTGCTGGACCGCAACAACATTGTTCTGGATCTCAACAAGCTCAACCTCGCGCCCCACATCCACGAGTACATCCTGGACACCGTGGCCAAGCCCAACGGCATCTTCGTGGTCACCGGCCCCACCGGTTCCGGTAAGACCACCACCCTCTACGCCGCACTCCGAGAGGTCAACACCATCGATTCCAAGCTCCTCACCGCCGAGGACCCCGTGGAATACGACATCGACGGCATCGTCCAGGTGCCCATCAACGAGCAAATCGGCGTCACCTTCCCCCGCGTGCTGCGTGCTTTCCTGCGTCAGGACCCGGACCGCATCCTGGTGGGCGAAATTCGTGATACGGACACGGCGCAGATTGCCATCCAGGCGGCACTGACGGGACACCTGGTGCTCTCCACCCTGCACACGAACGATGCCGCGGGCGCGGTGACGCGCTTCATCGACATGGGGGTGCAGTCGTTCCTGCTGGCGGCCACGCTGCTGGGCGTGCTGGGCCAGCGCCTGGTCCGCACCATCTGCCCGTACTGCAAGACGGCGTACCAGCCGAGCAACGCGCTGCTGATGCAGCTGGGCATCAGCCCGAGCCTCATCGGCCAGCAGAAATTCTACACTGGGGCGCGCTGCGAGAAGTGCGCCGGCACCGGCTACAAGGGCCGAAAGGGCATCCACGAGCTGCTCAACGTGACCGACCCCATCAAAGAGCTCATCACGGAGAACGTGCCATCCCTGGTGCTCAAGCAGAAAGCCATCGAGCTGGGCATGCGCACCTTGCGAGAGGACGGCATCCAGAACATCTTCGAGGGCAACACCACCATTGAAGAGGTGCTCAAGTATACCTAATAGCTTGACTCCGCCTCCGCATTTTGCTAGCATATTATCAACGGATTTTCCATAACCACCAAACTGACATGCCTAATTTCAAGTACACCGCGCTTGACCAGAACGGTAACGAATCCACCGGCTTCATTACGGCTGCCGACAAGATAGCCGCCATGGAGGAAATTCGCGCCAAGGGACTCCTGGTCCGCGAGTGCGAGGAAACGAACGCCAAGAATGCCGCGGCCAAGGCCGCCGAGCAAAAGAAGAGGGAAGCCAAGAGCGGCGGCCCCGTCGTGAACAAGAAGCGCCCCGGCGGCGGCACTCCCGGTGCCCCCGTGAAGCAGCGCGAACTGATGATTTTCACGCGCCAGCTCGCCACGCTGATTGACGCAGGCCTTCCCCTGCTGCAGAGCTTGAACGTGCTCTCCAAGCAGGAGCCCAACGCCAACCTGCGCGCCACCATCGAGGCCCTGGGCGAGTCCGTGCAGGGCGGCGCCACGTTCTCGGAGGCCCTGGCGGCGTATCCTCGCCTGTTCAACAAGCTGTTCGTGAACATGGTGAAGGCCGGTGAGCTGGGCGGCGTGCTGGAGGTGGTGCTCAAGCGCTTGGCAGAGTACCAGGAAAAGGCCAACAAGCTGCGCGGCAAGATTACCTCCGCCATGGTCTACCCCTGCATCATCTTGACGATTGCGGTGGGCATCCTGGTGTTCCTCATGCTCGTCATCGTGCCCAAGTTCAAGGGCATGTTCGAGAGCCAGAACATGGAGCTGCCCGCCCTCTCCGAGTTCGTGTTCAACTTCTCCGACAACTGCATGGCATGCGATGTGGTGCCGTTCATCCCGAACGCCGTCTTCGTGCTCATCCTCGTCGCACTGACCATCGTCGGCCTCGGCATCTGGAAGCGCACGCCCAAGGGCGGCCGCGCCATCGACACCTTCCTGCTGAAGCTGCCCAAGATCGGCCAGCTCATCAAGGTGAGCTCCGTGGCCCGCTTCTCCCGCACCTTCGGTACGCTGGTGTCCTCCGGCGTGCCCATCCTGCAGGCCCTGCTCATCACGCGTGACACGGCCGGCAACGTGGTGGTGTCCGATGCGGTGACGAAGATTCACGATGCGGTGCGCGAAGGCGAATCCATCGTGACGCCGATGACCTCCACGACGGTGTTCCCGCCGATGATGATTTCCATGGTGGACGTGGGCGAGGAGACCGGCCAGCTGCCGGACATGCTCATGAAGGTTGCGGATGTGTACGATGAGGAGGTGGACAACAACGTGACCGCCCTCACCGCCATGCTGGAGCCGCTCATGATTGTGTTCCTGGCCGTGGTGGTGGGTTCCATCGTGCTCGCCATGTTCATGCCGATGATGAAGATCATCGAAACCGTCTAAGGCCCATGAAACTGCGCGTCAACAACGGCAGCAGAGGCTTCACCCTGGTGGAGATTCTCATCTGCATCGCCATCCTCGCCCTCCTCTCCGTCATCCTTCTGGAGGTTCGCGGGTACATCAACAACAAGAAGATGCTCAACATCGCCCAGAACCAGGTTGCCTTGCTGGAGACGGGCATGAACGCCTACCGCTCCGACAACGCCGGCAACCTGCCGGACGGCAAGGGCGACGAGGCGAGCTCCAACGTGCTGTACACCGCCCTGTACCGAGACAAGGACAACAACGGCGAGCCCGACGAGGAGGCCGGCGTGCCCCTGCCCCCATACTGCACCGCCTTCGCCGTTATCAAGAACACCAAGGCCAAGGAGGAGCTGGACGGCATCCCCGTCATCAAGCAGCAGGTCCGCACGGACAAGGGACGCAAGAAGCTCTGGGTCATCCAGGACCCCTGGGGCAACACCTACCGCTACCGCCTCGGGTTCGACCAGGACAACTCCAAGGGCAAGCCCGGCAAGGGCGTGAACCCGGACTTCGATATCTTCACGCTCGGACCGGACGGCAAGGGCGACGGCACCACGAACGAGGACGAGAACTCCGACAACGTGTCCAACATCCGCTCCTGGAAGTAGGCTCCCTCATATGACCGGCTATCAAGCCAGCATGCTGGCGGCTCTGGCCATGCCCGCCGCCATTTACGCGCAAGCTCCCTCGCAAGGGGAGCTTGCTCCGCTTACGGAGGCGGTGGCGCGCGTCACCCCGCAATGGGCGGGAAAGGTGGAGTTCCGCATTGCGGACACCCCCGCCGCGCTGGACTCGCATGACGGCCGCCTGCGCGTGACCGCGCCCAATCGTCGCGAATGCCTGCGCGCCTATGGGTACTACCTGAGGGCGATGGCGGGGGTGCATCTCTCCCGCAACGGAGACAACGCGACCGCCGCGCGCCTGGTGCTGCCGCCGGAGCGCGTGGTGCTGCCCCCTGCCCCACAGAAGAATTTTGCGTTCAACTACTGCACCCTCAGCTACAGCGGCGCGCACTGGGACCGCGCCCGCTGGGAGCGTGAGCTGGATTTGCTGGCGCTGTGCGGCTACCGCTACGTGCTGGTAACCTCCGGGCTGGAGGCCGTGTGGCAGGATTTTCTCACCGGGCTGGGCTGCACGCCGCAGCAGATTGAGAACTTCATTGCCAGCCCCGTGTACGCCGCCTGGTGGCACATGGGCAACCTGGAGGGCGAGGGCGGTCCCGTGCATCCCGACATCATCCGCCGCGAGGCCGAGCTGGGCAAGTTCCTGGTGCAGCGGGCGCGCGAGCTGGGCATGGAGCCTGTGCTGCAGGCCTACACGGGATTCCTGCCGCACGATGTTTCACCAGACCAGGCAGGCGGGCGCGTGCTGCCTCAGGGCAAATGGGTGGAGGTGTACGACCGCCCCGCCGTGCTGGATCCCGCCTCCCCCGCTTTCCCGCAACTGGCGGCGCGCTGGTATCAATTGCTGGAGAAACACTACGGCTGCCGCGCCACCGCGTTCTGCGGCGACCTCTTCCACGAGGGCGGCAACTCCACGGGCTGCGACCTGCGAGTCTGCGCCCGCGCGATTCAGCAGGGCATGCAGGCGGCGTCCCCCGGCAGCACCTGGTTCCTCCAAGCCTGGGGGCACAACCCGCTGCCACAACTCCTGGCCGGGTTGGACCGGGCGCACTCCTGCATCCTGCTGCTGGACAAGAACCTTACCCCGGATCACGACCCGTACTACCGCGACCACCCTAGACTGGCGCGGCCGCAGGTGCAGGGCTTCCCGCAAATTTGGTGCGAGCTGGCCAACTTCGGCGGCAAGCAGGTGATGTACGGCGGGTTCCCCCTGCTGGAGAAGCCCGTGCCCTTCGAGGGCATCGGCATGCTCTCCGAGGGGCTGGAGACCAACCCGCTCTACGATGCCCTGCTCACCGAGCGCGCCAACCTGGCCACCACCGCGCCAATTGACCGCAACGCTTTCCTGGCACGCTACGCACACGCCCGATACGGCGTGGAAGATGCCCGCCTGGTGCAGGCCCTCTCCCTGCTGGCCGACAGCGTGTACAACCCCACCGGCATGCGCGAGGGCGGGCTGGAGAACATCCTCTGCGCGCGCCCCTCCCTGAGCGCGCAGCGCGTGTCCACCTGGGCTTCCTCCACGCCATACTACACCCACACTCGCGTGGAGCAGGCCGCACGTCTCTTGCTCGCGGCGGGCAGGGAGTACCATCTGGACGCCCTGCCCACTTTCCGTTACGATTTGGCGGACCTCACGCGTCAGGTGCTCGCCGACCGCGCACGCCCGCTGCTACGGCAGTTGGAGGCGGACTATCAGGCACGCGATACCAATGCGTTCGCTCAGCACAGCGGGGAGTTTTTGGAGCTGATACGCCAAAGTGCGGACGTGCTCGCCACATCAGAGTTCTTCCTGCTCGGCGCGTATGAGAAGGGTGCCGCCGACCGCGCGGGCGACAACCCGCAGGCACGCGCCCAGATGGTGCAAGCCCTCCGCCGCCTCATCACCACCTGGGCCCCCGACAATTCCCCGCTCAACGACTACGCCCACCGCGAGTTTTCGGAAACCATGCGCCACTACTACCTGCCCCGCTGGCAGGTGTACCTGGACCGCAAGCTCGCAGAGCTGAAAAACGGCGCCGCCACAACCGCCGCCACCTCTTCCGCCACCGTCACCAACAACGGGGAGGCCGTCTCCACCACCGCGGAGATGGACGCTGCCGTGGATGCCATCCAGCGCGCCTTCCCCACAGCCACCTTCCCCGTCCTCACCTCCCCCCAAGGCAACGCCCTGCAAACAGCCCAACATGCCCTGGGGGAATGAGCAATACTCCGACCGACACCTCCATCCTGAGAAAAAAGTACAATGTACAATGTACAATGTACAATGTACAAATTGGAAAGTTAGCGCGCCGTACGGCGCGCTGGATAAGGCGGATTGGACAAACCGCGAAGCGCGTTTGCCCCGAAGGGGTGAGGTGCCGTGCGGCGGTACCGAATCAAAGCCGCCGACGGCCCCCGGAGGGGCGCGCCGCTTGCGGCGCGGTAAGGCGGATTGGACAAACCGCGAAGCGCGTTTGCCCCAAAGGGGTGAGGTGCCGTGAGGCGGCACCGAATCAAGGCTCGCTCCTCTCCAGGCGCCTGTTTCCTGCAATGCGCCGCCGCATGGCAACTTTTTTTTGAAAAAAATGCATTTTTTGTCGTACATTTTGGCTTGGGGTGGCTTAATAGGGGTATGAGATTTAGCCAACCGGGAAGTGATTTGACAACCATGCACCCTGATTCAGCCAGCCTGTGGGAAAGTATCCGCGCAACGGGCGCGGAGCGGTGCCGCATCAACAAAACCCTGCGGGACGGGGAGCGCCTGCTGTGGCTCGGCCGCCCCAAACCGGACCTGCGCCGGCTTGCCGTACTGCTGGCGGCAGGCATGGCTGTTGGCTGGTTAGGCAGGTCATACCCGCTCATTCTGGTCTTCTGCTTCAGTATCGTCCTTTTGGAGATGGTTCGCGTGCTGGCCCAGCGCTTCCTGAAGGTGTACGCCGTGACCAACCGCCGCAGCATCGTCCTCACCAGGGGGATTTTCCGCTTCAAGGTCAAATCCTGGGACGTGCACGACTACGTGAGCATTGAGCGCGGGAAGAACGGCAGAGGCAGCATCGTTTACGAGGATGGCGGCCCCTCACGCGGGGTCACGTATCTGCAGCACGGTCAACAGGGTCTCGACAGAGCCGACGATCTCCGAAATCCCCTCTCCTACGCCCTGGACGGCGGCCCCATACGCGGGCTAATGAATCTGCGGGATGTGGAGACGGTGGCCGCGCTGGTGAAGGCTCCGGCTTCCGAGTGCTCCGCCGCTCCCAACCCGGAGGATTTCATCGAGGAAAACTACATCCCGGAGCGGGAAAAGCCCATGTCCACCTTGAAAACCGTTCTCCTAGGCTGTCTCTTTGCCTGCGTGGGCGCGGCCTCCATCTGGGATACCTGCCATTTCTTCAAGACGGCCATCGGTATGAGCTTCTTCTATCTCCCAATCACCGGAACCGTGACCGCCGTGGAGCGTGAATATGGAAGTAACACCTACACGCCGCGCTACAGCTATGTGGTGGATGGGCGGCGTTACGAGACGAAATCCATTGGCAGCTTCGATTACGGACATTTCAAGCCGGGAGCCCCCATTGACCTGCGCTATCCGCCGGACCGCCCTCAGGATGCCACGGTGGACGACCCCGCATTCTTTTGGGTGGTCAGCATCTTTATCGGGGTCTTCGCCATACTTTTTTCCCTGTTGACCATCAGCTGCGGGTACGATATCTTCCGGCGCTCGACCCGAAGGAAGGCAAAAACAGAAGCATAAGCTGGCGTGTATCCACTCCCATTACCACCAACAACACCCCCCGTGGCACTTTTTTTAAAAAAAATCATTTTTGATTGTGCATTTTGGCTTGGGGTGGCTTAATAGGGGTATAGAAAGAGAAACAAAGGATTCTACACCATGCATAGGAGACACAAAACAGCGCTGGTCGTAGCGGCGGCGGCTATCATGCTGGCCGCTGGTGCGGTGTGGTGCCTTCCAACATCCCCTGCCCCCGCGCACCGGGATTCCCCCACCTTCCACCACGTAGCCCCCTTCCACTGGCACTGGGACCACGGCTTGTACATGGAAGTCCACTGGGATGAAGTGACCGCCGACAACGTGAACCTGGCGGTGGAGCTGAGCCGCGAAACCGGGATGATGAGCTACACGCCGCTGCAAGAAGCCATTACCGAGGGCAACGTGGAGGGGGTGAAAAAGTGCATTGCGCTGGGCGCGGACCTGGAGAAGCGGGTGCAGACCTCGCATACCGTCCTGAGGCCCGGTACCGGGTTTCCCTTTTGCGGGGTGGAGCAATACACGCCGCTGCAGCTGGCAGTGGTCATGAAGGAATACAAGATGGTGGAGCTGCTGCTGGATGCCGGGGCGGATATCGAGGGCCGAGTCCGCCTGGATGGATCAACGCCGCTGATGACCGCCGCCTTCTGGAACGATGCGGACATGGTTCAGCTGCTGATAGGCCGCGGCGCCAACGTTTCCGCCGTCACCGGGGGCGAGTGGTGTTTCGAGGAAGCAGCCAAGGGGAGAACCGCGCTCGATATTGCAAGGGAGGAAGGCAGCGCCGCCTGCGTGGAAATGCTGTCCACTGGGGGTGACTCCACAACCTTGAACAAATGGGAATCCCCCATTATGGGAAATCTCCTCCCACCGCTTTCGATCGACGACTACACATGGCATGAATACGGCAACGAAAAGGTGTTGAGCGTGACGGTGAGCATGACCAATTACGCCGTGGACGTGGACGAAGACCTGGACATTGACACCAATCCCATTTCCTACACACTCAGCACGAGCCCCGCGATAAACGGCTTCCACACGGTGGTTACGTCCAACTGGTACAGTCGCACACACAGGCTCAAGCCGGGCGAGAGCATCAGCTTCGGGTTGTCGTTCGCCACAACGGAGCCCCTGCCGCCCCGATTCGATTTCAGAATCATTTCCCCCTACGGCATCTCCAACCCGCATGCCGCCACCAAACCCGCGGGAAAGCCTCTGAATCCCCAACACCCGTAGGCCCTGGCGAAGACAGACAATCATTGTCCCGCGGCGCGTTTTCTCCAGAGCTGCGCCTGGCGCTTGCAGTCATCCGGGAGGAAGGGACGATGCGACGCCCAATCCAGGAAATCCGCCATGGAGGCGCAGAACTCCGCGCCGTTGGCATCCACCAGGCGGCGCAGCAGGGGCTTGCCAAGGGTGGCCGCCCAGGGACGCTCGCTTTCCGACAAGCACCATACCATCCCGGCCATGGAGGGACAGTTCATGGCAGTGGCCTGGGGCGAGTCCAGCAGCATGTGGCACATACGGATGCCGATGCGCACCCTGCGCGGGTTGGCGAGGGCGTACCAGATATGCTGATGCATAAGGAAGCCGTGAATGAAGCGCACCAGCGCGCGGCCGCCGTTCCTGCCGATGGCGAAGCGGAACCATGAAGCCAGCTCCTCCGGATTGTCGGCGCCGTAGTACAGGGGCTCCATGATTTCATCGTAGATGGCGGGGAGGTATCCACCCTCGGCGGCACGGCGCACGTAGTCGCGGCCAGTGTTCTCATCGTCAGGCGTGGCGGCGCGGCGCATCATCCAGCGTCCGTATTCGAACGCTGCCTGCGCGTTGCCATTGGCGGCGGCATTTTTCAGCCATGCGGAATGTGTGGTCTCCTGCATAGGGTATAGGGTGGTTCTCACGGAAGATACCACAACCGCCACCGCTTGGCAATCCCCATTCACGGGGAAGCCTATTGCCGTATTCGTGCTGCCAATACGCGGTAATGTCGAAATAGAGGGTCTTGTCTTTGCCTCTGAGCACGTCGTAGTGATGCCCGTCTTTCTCGGAAAGGCCTTGGATATATGACCCACTGCGCGCCGCAGTTCATTGGGGCTCAAGCACTTCTCGTCATGTGTGTACACACATGCCACACCGAGCGGCGCAGTTCATTGGGGGTCAAGCACTTCTCGTCATGTGTGTACACACATGACACGCAGAGCGCCGCTGTTCATTGGGGGTCAAGCACTTCTCGTCATGTGTGTACACACATGACACGCAGAGCGCCGCTGTTCATTGGGGGTCAAGCACTTCTCGTCATGTGTGTACACACATG
>CALCWC010000137.1 GCA_937905985.1 uncultured Verrucomicrobiales bacterium | reverse complement strand
AAAACCTACCACCACTTTTTTGTGTCTTCTCGAAATTTTATGGGACGGCAGTGATTTACGATTGACGATTTACAATTTGGGAAGTTCGCGCGCTTCGCGCGGGGGAGAGATGACGTTGATGTCCATTTCGGGGGTGGGGGGAGCATCGCACACGTTGTCCAGGGTGCCATCGGCCTTGTAAAAGCGTATGTTATCTCCCTTGCGGAAGGCCACGCCGCAGAGGTCCCACCTGGGCTCACCGTTCTCAAAGTTGAGCGAGAAGGAGTCAAAGCTTCCGGTTTCCTCTGTGGGCACGGTGGAGACATATTCCCCCTGGTGGTTGTAGAAGCGGTATTCCTGCGGGGATTCCACAATGAAGAAAGAGGGGCAGAAATACACCTTGAGCCTGTTCTTTTGCGCCGTGGTGAGGGGGCCTATCTCGGCCAGGTTGACCTTTTTCTTGCTCTGGGAGGGAGCATGGTAGGTGAGCACGGCAGAGACGAGCCAGAAGACACGGCGGGAGCCATTCGAGCCGTGGAGACCATAGCGGGAGAATTTAAGTTCAATATTACGGAGATGTGACATGGGTAATGGGGATTTACGATTTACAATTTACGATTTACAATTTGTGAAGTTCGCGCGCCCGGAGGGCGCGGGGGACGGTTACCAGGGGATGCGGCGCTGGCGGAGGTAGTCCTGGGCGGCGCGGCAGCCCACCCTGGCGGCCTGCTGGACGAGCGAGATGCCGTACTGGGCGTTGATGGGCGTGTTGCCCAGACCGGAGATGTACATCTGGCCCAGCATGTTGAGGGCATCGCCGTTCCCCTGGCTTGCGGCCTGTTGGAAAAAGCGGCGGGCCTTCTCGCCATCGCCTTGCTGGAGGGCCTGAATACCCTGCATGGTGACTGCCTGGAGCTCCAGCTGGCGCATGAGGATCTGCGCTTGCATATCCTTGGTTTGCGCGGCGAGCTGCCCGGCGAGTTTATGGACGGCTGCCCAGTCGTTTCGTTGGACGGCGGGCATGATTTTTTCGTTGTAGAACGCCTTGTCTTCCGCGGAGGGTTCGGCGGAGAGGGGCGAGGCGGCGGCCAGCAGGACGAGTGCCGGGATGACGGTGCGGATGATGGATTTTGTTTTCATGGGATAATTGGAATTATGGATTAGGATTAAGATTAGGTGGGTGGTTGGTGGGTGGGCGCGGTTATCTGCGGCGGAGGTGCCAGACCTGGCACTTGCGGTCGGAGTAGTAGAGGCCCTGGTCGGTGACGGCGAGGATTTCGCGGTCGCCGGGGTCGATGAGCTCCTGGAACCGGAACTGGTGGGGGCAGCCGAGGTTGTGCCAGACGATGCCCTTGAGGTCGGAGTACTGGAGCTGGTGCGGATCCTTGGGAGAGATGCGGACCAGCGTGTTCGGGGTGGTGGTGATGATAGACGGCATGGCAATTAGGATTAGGATTAGGATTAGGATTAGGATTAGGAGGGGTTGATGACGTTGATGTCCATTTCGGGGGTGGGGGGAGCGTTGAAGCGGGAGGAGGCTTCGTCTCGTGAGATGGCGCCGCAGAGGACGCCGCGGGCGACGAGCTGGCGGTAGCGTTCGGAATGCTCCGGCACGGCGTAGGCGCCGGGGTCCTTGTCCAGATAGCGGTGGGATGCGTAGTAGGCCTCCCAGCGGGCTTGGGCATCCGGGGAGACGATGCCGAGCTGCCAGGCGCGGATCATGATGGCCTTGAGGCTGGCGCCGAAGTAGTGCTTGAGCTCCAGCAGCTCGCCGAGCTGCACGGAATCGCGCGGGGTGTTGCCCAGGGCCTCGAAGAGCGCGGCGCGCGGCACCAGCAGGGCGCCGGCGAAGTGCTGGATGTAGTACTCCTCCTCGCTGCCCTCCTCGGCATCCAGCTGGGGGAAGAGGATGTGGGCAAGCTCGTGCGCCAGGGTCATGCGCTTTCGGGGCAGATAGATGGTGTCGTTGAGCCATTGCGCCACGCAGATGAGCGGGCAGCCGTCCAGCTCTGCGGAGAAGCCGCTGAAGGCGAACTCGCGGCTCTCCGCCTCGAAAATCTTGATGCCCTTGCGCTCCAGCAGGTAGCAGAGGTTGGGCAGCGGGCCGAACCCCAGGTCCCAGCGCCGCCGCAACTCGTCCGCCACGTCCTCCATCACATCCGTGTCGCCGGAGAAATCCGGCGCAGCACCCTCGAAGGGGTTGCGGAACGGCGTGTCGGCCCCCACGCGGCGCTCCACCTCGCGGTACAGGTTGAAATGCTCCGTGGCGCCGGCGATGATGGCATCCCGCTCCTTCTGCGGAAGCCCGTAGCGTGCGCGGAACTGGATATTCTGCAGAGGCTGCATCGGCAGCACCACGTCATCCATGATGCCCAGCGCCGCACGCAGCCGCTCCGCCACGTCCGCCCGCGGCTCCGCCTCGCCCCGCTCGTAGCGCGCCAGCATCTCGTGCGACACCACACCGCCGATGGCATCCCGCAGCGCGCGCAGCGACATCCTGCGCACCTTCCGGCGGTTCCTCATCTGGCTTGCAAAGGTAGTGTTCATGGGTGTTGTAGCGGGTACAGTTGACAAAATAGCGCATTAAAGAGGTGTTTGTCAACCCCAAAACAAAAAAATCTCGGATTTTTTGTTAAAGGTACTAGGTACAAGGAACTATGTACTATTTGAGAAATTCGCCGCGCCGTTCGGCGACGGGGTGCATCCGGGCGTGCTAGGCAAGGAGGGCGCGGAGGTGAAATGATTGGTGACAACGAAGGTGGTTGGTAGGCATGCAATACACCGGCCCACACCGCCGTTCGGCGGCGTTACCGTGGATTGGTAGGCGCGCCGGGTGACCCACGGCATAAAGATGCCGTGGCTTGCGCACCATCACCCCTGACGGGGTTACAGTTAGCGCGCCTGGCGGCGCGGTATAGTAACGTTCCATCTGGTGGAACGCCAGATGGAACTTGTAGTCAACCTCGCCTGGCCTGTCTCGGCGGCCTGCTTGCCTCGGCGTAGGCGTCAGTCGTAGACGGGTCTCGGCATAGCTTTAGCGAAGACGGACGCGGCTATATGAAGCCCCCTCCGGGGGCGGTGATGCGCAAGCCACGGGTTGCTTCGGGCGCGCCTCACGCGCCCTCACCCTGCGGGCTGCCGCTGTGCGGCAGGCTAATCCGCCTTCCAGCCGTCGGCGGCTTTCTTTAACCCGTGGGTAACCACCCCTGCATACACACCACGATAACGCCGCCGAACGGCGGTGTGGGCCGGTGTGGGCTTTTTTCAAGCGGGGTCATAGGAGAGTTTCCAGATAGATGCGGACGGCATTCTGCACGCGCAGGAGGGAAGCGTATTCCATGAGCCTGTTCAAATCCCGCCGCGGCCATGCGGCATAGCGTTTCAGGGCATCCGGCAGGATTTCCGCATCCATCTTGGAGCGGCTGCGCAGCAGGTCGCAGATGGTGCGCTCCGCATCATAGCAGCGCACTTTGTGGCCCAGGTTGTTGATTGCGGTGGCCATTCCCAGGCGATGCAGCTGCGGGCTCACATAGAAGCACCGAACCGCACCCTTGAGGCTGGCGGGCAGCGAGGTGTCCGACGGTATGGTGAGCATGAGGCGAAAAGGCGTGCGGTTGGTCAGGCCGTGCAGAAACAGCGCCGTTTCATGGGAAAGAACGGCGTGCGATGCCACGCGCAGAGTTTCCGCCATCTCATCGCGCAAGTCATCCGGCAATGCATACACGCCGTGCCGCACACGCACCACGCTCCCCCGCGCGGCATAGTACGCCAGCAGCGCGCGGGAGATTCCCGCACTCTCCGCCTGCGCCGTGCTAACGGCATTGCCGTGCCGCCGAATAGCTGCAACCAGCTGTTCCCATTTGCCTCTCATACCCGCTGCCGGAAATCGTACGCCGCGCCCCCCCCTACACGTCAAGCCATTTTTAACATTTGTATCGATTTTTTGTTCGTTTCGATTTAATGGTAAAAAAATAAACTTGCGGATTTGCTTCCACTTCTCGCAAGAGAGGAGCCAAGAGCGCCCGTATAGGGGCGCGGTTATTTTTTGGAGATGAGCTGGAGGGCGTAGGAGCGGGTGGAATCGTCGTCGGCGTCGAGGTACATCTGAGCGGGAGAGACAAGGAGGGAGCCGTTGATTTCCACGGCATCGGCCAGGGTGGTGTTCTGCTCGATGAGGTGGAGGACAACGTTGCCGCCCTCTGCGACCTCGGTGAGGCCGCACTCGCGGGCGAAGTCGTTCACGCGGAAGGGATGGATGTGGCCGTGGAAGACATTCGGGAGCGGCGATTCGGAGTAGTGGGAGGCAGCGCTGGCAGCGGTGAACCAGCAGCGGATGCCGTTCAGGCTGCGGATCTCGTTCACGCGCCATTCCAGCTGGTCGGGCGTCATGTCGGTGTGGAAACGGCGGATGCCCTGCGGGGCGGCGGCGTATTCGCGCGCCCAGGCCTGCATGAGGCCGGGCACATTGGTGAGGCGCACACCGTCCTTGGTGGCCTCTGCCCAGAGCTGGTCGCAGAGGAAGGATTTCACCTTGTGAACCAGACCGATGCTGCAGCCGAGGGCCTCGGAGAGGTACTTGAGCTTCCAGGGCTTGTCCACATCCTGCACCAGGCGGCGCAGGATGGCGGAGGAAATGGGCGTGTTGGGACTGAACACGGCGGGGCGGCGCGGCTTGCGGACCACGGTGTTACGGTGCCCGCCCTCCGCGATATAGACGTTGCCGAAGCAGATGCGGCAGTTGCCCGCGAGGTCGAGGCAGCTCACCTGGTGCTGGGCGCAAAGCTGCACCGTCTCCGGGGAGATGAAGGGAGAGACCACCAGTGGCTCGCCCCGCCAGCCGTCTTTGGACTGGATGGCGCGCAGCGTCACCGCCGGATAGGCCTGTGCCAGCACCACCGCCTCCAGCACGCGCTGCGTGCCGTCCTTCAAAGCGTACCGCACCAGAAAGCCCTCATGCGTGTCCTCCGTCACCTCACAATGCGCGGCAAACGGCACCTGCATCAATGCCTTGCACACCTCGTCCTTCGCTTCGTTCCTGTACTTCATGGTCGTGTTCACCTCCCTCCTTGGGAGCGCGCGGAGCGTAGCACGGCACCACCCTTTTGTCAAGAACTCCCTGCTGGTGAAACTCTACTTTTGGATGTAAATTCGCCACGCCTACCCGCCGTCCATGCCAGCCGGGCGGCCCGTTCCGCGCATGACAGGCAAAAAAAGCCTGACAACGGACGGCGGGTGAGGTATACTCTCCGCATGGCACAGGGCGACTACTGCTCATACATCGACCGCTTTCCCGAAGTCAGCCTGCTCTGCATGGGCGACATGATGCTGGATGTCTTTGTGTACGGCAAGAGCTCCCGGCTCTCGCCGGAAGCCCCCGTGCCCGTGATATTGTGCCAAAAGGAGCGCAGCATGCCCGGCGGCGCGGGCAACGTGATAGCCAACCTACGCAGCCTGGACTGCACCGTGCGCATCATCGGTGTCACGGGCGATGACAACGGCGGCCGCGCGCTGCACGAGAGCATGGAGGCGCTGGGGGCGGACGACTCCCTGATGCTGCACCCGCAAGGCTATGCCACGCCGGTGAAAACGCGCTACGTGGCGGGGCAGCACCACCTGCTGCGCGTGGACCGCGAGCAGCCGCTGGAGCTCACGCAGGAGCAGGTGGAAGACCTGCTGGACCGCGTGGAGCGCTGCCTGCCGGAGGTGGACATGGTGCTGCTGTCCGACTACGGGAAGGGGCTCGTCGACGAACGCCTGACCCCTGCCCTGATATCCCTTTGCAACAAGTACGGCAAGCGCGTCATCGTGGACCCCAAGCGCACGGACTACACCGTGTACTCCGGCGCGTACCTGGTGAAGCCCAACCTCAAGGAATTCCAGGGGGTGACCGGGCGCGTGTTCGACCCGTCGGCCCCCGGGTTCGCGGCGGAGGCGGTGAAAGCGGGGCGCGAAGTGTGCCGGCGCTACGGCATCGGCGGCCTGCTGGTGACCCTGAGCGAGCACGGCATGATCTACATCCCCGCCGCGGAAGGTGAAAAGACGCAGTGGATACCCACGGAGGCGCGCGACGTGTTCGACGTATCGGGCGCGGGCGACACCTCGCTGGCGGCGCTGGGCGCCTCGCTGGCGGCGGGAGCCCCCATGCGGGAAGCCATGCGCATCGCCAACGCGGCATCCGGCATCGTGGTCGGCAAGTTCGGCACCGCCAGCGTGCAGCGCAACGAGCTGGCACAGGCGCTCTCCCCGCGCCGCGTGGACGGCGGCATCATCACCGCAGATGAGGCGGCATCCCTCTGCGAGACCCTGCGCGCGCAAGGCAAGGTGGTGGGCTTCACCAACGGCTGCTTCGATTTGCTGCACCCCGGCCACCTGCAATCCTTCGAGCGCGCACGCGCCTTGTGCGACGTGCTCATCGTGGGTCTGAACACGGATGCCTCCATCCGCCGCCTCAAGGGGCCGGGCCGCCCCGTCAACAACGAGCAGTCGCGCGCGGCGCTGCTGGCCGCCCTCAAGACGGTGGACTACGTGGTGCTGTTCGACGACGACACGGCGCTGCCACTGATAGAAAAACTGCGGCCGGACGTGATAGCGAAGGAAGGCTACCCCATCGACAAGTGGCCGGAGGGGCAGCTGGTGGAATCCTACGGCGGGCGCGCGGTGGAGCTGCCGCGCCTGGAGGGCTTCTCCTCCACCGCCATCATCGACAAGCTTCAACACTGACACCCCCATGGACACCGAGTGGATCAGCCATGAAATCATCTCCACCGCAGACGGCATGCGCCGCCTGGCGGACTGCGCACCCGTCATCCGCGAGATAGCGGAAACCTGCGCCGCCGCGCTCCGCAACGGCCGCAAGGTCATGTTCTGCGGCAACGGCGGCTCCGCCGCAGACTCCCAGCACCTGGCCGCGGAGCTGGTGGGCCGCTACAAGCTGGAGCGCCCCGCCATGCGGTCCATCGCCCTCACCACGGACACCTCCATCCTCACCGCCGTGGGCAACGACTACGGCTACGACGACATCTTCCGCCGCCAGGTGGAGGGACTGGGGGAGGAGGGCGACGTGCTCATCGGCCTGTCCACCAGCGGCAACAGCCGCAACGTGCTGCGCGCCTTCGAACAGGCGGCGCAGATGGGCATCACCACCGTGGCGCTCACCGGCGCGGGCGGCGGTGCCATGAAGGATGCCGCGGGCGTTTGCCTGGCCGTGCCCGCCACCGCCACCAACCACATCCAGGAGATGCACATCACCTGCGGCCACCTCATCTGCGAACTCGTGGAAAAGGAACTCCATGGCTGAACAACGCGCCCTCTTCCTGGACCGCGACGGCACGGTGAACATCGACCGCCACTACGTCCACCGCATCGAGGATTTCGAGCCCGTGCCCGGCATCTTCGAGCTCTGCGCCGCCGCCGCCGCCAAGGGCTATGCCCTGGTGGTGGTCACCAACCAGTCCGGTATAGAACGCGGGTACTTCACCATGGAGCAGTACGAGGCCTTCACCGATCACATGCGCAGCCTCTTCGCGCAGCGCGGCGCGCCCCTGCTGGATGTGCTCTGCTGCCCCTTCCTCAACCACCCGGACCGCAAGCCCAACCCCGGCATGTTCCTCAAGGCCGCGGAAAAATGGGGCATCGACCTGGCGGCATCCGTGTCGCTGGGGGACAAGCCGCGGGACGTGGCGGCGGGCGCGGCGGCGGGTGTGGGCGCCAACTACCTGCTGGATGCGGAAGCCACCGCCTGCCCCGGCGCGGCGGGCATTGTGGCCACGCCCGCGCAACTCATTCCTCTCCTTCCCTGACCATGCAGAAAGTACTCGTCATCAAGCACGGCGCGCTCGGCGACTTCGTCCTGGAAACCGGGGCGATGTTCGACATCCGCCGCCGCCACCCGCAGGCGCAGCTCCACCTGCTCACCGCTTCCGCCTTTGTGAAGATGGCCAAGATGATGGACATCTTCGACGACATCCTGGTGGACAACCGCGACTCCCACCTGCCGCTGGGCATCCTGCGCGGGATTGCAGCGAACGGGTATGATGTCATCTATGATTTGCAGTGTTCCAACCGCACCCGCAAGCGCTACTTCACCATCCTGCGCTGGCTGTGCCGCGGCACGTACCAATGGATCGACGGCAGGAAGAAGACCTGCGCCACCATCACCAAGAGGCATGCCCTCGGCTGCGGGAGCGTGAAGGTGGAACCCATCCAGCTGGAGTGGACGCCCACCGACCTCTCGTTCATGCACAGCGAGAACCCGGAGCTGGACAAGCTGCCGGAGAGGTACGTGCTGCTGATCTGCGGCTGCTCCCCCACGCACCCGTACAAGCGCTGGCCCGTGCCGTTCTTCTGCGAGCTGGCGCAGCGCCTGGCCGCCCGCGGGGTGGCCCCCGTGCTCATCGGCACCAACGCGGAGGCCGCGGAAATCGGCGCGGTGGCAGACGCCTGCCACGCCGCCGTCAGCCTGCTCAACAAGACCGCCCTCCTGGATGTGCCGGAGATTGCCCGCCGCGCCCTCGCCACCGTCGGCAACGATACCGGGCCCTCCCACATGGCCGCCATGTCCGGCGGCCCCACCATCGCCATCTACGACAACCGCACCCGCAACAGCGCCACCCGCGGGCCCCAATCCATCAACCTTGTTTCCGATTCCACGATTGACCAAATCTCCGTGGACATGGTATGGGAGAAAGTGGAGAAATACCTGCCGTAGTCGGCCACACAGAAGCCCATCCGGCAATTTAGGATCATTGCCATCCCATAGCGCTCTGGTAACGGAGCGCTAACCCGCATGGTTGCGGGGTGGGGTTTGGGAAAATCGGGAATTTGAGTTTGAGTTTGTCCGCACGTCACCTGCAAGGCGGGGTACAATGATGGGTGGTGACAGGCGTGGTTAGTAAGCGGGCGTTGGCGCTAATCCACCCCGCGCAAGGCGGGGTTATGTGCCGAGACGTATCGGGCGTGGTTACCCCCACGGCTTACGCCGTGGGCTGGGAAAAGTTGTCGCCGCCAAGGCGGCTCAATATAGCGCGCCTTGCGGCGCGAGGCTACATGAAATTCGAGTCTCCGCGTGCGGAGCACACCGAATTTTGAGCCGCCTTGGCGGCGTTCACTTTTTCCAGGCGTCAGCCTGGGGGGTGTCCCCCTTCGCACTTACAACTAACGAAACCCCGCCCCTGTGCGGGGTGAATACACGCCAAGGGTGGCAGCTCTCCGAGCGTTTGTATGGGATGGCAATGATTTAAGATTTGGGATTTGGGATTTTTGAGAAATTCGAGCGCCCGTACTTGTTGTCCCCTCCACTCGGCAGGAGGGTGAGGACGAACAGGAGCAGGCCGAGCAGGGTGAGCGCGGGGTCGGCTATGGAGCAGCAGAGCTTAAACCACGCGGGCTGGAAGGCTTGGAAATCCTGGGCCAGGGCAAAGAGTTCCTCCAGCGTCATGAAAGGAAGCTCGGTGGTGTCCAGCGCGAATTCAATCTGGAAATGCAGGAAAATGCCGATTTCCAGCACGGCCATGATGGCCACGATGCCGTATTGCAGGGCAATCCACCAGCCGCTCCAACCCACGTCGTGCAAACGCCGCACGTAGACCGCCAGCATGGGCAGCGCGGTGTAGAACACATAGAACAGCAGCGCCAGGGCGCCCACCGCCAGCAGGACCACACCCGCCGCTTGCGACACCAGGCACGCCACGCACCCCACCACGATGATGCCGAGCGGAATACACCCGAACAGCAGGGCAAAGAGCATGCAGCTCCAGTACTCCGCCAGCGTGGCGCGGCCGGCCATGCGGGCGTAGTTCTCGCGCTTGAAGGCGGCGGTGAAATGTTGCCAGAGCGTAGCCATGGGATTATCCGAGCGGGTATTTGGCGGAGGGGCCGTACTTGTTGCTGCCGCGCTTGGAATCCAGCAGAGACAACACGAAGATCAGAATGACCAGCGGGTAGCTGACCAGGGCGGCCAGCCCGACCCAGGGCCCCATGTGGTGCTGATTCTCGATGCTCCGGGCCTGGTATGCAGAGAGTGCATCGCTGTACTCTGTCATGAGAGCGGCCTGAATAAGCTGCCGTGGCGTGCAGGGTTCCTCTCCCGGGGCGAGTGGTTCCAGCGCCATCTTTTCGGCGCGTTCCCGCACGCAGGGGGTGTTGGCAGTGTACTTCCACTGGGGGAGTGTGGCCAGCTCCCACAGATTGGCATAGGCACCCGTGGCAATGCCAACACCAATGCTCAATGCCATGCAGGCCGCCACCCACCAGCCGCTCCAGCCCACATCGTGCAGGCGCCGCACCTGCAACAAGAAGCTCAGCACAGTGGAGAACAGCGCGAGTACAAGGTACGCCACCATGCCGGTCATGATGGCGGTGGAAAGCTCCAGCCCGTTGTTTCCCACCAAAAGCGCGAGGGTGATGACAAGCCCGATGACCAACAGGAACGATATCAGCAGGAAGATGAGCAGCGTGCTCCAATACTCCTTGCGCGTGGAGCGCCCGTGTACTTGCAGGATGCGCCGGAACGCCAGGGCAAAGTTGCGCCACAGGCCGCGGTTCTGCGCGTGCAGGGTGGTGCCGCAGTGCGGGCATTGCTCCGGCAGGCCCTTGCGCTCCGTGGTGAACGCCTGCCCGCAGTACGGGCAGGCAACCTCGCCCTTGATGCCGGGCACGGGCGGCAGGTCCTCGCCTGCGGCGGAGGCGTCCGTGAGGATGGTGCCAAGGGGCTTCCATGCATCGCCGCCCACGGGAGCGACGAGCGTTTCCAGGGTGATGGTTCCCTGCTGCAGGAGGGCGCATAATTCCTCTATGGAATGGGGGCCGGTGGGGGTTTTCTTGCTGTTGAGGTAATAGTACATGGGGGAATTAGGATTAAAATTAAGATTAGGATTAGGAATGGGGGGAGCGCCTGGTGGGGAGCATCATCTGGATGATGAGGGCGAGGTAGGCAATGGCGCCGGCCGCGATGATGGCGTCGTGGTACCATTGCCCTGCCTCATCTTTCAGGATATCGCAAACACGGAGGGCGGCAAAGGACATGACGAGCACCAGCAGGAGCCACCAGCCGCTGTGGCCGCGGTCGTGCAGGCGGCGCACCGTCACCGCCAGCTTGGGCGGGATGAACACCAGGCCGGGCAGCACGACCAACGCCATCAACGCAAACCAAGCTGTGTCGAAATGGCCGACTTTCACCACGGTCATTCCCAGGAGAATCGCCACGAACGCCAATCCGTACTGCGCCAGGTAGCTGTACAGGATGAAGCTCCAGAATTCCCGCCGCGTGGCGCGGCCGCGGAAATCGAACATCTGCTTGAAGGCGTACACGGCGTTCTGCCACAGGTTATCCGTGCCGGGGTGCAGGTTCCTGCCGCAATGCGGGCACACCGCCGGTTCCTCCGCGCCCTCCAGCGCTTCATGGCAGTGCGGGCACGGTCCCAGCTCCACCGCGGGGACATCGTCCGCCAGGGTAAGGGACTCCAACGGCCGCCAGTCACCGCCGCCGGCCTCAGAGGCCAGCGTTTGGCCGTTGATGGTGCCGTCGGCCACCATGCGGCGCATCTGCCCCGCAGTGAACGGCCCCTGCACTTCCTTGCGCTCGTTAAGATAGTAGTAATTCATGGGAAGAGACTCGGGAAGAGGACGGAGGGGCCGTACTTGTTCGGGCCGCATTGGGAGGGCATGAGCATCTGGATGAGGAGATAGAGGCTGAAACCCAAGGAGGCGAGCGCCGCCACCAGTGCGAATATGCCCACCATCATACCGGGGTCGTGCGCGCTGCCTGCCAGGAATACACCGGGGATTAGCAGCAGCAGGCATGCGAGCGGCGCCACCGCCCACCAGCCGCTGTGCCCGGTGTCGTGCAGCCGCCGCACCGCCACCGCCAGATTGGCCAGGATCAACGACAGCTGGAACAGCAGCAGGAGAAGCCCCACCACCATCAACACGATGGCCACGGGCAGGGGAACTGCCTCGTTCCCGTCCGGCGTTATTACCTCCCCAATGCTGCCCAGAAGATTCAGCGCGAACGCCACCAGCGAGCTGAACAGGTAGTAGCTCCAGAACTCGCGCCGCGTGGCGCGGCCGCGGAAATCTGTCAGCTGGTTGTAGGCGTACATGGCGTTCTCCCACAAGCTCTCCGTGCCAGGGTGCAGGTGCTTGCCGCAATGCGGGCACACCGCCGGCACCTCCGCGCCTACCAGCGTTGTCTTGCAGTGCGGACACTCCCCCAGCACCGCCGCGGGGACTTCCGGCGCGACACCACCCGGCAGGTGGAGCGAATCCAGCGGCCGCCACCCGCTGCCGCCGGCCTCAGAGGCCAGCGTTTGACCGTTGATGGTGCCATCGGCCATCATGCGGCGCATCTGCTCCGCCGTGAACGGGCCCTGCACTTCCTTTTGTTCGTTGAGATAGTAGTATTCCATGGTTCCTTACCCTATATAAGCAGCCAAACGCCGCTTTTGTGATTTTTTTTGCATTTTTTTGCGATTTATTATGCTGATGCTTGATTTTACCCCATCACGCGCGCCCGCGCAAGCACGCTTTGCACGCTATTCCAGCTCATGAATCCGGTGGGCAAAGTCCGGCACGGCCTTGTAGATGAACTCGCGGCCAACCTTCTCCACGGTGAAAAGGCCGCATTCGGCAAGCTCTGCAAGGTCGGTGCGGGCGGTCTGGCGGACCGTGCCGTGCTCCCGGCAATGGGCGGTGACGGTGGTGGCTGCACCGGGATGGCGCATGACGGAGGCGATGAGGGCCTTCTGGCGGCTGTTGAAGCGCGGGTTGTGGCGCAACCCGCCCAGGAGGTCGTTCTGCTCGCGAGACTTGGCCGCCACGTAGGCGTGGAGCTGGTCGATGGCGCGCACCACGGTGTGGAGCTGGTCGGAGATGAAGTAGTTGAGGTCGTTCTCGTCCTCCTCCGCGTCACGGAAAGCCTTGTAGTATGACTTGGGGCGGCTGAGGATTTCATGGGAGATGGAGATGTACTCGAAGAGCCAGAAGCCCGCGTGAAGCATGGCCCAGTAGAACAGCGCGCGCGCCGTGCGCCCGTTGCCGTCCGTGAACGGGTGGTCGTACGCCATCCAGAAATGCAGGATAATGGCACGCAGCACGGGGTGGGTGTACTGCTCTCCCGCGCCGTTGGCAAAGTCGCACAGGGCCTGCATCTGCTGCGGCAGGGTGGCGGCGGGAGGGGGCACGTGCACCACCTCGCCCGTGGCGCTGTTCTCAATGCGCACGTTGTCGCTCTCCCGGCGCAGCACGCCGCAGTGCTGGGGCTCCAGCGTGCCCTGGGTGACGATGCGGTGGAGTTCCATGATACGCTCCACGGTCATGGGCTCGTCGCGCCACTCCAGGATTTTCTGCATGGTGCGGTAGTTGTTGATGATCATGAGCTCATGCTCGTTGGCGGGCTTGCGGTTGCTGCGCAACAGGGACTTGGCCTCCCGCCGCGTGACCGCCGCGCCCTCCAGCATGCTGGACATGATGGATTCCTCCATGATGGAGGTGATGAGATAGCGGTTGCGGTCCTCCGCGGACACGCCCGTGCCTTCCCCGCCGCCCATGGTGCCGCCGGCCGAGAGGTCGATGCGGTGCAGGTTCTCCACCAGCAGGTTGGTGTACGCATAGGTGAAGGGATCCCCGTTGGAAGCAATGATGGGCGTATCGCGCCGCGCCTGCATGCGGTGGAAGCGGATGCCCACCCACCATTCCTCGCAGGTGATGCCCTCCGGTACATGACGGTAGCGGATTTCATCCCAGTTCAGGTAGCGGTCCGTGCGGTTGGCCTCCGCCCCAGCCGCCTGCAGTACCTTCATCAGGTCGAACCCGGGCTTGCCCAGGTAATCCTGCACTTTCGGCGGAATCGGTCTCGGTTTCATGCCCGCCATTGTGGGCTTTCTTCCTCCCGATGTCAAACTTTATCGGCTAATTAGCCGATAATTAGCCGCATATTGGCCGATGAAATGTACAAATTGCAAAGTACAATGTACAAATTAAGAAATTCGCGCGTCATTAGGCGCGGATGCGTTCAAAGGAAGACGCAGAAAACACACCTACTGACGCTAACATATATATCTTTTATAATTATTGGCACTCAAATACGCAAATTCCGATTGCCTGCATTATTTTTTCATAAGATAATTCGGCACCACGACAACGCGCCGCTGGTGCGCTTGTGGCAAATAGCAACAATCAATCAAATGAAAACACTGGTAACCACCATCATGGCACTGGCCTCCCTGGCGTATGCAGAGGGAGAGGAAATCCCCGCACTCGGCATCGACGATGTCGGCACAGTCAACTGGAACATCAGCGTGCCCAACGGCACGCCGCAGATGAGCGACGACAGCCAGGCGCTCACCTTCACCTACTACCGCACGCGCATCTACACAGACGAGCAGCAGGACTGGACGCAAAACCCGGTTGTGTTCCTGAACGGGGGCGATGCGACGGGCAAGTACGCGCTGGACTTCCCGATGCGCCCCGCAAATATACCGTCCAAGGATTTCTACGTGCTGGATTTCTACATCAGTAACAATTCGGACATGGATGTGCAGCTCAACGCCATCACGTTTGACATCATCGTGCTGGCGGATAGCGGCGAGTATGTGGACACCTCCGTGCTAAGCGGTCCCGGTCTGGTGATCCGCCCGCAGGGCGGCAGCGATGTGGACGCGAGCGCGTTTACCTTCGTGACCTACGCCGGTGACACCCATGTGGGCAAGGCCACATACAACTTCGCGCCCTTCGAGGGCGTGCAGGAGGGCAGCACCATCATCGCCCCCGGTGAGCAGATACGCATCTCCTTCACCCAAAACAACCTGGGAAGCGAGCAATACAACTACGGCGTGGTGGGCGGCACCGTCACCTACCAGAATGTTCCCGAACCCACGGCAGGAGCGCTCTCCCTGCTTGCCCTTGCGGGGCTCGCAGCCCGCAAGAGACGCAAGGGCTAATTGGCGATTTGGTATCCCGTCCCATCTGCGCCAAGATAATCGAGAGGGGGGCTTTCGCCCCCCTCTCTCACCACCAGGCGTGCCATTTATGGCATACGGCGGTTTCGCGGCGCGCAATCCACGGGCTTCTATGGATGGGAGGACACCCGCCCCAGGCGGTTTGGGGTGAATAACTTGTTTGCCCGTTTCTGCACCCCCGCCGCGGAATGATTCGTTGTTCTTTATTCGGGAAGGCCCTGTTTTCAATTTTCTAGGAGCATCGAGGAATACTGGTATACCGGATTTGCGGTATGGCTGATGAGCCATCTGGATTTGTGGGACTGGCTACAACAGTGCTTTGAAAGCGGTTTGTCTCCCCCGATTTGTTGTGACGAAGCCTGAAAGGGGGGGCTTCCTCAAGTGGCCATTCGCACAAATCCAGCCATCATCGGCACTTCTGCCCACGGAAAAATTTCTTTGAGACACATGTGGAATGCCGCCGTGGCCGCGCTAGATGAGCTCACCGGAGTAAAGGGAAAGGCGGGGAAAGTGAGCGCGCGGGAGCCATATTGACAAACTACGCGCTGTACCGGTTACTGGAAGAGATGGGGAAACGGCCAGAGCTTCTGGACTACTCGCCGCTGTACGGCGTCAAGAAGTTCACAGAGGCTGACGGAATGTCCCGCATGTTCCTGCACAGGCACAGCATAGGGTTCACGGCTCCGTTGGAAGGTGATGAGGCATACGATAACCCTATGCGAATGCGCACAACCTCTGGAAACGGCGTACGTGCTGTCGTACGGTGCTGGAGCCGGATGACGCCATACGGCTCCATATTGCCGCCATCTCATCGGAACGCGGGGCGCAGGCGGTCAATATGGTGAACGAGCAGATGGATATTGAGGAAGCGCAGAGGCATTTCGGCAGCGGACAGATTGCGCAGGATGTTTCGCCGGAGCAGTGGGTGCGCAATATCCGCGATTGCGATTTCTTCATCACGGATTCGTTCCACGGGGTGTGCTACGCACTCATGTTCAACCGCCCGTTCCTGTGCGAGGCTCCGCCGGTAAGGGGGCGTGCGCGAATCGACTCGCTGCTGGGTCTGGTGGGCCTGCAGCGCTGCATGCTCTCGCCGGACTACACCGAGGAGGAATGGAACGCCGCCGTTGCGCCAATAGACTGGGTGCAGGTGAACAGCATTCTGCAGAGGGAGCGGGAGAAGGCGCGCGCCTGGCTTGAAAACGCCTTGAACGCCCAGCGCCCAGCGCCCAGCGCCCCGCGTGGCGCGTGGCGCTGGGCACGCTGGTGTATGAAAAGCAGTATGCCGGAATGAGCGAGACAACCCGGTTCTCCCGGCAAGAAAGGGAAATCCAAGCCCACCTGCGTGACTACTGCCTGCACAAGCTGCCCGCAATCCTCCGCCTGAAACGCCTGTGGCACCGGGCGTGGATGTACGCAACCATCGGCCGCGCACGCGCACGCCATGCGGCACGCCTGCAGGAGCTGCGCGCCGTGGCCAGCTATCTGAAACGCAGGAACAGCAGAACCTTCCGCTAACGCTCCCGGCACGGTAAAAAGCAGGCACCCAGAGCCAGAGCGCCTACTTCCGCGGCGGCGAGCTGCAAGTGTTGCTATCGCCATTAGGGTGAACATGCCGGAGGAAGGTTCCGGAGTGGGGACGGCCATGCCCATCACCAGGCCGAACTTGGATTCATCCGCCATCAGCTTGAATGCGGCATCTATGTGGTTGAAGTACAGGTTTGCCTGGTTTTCGTTCAAATCCTCCGAATATTGCAGAACGTCGCCATCCCCTTGGATGAGAACGATGCAATCGCCCGGCTTCATGGCATCAATTCCGGATAGCAGCGCACCCTCCAAGAGCATGCCCGGCCTCAGGGTCAGATAGCCGTCCATCGTCAGCACATCATCGAAAACCAGCTTTGCGCCGGGTTCCAGGGTAAGGCTGGCATTCAGCACCGCACCGCTTCCAAACTGCGCGCTGCCGTTCTCCTCGATGAGGATTCCCGTGGATGCGGGCGCGCCGGAAACGCTTGCACCTTCCACCTTCACCATGGTCTGAATGGGCAGGGTTGCGGCGGTTGCCAACTGCTCGAAGTCGAGTATGCCATCGGGTACGTTCACGCCCCCCGCGCTTTCCGGTGCCAGGACAGGCAGAGCCGCCGCTTTCAAGAGCTTGGGTTGCGGGGTTCCTGACACGGAAACACGACCGCCATCCTCGATAATCAGGGTCTGGAGGGTAAGGGAGCGGCCCGGCTCCGATTGCTCAAGATTGATTGCGCCGCCTGATGCCTGGATGCCGTTCAGGCTGCCGCCCGCCACGGATGCATTCAGGGTTGTTTCCTTGTTGTTGTTTTCAAGCAGGACATTGCTCAGCGCGGCATCCAAAGTAAGGCTCTGCGGCGCATCTTCATTCACCCGCACCACGGCATCGGCAATGGTGAAACGGGTATCGCCTGTTCCACGGATTTCCGCGCCGTCCGCGGAATCCTTGTTGGCAACTGTGAAACCGCCATACGAAACTGCGGCATCCGCGCCCGCCATGTCAATCAAGCGCACACCACCCAGCCCAATCTTGGTGCGCGGCAGCCCAAAGGGATTGGTATCCATGCACGCCAATCTACCAGCCGATGCCACCACGCAGCAATCATATCACCCCGCACCGCCCTACCCGCACAGGGGCGGGCAACCAGAGCGTTGACCACTTTTTTCCTGCGCTCTCCACGCGCGTGCCCACAACTGCACAGATCCATGGGTGCCCATCATGCAGCGCAAAATCAAGAAATACCAGGCGCGGCTCGCCTGGCCCCGTCTGCTCAAAAGGGTTTGGAACAAGGCGGTGAGAATCATCACCCGTTGGAAATTCCGCCACGCCTCCACGCCGAAGGAACTTTGGACGCGGAGCAACTACCTGCGACACCGCACTATCCCCTTGTGATTGTCAGTGCCGCAATAGACGCTTGGCCGCGTTTTTCAATTTGCCAACCACCCGTCTGCGGGCTGTTTCCGCCCGCAGACGCAGCAAACGAGCTGGAGAATTAAGACGCTTCCATGCGCGCTCCAATTCCGGAGTAAACCGCCCGGTCGCCAGCAGATGAACAGATGGCTCGTTGCTCAGGCTCTTCCTGTACACTCCGCTGAGCTTGTGGTAGGAGTTGTCCAGCATGTACACCTCCACACCGGCTTTCCAGCACATGATGGCCACATGCAGACGGTCAGTGACCACAGCGTCCACCTGGCGGACGGCATCTGCAAACGCCAAGAGCATGTTGCCGTTGTAGCGCATTTTGCGGCCGCTGGTATCCCAGGCCACGGAGATGTCATAGGTGAAGGGAGAACGGTAGGGAACCCCCCGTTCCGAATCATTGCGCAGGAGGAAAGCCACCCGCTTTTTCTCCCCGCGGATCATTGAACGAACAGAGGCGGATACCACCGATGCTTTCATCCTTTCCGGCAACCCACCCTTCAACAGACGCTGCGTGCGCCGCTCCTCCCCGTTGAGCTGCTCCGGCGGCACATCTAGGGATTGACAATCCAAAGCTTTCAAATCCAAGGCAATTGCCATATCATTGGCAAGATAGAGTTTGGCCTTGGTTTGAACAGAGGAACAGTAGTCGTAGGAAGGCTGCTCCCTGCATATCAAGTGGCAGTTCGGGCCCAACCCGGCCATCAGCCCATCCACGCCGTTGATGCTGTGCGGCAAAACCACTGATGTTTCCACAATGGGAGAAAGCATGATATCCACAGCCTCCGCCGAACACCAGTTTGCCGTGAACCGGGCGCCGCCCGCAAACACAAGCGCAACCCTGCCGCCCTCCGGGATTGCCGTTTCCCCAGACCTGAATTCCCTGAAATGCAACCCGTATCTGTCAAAAAACTGGCGGGTTCCTTCCGCAATGAGCAAATCCCCCAGGTTGCCGATGTTCGGCCAATAGTAGAAAGGGGACAAGGGCCGCAGAATTTCCGCTATATCGTGTTCACTCAATTGTTTCATACCAATGGTAGGCGATGTGATTGCAGGCTAGTCCAAGGAGACCTCAAATTGATGGCGGGCGCGGTACCCGGCAAACCATGGAAACTTCCTTTCCAGCCTCTGCCAGGCCTTTGAATGGTAGACAGTGTTCATAATCATGCCGAACGAGGCGTCCATGGTGCACTGCAGGATGAGAAAGTACAACACCACGGATGAAAGCGGCCCCAAGAAGGCGGCAATGTAGTACGGCGTGCCGCAATATTCAAGCGCCATGCCGGGGATGTTCACCAGGACCGCCATGATGAGATAGGGATAGAAATCCCGCATTTGCTGCCTGGCGGACATATCAGACACCCGCAGCGTGTAGGTGACGGTAAGCAACACATTGAAAACATTCTCAAGCACAAATGCCCAACAGATGGCGGCGACGCTGCAATAGGCGCCCACCAGCATGGCGATTATGCCAAAGCTTCGCAGTATCACTTCCCTCCGCAACACGAGGTCCGTCCTTCCCACAACCAACAGGTAGTTGTGGTTCACCCGGACAACGGTGCTAAATGCGTAGCCTAAGCAGAGGATGCGCAGGTAGGGCACGCAGGGCAGCCATGTGGCTCCGTACAACAGGCGGACCAGCGATTCCGCGTTGCTGGCAATAGTGATCATGAGCCAGAGGTTGGGGCAGAGCAGCACGCGCATGTACTGCCGGTACGCGCGATCCAAGCGCTTCCTGTCATCATGGACAGTGGAGAGGATGGGGTAGATGATGCCGTCGATGGGTCCTTGCAAAAGGGAGATGGGCATCTGGCAAAGGTGGCTTGCCCGATCATACAAAGCAAGCTGGCCCGGGGTATAGAACTTGCCTATCACCAGTTTACGCGATTCCACATACACGTTCCACACCAGCCCTGAAAGGGAAAGCTTGAAGCCGAAGTTGAAGAATTCGCGGAAGGATTGCCAAGAGAAAATGAACTTGGGCTTCCAGGGAGAGACAATCCAAATAACCGCAAGGGAGAGCAGCCCCTGAATCACCCCCTGCATCATCATCGCCCAGTAGCTCCAGCCAGTGTACGCCAGGTAGAGGGTGATGGGCATAACTGTCAGGGTGGTTGCAATGCCGATGATGGCGGGAGTCTTGAAATCCCGCCGCGCGGCATAGAGGGCCCAGTGAACGCTGCCTGTGGCACCAAGCAGCATCATCGCGGCGGAAACGCGCGTTATCCACAGCAGGGCCGGCTGATGGAAGAAATCCGCGAACCAGATGGCGGCAAACCAGAATACAACGGCAACAACCAGGTTGGCGGCAATGTTGTACCAGAAAACGGTGTTGATATCTGCCTCCGTTCTGTCCTGCTTGCGGATGAGGGCCGCACCCAGCCCCGCCTCTTTCAAGGAAGAAGCAATGGCGAAAAAAAGCCCTGTCAATCCCAGGATGCCCATTTCATCCGGGCTGATGAGACGCGCAAGAAGCATCCCGAAAACAAACTGGACGGGCTGAAGGGTCAACTTGGAAATCATTGACCACTTTGCCCCGCTCAGAGTTTCCTGTTTCAGCCGCCCCATGCGCGGCGCGGATTGTAGGGTACGGTGGTGCCGCTGTCAAGGCATAATCAACAAAAAATACTCGGCCCACATGTGTCCCAAAGATTGAAAAAAGTCGGGGCTGATTGAAACAATCAGCCCCGACGTGAGGAAAAAGGTGGAAGGTTGCTTTTTTCACCGGCATTTTGTATGCTGGTGTTGC
>CALCWC010000136.1 GCA_937905985.1 uncultured Verrucomicrobiales bacterium | reverse complement strand
GATGAGAGGTAAAACAGGACAATCGCAGGGCTGAGCAAAAAATGTTAGATTTTTTGTAAGCGATTAGTCGATAGAGTATTGTATGCGATATTACTGTATTACATAATAAAAAAGTTCTTGCACGGAGTTTGAGGCCGTGATAGAAAGGAGGGTACTTCACGCTTATAGCCGTCCAACAGTTGGACTGCGGCGTGGGGGGGGGAATAAAAATGGCAGGCGCACGCGAGGTGTCCAAGAGTAAATTAAAATGCAAAAAAACATTCTAGGAAATGCAAAGCTAGATTATATCGCTTCTGATTTAATTATTATGTATAGATTAAATGGGAAAGCGCAGAGAGTGGGATCGGATAATAAGATATCATCTATAAAAAAGCACAAAGAGTCATATATAAAAATAATAAAGGGGAAGCCATATATTGATACAGATAGTCTTGAGAAAATCCTATTCCCAGTGTTCACTAATCAGATCTTTATTTCACATTTCTCAAAAGACGAAAATCGCGCGAGCCAAATTAAATATTTGTTACAGAGTCATACAGGATTCGAGGCTTTTATTGACTCTGATGTTTGGGATAATATTTATGAATTGATGACATTTTTGCAGGATAGATATTGTAAGCAAGAATCTGTTGTGCTTCGCGATGGATCAGGGCTTTGCCTATACGATGTCGAACAATATAACGATATAACAAAAAATATACTGCTTGCATTTTCAATTACCCTCCAAAGGGTGATAGCAAATAGCTGTGCCTTTGTTTTTATATGCAAGCCTGAAGATATTTTAGATGGCAAATTATCTGATAAGATAAGTATTTCATCGCCATGGGTAGCACAGGAAATATATGCAGCATCTCTGTTCCCACATTGGGGTAAGTTAGATGAAAGCTCAAGACAGGGTATGTCTAAGAGCGCGTCTATAGGCTTTTGTCACGATGTTTCAATTCGTCATTTGCAAGAAGTTAAATTATCAAAATTGATTGAAGCAATAAATGTATATGGAAATAAAAGAATGTTACATTAAGTATTTAGAAATGATACAGAATGTCATTTCTAGATTGGCGGGCAATGTTGACCAAACCAATAAGTGGTGTCTAACATCGGTTGTAGCTGTTTGGGTCCTGATGTATAAAATTAGCATGCCAGCATGGTTAAACATCATGGCGTCATGCGTTTTAATTCTGATCTTCTGGGGCATGGCAAGCTATTTTTTACAGCTGGAGAAAAGATACAGAGAAATGCACGCCAGGGTTATGTCGTGTTTCAATGGTATACGAACAGATTGTGAGATGTTTGATCTAAAACTACGCGAGCAAGACAAAAAAGGATCCCCTTGTGTACTCACAATCATGTTCTCTTCATATCTAGCATTATTATATATACCATTGATTGTTGTAAGCGTAACTTTTGCTTTGTGCAGATGGTAGAGAATACAAGACTGAGTATTAATAATTTAATCTAATTACACGTATGGATTTTATGAAACATCATCATTTTTATTACAGTATAACAAAAACAAAAGGCAATCCGATATTAGCAGAGTCATACGATTACGATATTCCCCTTATTGTAAGCAAAATTTCATCAGGATTAAAGGGATTCGGTGTCAGCGCACGCTACATTCAGAACGCCTTATTTCCGATTATTAAAAACACTATTTTCATTTCTCATTTCTCGGAAGATGCAGATAGAGCTATGCAATTGGCGCGCAAAATAGAAATCGCGACCCAATGCAAATGCTTTGTCGATTCATATCTTTGGGCGAGTGTCTATACTGCGCTAGAGACACTGCAACAAGAAAATGCTAGCAATTGGGTAATACATACTGCTATGAATACAGATGAATTGGTGTACGACTTGGAAGATTGCAACGAGATGGCCAAACATCTTTTTTTGATATTAGCATTTGCTCTCCAGCTTTCTATAATTAATTCTTCTGCTTTTATATTTATGCCTTCCGCTATGCATACAACGTATAGTATACGAAGAGACCAGATTAACAGCTCTTCCCCATGGGTCGCATTAGAAATTTTGGCCTCGAAACTTACGCCTCAGTTTCAATTGATAAAGGAAGATGCAAAGAAGCAAACTAACAGGCCTAAGATTACTTACCCATTTTCGGTTAAGCATTTGAAATACGGAATGGTTGCCGATTTTGCTGTAGACTTTATATCCTGTCATAACTTTCAGCCAGTAAACGATAATGGTTCATTTCTACTAAACGAATAGCAAGTATAGTTCTTCTGGCTCAGTTTGCGCGACTAGATCAATTCGTTATTTCTGTCAACTATCAAAATGGCATGACATTTTGTGCTCTTATTCGCATTTTCCTCTTATCTCAAGTAGAATTCAACATCTTTCGCGTTATTTCACTACAGGTACCCCTAGTCTGGTGATTTCATGTATCTTATTATTGTTGCGTTCTGCTCCTCGTGAAAACATTGCATTGTGTTTGACTAGACTGTGCCTGCAGAGCCGATGAGCTAGAAAGTAAAGTAACACGGTGGAAGAGGACATGCCAGGGAAGATGTGTGCGCAATGCTATACTGTGTGCGATTTCCGAGCGTACAGCGGGCTACTACCGGCAAAGCTGAGTGAGCTGCACAGCGCTCAGGTCTTTCGATGGAGCGAAGGCAAAGCTGGAGTGCTCTTTCTTTGACAAGGCGCCCCACGCACCGTTGCGCGTGGTTTCCTCCAACGATGGGAACTACTTCCCGCTCAACCTGGTGCTGCAGTTAGCAGCTAAAACGGGTCACTGTGCCTCATGCAGCGTGATTGACTCAAAGTGGCTGCTCACATGCGGTGCCCACGCCGCCACCATCGGAGTAGGCCACAACTCAGATTGCCACATGGACTTCAGCCAAGGCATGCCCCGATGGCACCAAGGACAGCACCACCCACAGCGATTGGGAAAAGGAACACCGCTGGTGGGAACGCCAGAAGAATGTCTCTCAGCTGTGAAGAGAAACCCTATTCAGCGGCATTGTAGGCTGCCTGAGAAAAAAGTCCGAAAAAATAAATTTTTCATACAGCATTGTGCAATCGTTGGTTGCAGACGATATTACTGTATTACATAATAAAAAAGTTCTTGCGCGGCGCTTGAGGTCGTGTTAGAAAGGAGGTTGCTTCACGTTTATAGATGCCCAACAGTTGGGCAGCGGCGTGGGAGAAAACAATCAATATTAAACAATATGATTAGATATTGCATATATGATAGGGCCAGGTTCAGGCCCATAGAAGAAGCTGTGCCGAAAAAGATTCAAATTGATAGACTAATTGAAATGACGAACAGCATACCTAGGGTCGATACTGCATTAGTTCGGCAAATATTGTTCCCGTATGCAGAGGACTCTATTTTCATTTCTCATTTCTACGACGAAAAAGATTATGCGATGAAAATTCGAGATAGGATAAGTGCCGAGACAGGCTTAAAATGCTTTATTGATTCTGAAGTATGGGGAAGTGTTTATGATTTGTTGGACGCATTGCAGGGCCATGTTAAAAAGTGGAATATGCGAAGCATACGAACAGATAACATATCGCAAGTATATTCTTTGGAGGAATGCAATAATGTAGCAAAGAATGTTTTTTCCATCCTTTCCCTTGCACTGCAGCATGTTGTATTGCATTCTCCCGCCTTCATATTTGTATCGGAGGAAAAAGCAAAACAGAAAATCAAAGATCAGATATTGGTGGGTTCTCCGTGGGTTGCACAGGAAATCTATACGTCTAGTCTTCGTAAAGTTTCAAAGAAGATATTTGAAAGCCTACAAGCAAATATGTCGAAGAAAGCTTCTGTTGAATTTATTCATACTGTATCAGTTGCTCACTTAAAAGAAGGCGCAGTGGAAGACATCATTAAAGACTTGAAATCGTGCATATGAAAGAAGAATCAATTAAGTACTTGGAGTTATTGCAAGGTGTTATAACTCGGATGGCGAATACCCTGTCCCAAACCCATAGATGGTGTTTAACGCTGTTGGCTGCACTCTGGACTTTGATTTGCAAAGGGTCAATGCCGTTTGCGGCGGGTATAACTATCACCAGCATTATAATCATAATGTTTTGGGGGTTGGCGGGTTTTTACTTGAGGTATCAAAAAATCTTCAGGAAAAAGTACGATACTGTCGTGGCTGTTGATTTTGGACTTCGCAATGATAAAGACGGTTATATACCTTTTGAGTTAACTCCCACGGAAAGAGAGCGGGATTCGGTCTCTTGTGTTGCAAGATTGATGTTTAGTAAGACGCTTTTATGGATATATGGCATATTGATGATAGTAAATGTATCATTGGTATTAATGGTTTGCAAACCTTCTTTCATTAAACAACTTGCTAACTTGTTGTTTCGAGACTAATTTGTGCTGTATGCATATAAGTTCGTAATTATATTTGCTATGGTCTGGCGCGGATTATCCGCGCCAGACCTATTTTTGCTTTAAGATAGCCTTTACGTCTGACGTTGCGTCCTTTTTTCAACGTCGATGCGCTTTATCGTACAGCTCACTTCCGTCTTCGCATCTCGCCGCGCTCGTTTGCTTTCGTCTTCGCTGAAGCTTCCGTCTCCGCTAAAGCTACGCCGAGATAAAACGCCGAGACAGGCCGCCGAGGCTGGCGGGACGCCGGGGCAAGCAGGGGGTTAATCTTTTTTGAGGCGGAGCATGAGGTAGGCTAAGGCGAGGTTGGTGGTGCCGATTACCCGTCTACGGCTAACGCCTTCCGTCTCCGCTAAAGCTACGCCGAGGCAGGGGGCGTACGCTCAATCTTTCTTAAGCCGAAGCATTGTGTATGCCAATGCAAGGTTCGTAGCGCCAATTATAGCGAACGCTATAATGTGCGGAGAGAAAATGTCTTTGAAGGAGTAGGCTTTGAGGAAGATGCCGCGGGTGGCGGTGAAGAGGTAGTAGAGGGGATCGATGGTGGCGATGTATTGGAGGAGGGAGGGCATGTTTTCCACGGGGGAGACGAAGCCAGAGATTAGGAGTGCGGGGATGATGAAGCAGAACATGCCGATGTAGGCTTGCTGCTGGGTGGAGCAGCAGGATGAGATGGCGCATCCGGTTCCGGCCAGGGCCATGGAGTACATGCCGACGACCACGAACAGGGCGGGGATGGAGCCGTGGAGGGGCAGGCCGAAGCCCAGGCGTGCGATGAGCAGGATGATGACGGCTTGCCCCAGGACGATGAGCACGGCGGGCACGGTCTTGCCGATGAGCAGCTCGAAGCGGCTCATGGGGGTGACGCAGAGCTGCTCGTAGGTTCCGGCCTCCCGCTCCTTGGCGATGGACATGCAGGAGATGTTGAGCGTGGTGAGCATGCCGAGCAGTCCGAAAAGGCATGGCAGGAGGAACCATTTGGGGTCGAGCGCGGGGTTGTAGAGGTTCCGCACGGCGGGTGCGGCGGCGGCATTCGCGCCGTTGCGTTCGGCGGTCATCTGGCTTGCAATGGAGGTGATGTACCCGGCGGCAATCTGCGAGCTGTTGGAGCGGCGTCCGTCGCAAATCACCTGCACGTCGGCGTTCTCGCCGCGGGCGAGTCGGCGCGAGAAGTCGGCGGGGATGTGCACGCCGACCATGACGTCCTGCGAGTCGATGCATTCGCGGAGCTGCGCGGCGCCGTCGGCGCGGACGGTACGCGTGATGTACGGGGCGGCCTGGATGCGCTGCACCAGCTCCAGGGAGGCGGCGCCGCCGTCCTCGTTGAGGATGGCGGTGGGGCAGTCGGTGACGTCCATGGTGACCATGAAGGGGAAGAGCAGGCACTGCATGATGACGGGGAAGATGAGCACCATGATGTTGCGCGGGGTGCGGAACTGCTCCTGCAGCTCCTTTCGGATAAGCGCGAGGATGTGGACGAGGATGCTCATTGGTCGAGACGCTTGGGGGTGGCGAGGAAGACGAGGCCGAGCCAGAACACGGCGGAGACGGCGAGCGCGACGGTGTTGAACCACATCACGGAAGGCACCACACCGGCCTGGAAGAGCGAGGTGAGGCAGCGGGAGAGGTACCGCGCGGGGATGAGGTAGCTCACCGCCTGAATCCACTGCGGCATGCTGGAGAGCTCGAAGATGAACCCGGAGAGCAGGATGGTGGGCAGGATGGACGCCTGCAGCGAGATGAGCGAGGCGGTGTACTGGTTGCGCACCAGGGTGGAGATGAGCAGCCCGAACGCCAGCACGCTGAAGAGCATGAGCCCGGCCTCCGCGAACACCATCCAGAGCGGCCCGCGCACCGGCACGTGGAAGATGAGCGTGGTGCTGAGCAGGCAGATGCCCATGGCGCCCATGCCCAGCACAAAGTACGGGATGAGCTTGGAGAGGATGAACTCCGTGCGCGAGGCGGAGGACGCCAGGATGGCCTCCATGGTGCCGCGCTCCCACTCGCGCGCCACCACCATGGCCGTGAGGAACGTGGCGATGAACGACATCACCACGCCGATGGACGCGGGCAGCACGTAGTTGCGGCTCACGGCGGCCTGGTTGAAGCGGTACGAGGGCTGCACGGTGATGCCGCCCGCGTGCCCGCGCTCCTGCGCCCACGCGGCGTACACGCTCTGCACGTACAGGTTGGTGAAGTTGGCGGTGTTGGGCACCGTGCCGTCGCTCACCAGCAGCATGCGCGCGCCCGCCCCGCTCTCCACCCCGCGCGAGAAGTCGTCCGGGATGACGAGCACGGCGTTGACGTCGCCGCGGTGGAGCATCCGCATGGCGTCGTCATGCCCGGCGGTTCGGGTGCAGTGGAAGTTGGGCGAGCCGGTGAGGCGCTCCACCAGGCTGTGCGCGGCGGGCGCCTCGTCCTGCAGCACCAGCGCCACCGAGGTGTACGAGGAATCGAAGTTGATGCAGTACCCGAAGAGCAAAATCATCAACACCGGAATGACGAAGGCCAGGATGATGCTCGACGGATCCTTCAAAATCTGCCGGCTCTCCTTCATGACGAGTGCAGCGAGGCGGTTCACGATGCATCTCCTTTCCCGATGCGGATGTAGTGGATGAAAGCGTCCTCCATGGAGGGCTCCGGCAGCTCCGGCGTGGCCACGGCGGCCTTGAGCTCCTCCGGGCTGCCGTGGGCGATGACCTTGCCGCTGTTCATGATGACCATGCGGTGCAGATACTGCGCCTCGTCCATGAAGTGGGTGGTGACGATGATGGTGACGCCGCGCGCGGACATCTCGTTGATTTCCTCCCAGAACGCGCGGCGGGCGAAGGGATCCACGCCAGAGGTCGGCTCGTCCAGGAACAGGAACTCGGGGTCGTGCAGCGTGGCGCATGCCATGGAGAGGCGCTGCTTCACGCCGAGGGGCAGGGCGCCCGCGTTGCGCCGCAGGTAGGGGGAAAGCGTGTAGCGGTCGATGGCGCGGGCGATGCGCTCCTCCTTGTATTTGCCCTTGAGGTTGTACACGGTGGCGAAGAACTGCAGGTTCTGCAGCACGGAGTTGTCCGAGTACAGCGAGAACTTCTGCGCCATGTAGCCGATGTGCTCACGTGCCTTGCGCGGGTCCTTGCGGAGGTCGATGCCCAGGATTTCCGCCTTGCCGTCGGACGGCGTGATGAGGCCGCACATCATGCGGAAGGCGGTGGTCTTTCCGGCGCCGTTGGCGCCGAGCAGGCCGAAAATCTCCCCGCGCTTCACGTTGATGGTCAGGTGGTCGGTGGCCACGAAATCGCCGAAGCGCTTGGTCAGGCCGTCCGTGACGATAACGCCGTCCGAGGTGGCATCGTGGATGGGCAGCGGCGGTTCGGGCTCGCGGTGCTCAGCCTTCTGCACGCTGCCGCCGAGCAGGTTGATGAACGCCTCCTCGAAGTTGGGCTCCACGGGTGCCGCGCCCTCCGGCAGGGCATCCGCAGATGCGCCCGCGTGCAGCATGAACCGCACGTTCGCGCCCTCGATCATGGCGTCCATCACGTCGTCGCGCGCCTGCATCTGCCGCAGCACGGAAAGGCGGTTCCGCGCGCCCGCATGCAGGGAGAACACGCGCCCGCGCAGGTCGGCCAGGATGCCGTCCGGCGGGCCGAGGTAGTGCACGCGGCCCTCGTGCAGGATGCAGACGCGGTCGCACTTGGCGGCCTCGTCCAGATACGCGGTGGCCCAGACGATGCCGCGCCCCGCGCCGCGCGCGCGCTCCACGAGCTTCCACAAATCGCGGCGGGAGAGCGGGTCCACGCCCACGCCGGGCTCGTCCAGCAGCATGAGCTCCGGGGAGCCGAACATGGCGCAGATGAGCGCGAGCTTCTGCTTCATGCCGCCGGAGAGCTTTCCCGCCGGGCGCGGGCGGAAGCGCGAGAGCCCCGCGGCCTCCAGCAGCTCCGCGCCCTGGGTGGCGGCGTCCGATTGGGAGATGCCGTGGAGTGCGGCGTAGAGCATGAGGTTCTGCTCGATGGAAAGGTCCTCGTACAGGCTGAACCGCTGGGTCATGTATCCCACGCGGCGGCTGAGCGCGGCGTGGTCGGCAAGGGGGTCGCCGCCGAGGATGGAGATGTTTCCGGAAGCGGCCTTGAGCACGCCTGCCATCACGCGCATGAGGGTGGTCTTGCCCGCGCCGTCGGGGCCGATGAGCCCCAGGATTTCGCCGGGCCGCACATCAAGCGACACCCCGGCGAGGGCTTCCGTGTCCTCCCCCTTGAAGCGGTAGTGCAGGTCTGAAATTTCCGCCAGCATGGGCTGCCGTGAATGTTACTTTTGGGCGGGCAGGTGCACGCTCACGGGCGCGCCCTGGTTGAGCTTGCCCCCGGGGTCCTGCACCACAATGCGGAGGCGGTACACGAGCGTGGTGCGGATGTCCGCGGTCTCCACGGTCTTGGGGGTGAACTCCGCCTGCGGCGAGATGAAGCCCACCGTGCCGGTGTACGAGCCGCCGCCGTCCGTGGTGACGGTGACCTGCATGTTGGGCTGCACGCGCTCCAGCAGGGCCTCGTCGATGTAGGCGCGCACCCACACGGGGTTGCGCAGCGAGATGCCCAGCACGGGCGTGCCCGCGGAGAGCATGGACCCCGGCTCCACCGTGCGGGTCATCACGATGCCGTCGGCGGGGCAGGGCATGTCGGTATCGGCGAGGTTGAGGCGGGCCTGTTCCAGCTGGGCGTCGGCGGCGCGGGAACGCGCGCGCGCCTCATCCACAGCCACGGTGGCGGCGGAGTAGTTGGCCTTGGCAAGGTCGATTTCCTCCTTGCGGAACCCGCGCTCCATCTGCTCGTACTTGGCGCGTGCGGCGGCCACGGTGGAGAGCTGGCTGGTGTAGGCGTTTTCCGCGGCGTCGTACATCTGCTTGGAAACGGCGCCGTCGCCGATGAGGGCCTTCATGCGGTCATAGTCCTTCTTGGCGTTCTCCAGCACGGGAATCTGGGCCTCCAGCGCGGCCTTGGCCTGGTCGATTTCCTCTTGGCGGTAACCCGCCAGGTGCAGGTCCAGGTCGGCCTTGGCGGCGTTGGCCTGCTGTTCCGCGGCGGCGATGGCGGCGCGGGCAATCTCCGCATTGGCCTCCGCCTGCTGCACAGCGATGCGGTACGGCTCGGCGTCGATGCGGCCGAGGATGTCGCCCTTCTTCACGCGGTCGCCCTCGTCCACGGCAAGCTCCGCCAGGCGCCCGCCCACGCGGAAGGAGGTGTTGACGCTGCGGATGTCCACGTTGCCGCTCAGGACGATGTCTTGCGGCGTTTCCGGACCGCCGGATTGGGCGTACCAGATGCCGCCCGCGGCGAGCGCAGCGATGACGACGGGTATGATGATTTTCTTCATGTCTTGGCGTGTGTTATTTTTTGATCATGATGCCCTGCAGAGCCCAGTCCAGGCGTTGCAGCGCGGATTGCTCGTCCGCCGCGCCCTCCATCACCTGGAAAAACTCGGCATCCTCGGAAAGCCCCTCCTCCGGCATCAGCTGGTAGAGCAGGCAGGGAAAGTTGATGGCTCCGAAAAGGTACAGCATCACGCGCTCCACGGGTTCCCGCACAATGTAGCCCTCCCGCTGCGCATCCGCTATGGCCTCGCTCAGCCAGCTCATGTGCGTCAGGCGCGCCGCGTGCAACAGGTGCTGCACGCTCTCCTGGCTCCGGCTCGCATCGATGATGAGCTGCATCATCACCGCCGCGTTCTCATGGAAGAAATGCGCCGACGCGTGCAGCTCCGCACGCAGACGCTCCAGCGCGTTCCCGCCTTCGCAGCGCCGGCTCGCCACCGCCGCCTTCAGCGGCTCGTACCACTCCGCCAGCAGGCGGTCCGCAAACTCTCCCAGCGTGCGGAAGTGCGTGGTGAACGTCCCGGGACTCACTCCCGCCTCCGCGCAGATGCCGCGCACGCTCAGGCCGCGCACGCCACCGCGCTTCAGCCATTTGCGCCCTATCTCCAATAGCTCGTCTTCTGCTGTCCTTTTCATATCTTCCGTACGGATGAACGGATATACCGTACACCTGTACGGCGCGCGTGTCAACCCCTTTTGTGTCACAGAACGCCATTTTTCACCGTCGCACGCTTGGGAAAGGGTGTATCCCTGTTCCTGCTTAATGCGTTGATTTTATGTAAGATAAGCAATTTTTTGAAAAATGGTTGGACTAAAAGTTAATTTTTTTACTTGCAGGGAAGAAGACGGAGGTCTAAAATAGACTTCGGCTCCAAATGGGCCTTTTTGATACATCACAATAATACCAAAGTATGAAAACGCACATACCTACAAAATTAAGGAAGGCGCTTATTGCCGCCTTGTTCGCTGTTTCCTCCGTGGCCTATAATGCCCAGGCCGATGAGCCTATCATTAGCGTTGGCGATTATATCAACTGGTCTACGGGAGTGGTCAAGCGCACCACGCCTGGCGGTGGATTCCTTGTTGAGAGGGAGTCGACTGGGTACGTTGATTTGGCCTTCTCTGGTTCTGATAGAGCAGAGTTTGCAGTGGGGCACGCAATTCATTTTGGATATGACGAGGAAGGCTACCATTGCGACTCCTTGTTTGAGGCTACCTACATTATTATTTCTCCAGAATCAGATGGGGTTTTCCGAGGTCACTCCATTACTGCCCGGCAAGGGAAGGACGTGAACGCGATCCTTGTTCCCTCAGAGTACCACGATGCCGCAAGACTGGATGTGTTCGGCTACTCCGATGCATGGAGCAACGGCAACATCGCAGTAAACAATGAGGCTGTGCTGGAGATGAGCTCCTTCATCGATGCACACGGGACCCTCTCTATTGCGGGCGGTAGTCGAGTGACCGCTGGCAGCTATGTCTCTGCCGGCGAGATTCTTGTCACCGCTGGCGAACTGAATGCGAAGAACATCAACGTCACTCAGAACAATCTTTGGGACGTCACTGCGGAGAATCCCTACGACGGCAAGGACAGCACCGGCAAGCTGAATATCACCGGTTCCGATGCGAAGGTGACAGCAACGGGCACAGTTACAGCAGCGGGCGGCGTGGGTGTGTCCTACGGTGCCCATCTGAACGCCAGCGACATTAAGGCCTCCGTGACCGGCATTTCTGGTTATGTTCGCGCGCTGGACGGCCAGAACCTGAAGGTTTCCAAAGTTACGAGCGAGAATACCCAGTACATCGTGGACAACGGGTACACCATCACCTTGGGCAGCATCGGCGAATTGGTGAACGAGGGAACGGAAGCTGAGCCGAAGATGGTGATGCACGGCAACGGCAACTATTTCGGCTACGGGGAAGACTCCAACAACATCAAGGCCGACGCCATCTACGTGCTGGGCGACATCATTAGCGACAACAACTCTTTAGCCGCGCTCGGTAGCGCCGTGTATGACCACACGGAGGATATCAACAGCGCTGCCATCCGTGTGGACGGGTCGATTACCGGCAACGGCAACGAGCTCTTTGTGCGCAACGTGGATGCCGCGAGCATTTGGGTTTCCCAAGATATCTCCGGCGACCTCAACGAACTGACCATCAACGACGGCGATATTCACGTTGGCGGCACACTGGGCCGCAGCAAGGACAGCGAAAAGGGGATTGCCAAAGGCAACAGCCTCGCAGCGGGCGACAACATCACCATCCACCAGCTTTCCGACAACGAAAACCTCAGCATCGATGCCTGGAACGGTGAGGTGACTGTTGAAAATGCCTCCGAGGCCACGCTGCTCAACTCCCACATCACCGCTGCGGACGATGTGGTGATTGCCCGCGATGAAACCGGCTCCACCAAGGAGCTCAAGCTCGTTGCGTCCGATGTGACCAGCGAGGATGGCGATATCACCGCCAACCAGGTTCTCGTGGTGGAAAACGGCACGCTTTCTGCAGAGAACGGCAAGATTACCGTGGTGGGCCTGGATGGCAAGGCCGCCAGCGTGCACGCCGAGGAGCTCGAGGGCGGGTACATCAAGCTGGACGCCAATGGGAGCACCGAGGCGGATGTGGTCGTCACTGGCGACATGACCAGCACAGAGGAGACCATCCTCATCATGGGTTACAATGGTGAGAAGCCGCGCGTGACCGTGGACGGCAACCAAACTGCCCAGCAGGCCCTTGACATTGCGGACAGCAATGTTTCCGTGGGCGGCAACCAGAAGTCCGTGGAGGATGGCATCAACGTCTCCAAGTCCACGCTGACCGTGGGCGGCAGCCAGGAGGCCGCCACGAACATCAACCTTGCCTCCTCCACGGTGGACATTGCCGGTGACGAGAAGGCTGGCAAGCGCCTAGAAGTGCATGGCACCACCCTGAACGTGGGCGGCAGCCAGAGCGCTGGGCGCAATCTGGTCATCGACTCCAACAGCACGGTCACCGTGGGTCATGTGGACGAGGAGACAGGAGAGGTCGTCGGCGGCAACCAGACCGCCGGCAATGACATCAAGGTTGATTCCTCCAAGGTGAAGGTGCTGGACAGTCAGACCGCCACCCAGAATATCGGCATCGCCAACTCCATTGCGGAGGTACTGGTCAACCAGGAAGCCACCAACGGTGACATCTCCATCTCCAAAGGCAGCACGGTCACCGTGGGTCATGTGGATGAGGTGACCGGTGAGATTGTGGGTGGAAACCAGAAGGCCAAGAAGGACGTCACCATCTCGGATTCCGATGTGACCGTACTGGCCGACCAGACTTCCACCGAGGGTTCCATCACCATCAGCGACACCAACAGCGAGCAGGATCCCACCTTGGTGACTGTGGATGGTAACCAGCAGGCCAAAGAGAATATCTCTGTGACCGGTTCCACGCTGCACGTGGGTGTGCTGGTGGAGGACGTGGACGACAAGACGTACTCCATTGAAGGCGGCAAGCAGATTGCCGGCGGAGACATCAGCATCATCAATTCCCTGGTGGAGGTGCTGGACAGCATGGAGTCTACGGACGGCAACATCCAAATCAAGGATGGCACGGTTACGGTGGGCGCCACGGATCCCTCCGGCGTTGTTGTGCAGGCCGGAGATATGACCGCCAAGAAGGATATCTCGATGAATCACTCCATGGTGAACGTGCTGGGCGGCCAGAAGTCCTCTGAAGGCTCCATCTCCGTCACCAATGGCTCCGAGGTCTATGTGAACGAAGACCAGCAGGCTCACGGGTCCATCTCGGTGAACGGTTCCGAGCTGTACGTGGGCGGCAGCCAAGTGGCGGAAACCGGTGGCATTCAAATTGCCGACGGCGCCTATGTGGCCGTGTTGGAAGACCAGCAGGCGGCCGGCGATATCTCCATTGACGGCACGTCTGAAGTGGAGGTGCTGGGCAGCCAGACCTCCACCAACGGCGCCATCACCATGAGCAACGGCTCCAAGGTGAAAGTGGACGGCGACCAGCAGGCCAGCGGCACCATCAAGGTTGACAAAGCCGATGTGTATATCGGCGGCACCCAGAAGAGCGATACCGGCAATATCGTGATCAGGGACAATGCCCATGAAAGCGTGTTTGGTGACCAAACCGCAGAAGCCGGCAGCATTATCGTGGCCAAGGATAGCACCCTGACGGTGGGAGCCAAGGATGAGGACGGCAATGTTATATCCCAGGGCGACCAGTGGGCGGCCCAGAACATCAAGATTGTGGCCGGATCCGCCGTGGAGGTGATTGGCGACCAGACCGCCCGCGACGAGGATATCATCGTGAAGGGTTCCACCCTGACGGTTGGCGCCATTCAGGAGAACGCGCCGCTCGTTCCGGGATGGCCGAGCACCTATGAACTCATCGGTGGCAACCAGACCGCCGGTGGTAACATCGTCCTTGTCAATGACAACAAGGTGGACGTGCTGGGTGACCAGGATGCCGGTGCCTCCATCATCGTGAAGAAGACCACCCTGACGGTGGGTGCCAAGGCGGATGACGGCAAGGTTGTCCATGCCGGCGACCAGACCGCCGACGGGAACATTGTCATTGTGAAGGATTCCGATGTGGCAATCCTGGGCAATGAGATGGCCGGCGGCGACATCGTGGTGAAAGATTCCACGCTGAAGGTGGGTGAGCTTGAGCATATATCCATCATGCCGTGGCCGGCCTTCGATTGGCTGCACGGCGGCGACCAAACGGCCAACGGCAACATCTTCATCTCCAATGCCGATGTGGATGTGCTGCGCAACCAGCAGGCCGTGACGGGTGCCATCTCCATCCAAAAGGGCAGCGATGTCACCATCGGCTCCGAGGATTCTGCGGGTCATGTGCTGGGCGGCGACCAGACGGCCCAGACCGATATCAACATCGCGAACTCCACGGTGCACGTCCTGGGCGACGAGGAGGCCGTTACAGGTGAGATTGTCATTGCCAAGACAGACCTGGAAGGGGCCGACACCATCGTGAATGTCGACGGCGACCAGACAGCGCAGACGAATATCATCGTCCGCGACGCCGATGTGACCGTGCTGGGCGACCAGACAGCCACAGAGGGCTACATTGACATCTCCTCCACCTCCGGCACCGGAATCACGAGCACCGTGAACGTTGGCGGCGACCAAGAGGCCGGAGATTACATCAATGTGACAAACTCCCTGCTGACGGTCGGCACCGTTGAGACGATTACGGACGAAACGACCGGCGAGCAGCATGTTGTGCTGACCGGCGGCAACCAGACCGCAGACAAGGGCGACATCACTATCTCCAACTCCACGGTGGAAGTGCTGGCCGACCAGACAGCCGCGAAGGGTGGTATCAAGATAGACAAGCTCAGCTTGGTTACCATTGGCACGGTTGATGTGGACGGTACGGTGTTGGCCGGCGACCAGCTTGCCAAGGAGGATATCCGGATTGATTCCTCCACTCTCATGGTGATGGACAACCAGACTTCCCAGGAAGGCAGCATCAGCGTGCAAGCGTTGGATGATTTCTCCATGGTGATGGTGGGTGGTAGCCAGACGGCCAAGAAGCATATAGGCATATTCGGCTCAAAGGAACACGAAAAACCGACCACCGTGCTGGTGGGCGAGGACCAAATCGCCGGGGAGGGCAACATTGCCATCAATGACGCCCAAGTTGCTGTCAAAGGCAAGGTGGTTGCCCTGGGCGACGGGAACGACGGCACCGGCATTGTGACCCTTGCCGGCGCAACCTACGACGTGGGTGTTTCCCTGCAGGCCAAGGAGCTCAATATCGGCACGATTGACAATCCCTCCACCGTGACCATCAACGTGGGCAGCCTGGATGCCGACGGCAAGCCGCTTGATACGGTGCTGGACGTGGACAAGCTGGCGGTTGCCGAGGGCAACACACTGCATACCGGCAACGTGAAGATGGATAAGACCGATGTCACCATCAAGGGCGCCGTGGAAGTGGGCGTGAAGGATGAAGACCCGGAGAAGGCCATTGCCGCCAACTGGGATACGGAGGGCTCCCACCTCATTTCCGGTGAGGGTGCCAGCCTGAAGGCCAACGGCAACATCCGCATCGCCTCTGCCGCAGAGGGTGATACCACCGCCATTAACAACGGTGCCACTGTGGCCGCCACGGGCGATGTGACCATCCAGGGCCTGGCCGCCGCGCTGGCCGAGGTGGACGGTGCCAATGTGCGCGCCGCCGGTGACATCACCCTCGACAACGCCGAGCTCAAGAACAACACCGAGACGGACATCACCACCAAGGGCAGCGACATCGTGCTCAAGAACCGCGTGGAAATCTCCGACACCATCCTCAACGTGCTTCCCCCGGAGGAAGGCGACGAGGGTGTCATCAACGTGACGGAGGATGCCGATGTGCAGCTGTACCGGGGCACGGTGAACGTGTTCAACGGCAAGCTTGCCGGTACCGGCACCGTGACCGCCAATGAGGAGAACCTGGATCTTAGCCATGACTCCACCGCCTTCAACGGTACCATCAACATGGTGCACGACAACGAGCAGACGCTCTACATCTCCGACAAGGGCGTGGGCGAGGATGCCACCATCAACCTGCAGGAGGGCAGCTCCCTGGGCACCTTGGTGGGCGGTCAGGATGCCCACCTGGGCAATGTGTACTCCTCGAACGGCTCTCACATCCAGATGAACGCCGTGGACAAGGGCAATCGCACCACTGCCACCAGCCTCAACCTGACGTCGGGCACCACCTACGAGCTGTTTGCCTCCACGGATGACACCACCGGTGCCCTGCTGGCCGACACCATCACTGTGTCCGACGGCATCAACGCCAACGGAGCCCGCGTGCGCGCCCACTCCGATGCTCAGCTGGAGACTCTCGCAGACGGCTCCCGCTTTACCATTGCGGGCGGTACCGTGGAGAGCGCCTTCAACGAGGATGTGCTCTATGACATGTCCGGCCCCCAGCGCCAGCTGCAGACCCGCAACATGCACCTGGAGCACAACGCCAACGGCGTGGACCTGGTGGTGAGCGAAAACTACAAGGGCATTGACTACAGCAACGCCAACGTGAACGCCGTGCGCGAGATTATCTTGCCGCTCGACGCTGCTGCGGACCACCGTCCCGGCAGGCTTGCGCAGTCCGACAGCAACCTGGACCACATCCTGGATGCTCTGGACTACACCCGCAGCGGGGCTGATGCCAAGGCCGGCCTGCTGAGCGTGTCTGCCGCGGCCAACCTCATCGTGCCCAACATGATGATGGACGCCTCCCGCCACCACCTGAGCACCCTGCGCGACCACATGAACGCGCCGGTGTGCACCAAGGACACCCAGAGCAAGGGCAATGTCTGGGCTGCCTACACGGGCGGTCACGACTTCATCGGCAGCGATGACAACATGGGCAAGTACACCCACTCCTACAACGGAGCCATCATCGGCGGCGACTACGCCGTGAACTGCAACTGGGCCATCGGCCTGAGCGTTGGGTACCAGAACTCCATCGCCCGCACCGATGCCACCCGCGCGGATGCCGACATCATCAGCGGCGACCTCTATGTGGTGGGCCGCACCGGCAAGTTCACGCACCGCTTCAGCATGGGCCTGTCCGCCTACAACACGGATGTGAAGCGCGGCACGCGCATCGCAGCCAAGGGGCACGGCTATGACGCCCTGAGCACCGGCGACGCCGACGGCATGTCCTGGAACTTCGGTTACCAGCTCAGCCGCAGCTATGCAATCAACGAGGTGAGCGCCATCACCCCGTACCTGGCGGTTGACGTGGCCCTGCAGCGCATCGACACGATGACCGAGAAGGGCCAGGGCGATGCCAGCGTGGTGACGGACTACGAGGACTTCGTGCAGACGGACGCCGCCTTGGGCGTGTCCTACTCGCACACCTTCGCGTCCTTCAACCAGCAGACCGGCGTGTTCGCGTTCGACCTGGCCGTACACGGCGAGTTCAGCGAGCACCGCGCCACCGCGCAGAACCACTTTGTGGATTCTCCTGCGGACACGTGGAAGACCCGCAGCGCCAAGCGTGCTCCGCTCTACGGTGAGTTGGGCGGCCACGTGCAGGTGCCCTTCACGGAGCACTTCTCCGGCACGGCCGGCCTGAACTTCGAGTTCTCCGACGACCGCACATACATCGGCGGCCACGCCGGCGTGAACTACAGGTTCTAATCACCCTGCGGTTACCGCAATTTCCCGCCCCTGCACCCACCGCGGTGCGGGGGCGCGTTTGTTTGGGGAATTGGGTATGCGCGCGCTGTGGGAGGAAGCGCGGAAATGCGGTATGCGGAGGGGGCAATTTTGGATTTGGGATCACTGCCGTCCCATATAAACGCTCAGAGTGGTGCAACCCTTGGTGTGAACGGG
>CALCWC010000135.1 GCA_937905985.1 uncultured Verrucomicrobiales bacterium | reverse complement strand
CGATATGCCCGGTAAAGGGGTCGTTTGCGGAAAGCCAGTCGAACGCGGGGTGGAGGGCCTCCTCCGGCAGTTTCCAGGCTACCAGCGCGCCCTCTGCCAGGCTGGTGGAGAGCAGGGTTTGGCGCACGCGGCGCACACGTCCCTGCTCCAGCAGGGCCTTCAAGCGCTCCAGCACCACGCTTTCCTCCACGCCACTGGCGGATGCCACGGCGGCAAAGGGGCGGCGGTGGAAACCCGCCACGCAATCTTCTGCAACGGACAGGATACGGGAATCAAGGGTCTGCAAATCCATGCGGCGCTCAGGGCTGGGGGTTCACCACACCGCAGTGCACAAAGAGCGTGGGGTCCAGCTCCTGCTTGGCCTTCTCTGCAATGGCGCGTGCCTGTTCCGGAGTGTCGGTGAGCGCAAAGAGTGAGGAACCGGAGCCGCTCATGAGCGCCACGCGGGCACCCTCCTGCTCCAGCAGCCACATCTTCATGGCCGCCAGCACGGGGAACTTGGCAAACACCGGGCGCTCCAGCTCGTTCACAAAATTGATGTCGTCGAGCTTCTGCGTGCCGTAGTTGATGTTCTTCAGGCGGCGCGAGCAGGTGAGGTTCTTGTACGCGTAGGGGGTGGAGACCGCGAACTGCGGCTTGAGCAGCACCAGCGGGCGGCTCCAGCCGGCCATCTCCCGCTGGGGCGTCACAATCTCCCCGCGGCCCGTGCAGCGGCTCACCACAGGGTTGAGGAAGAACGGCACATCACTGCCGATGGCGGCGGCCATGGCTTGCAGCTCCTCCGGCGCGTAGTTGGTGCCCAGGATTTCATTGAGCGCCTTGAGCGTGGTGGCGGCATCCGACGAGCCGCCGCCGAGCCCGGCGCCGTGCGGCACCGCCTTGATGAGGTTGATGCGCTGCTTGGCTTTGCGGCCGTACACCTTCTCGAACTCGCGCACGGCCTTGAACACCAGGTTGCTCTCATCCGTGGGCACGCCCGGCATCTCGCACGCCAGTGTGGTGGTGCGGGAGTTGTTGAACTCCAGGGTGTCGCCCAGGTCGATGGGAGCCATCAGGATATCCACATTGTGGTAGCCGTCCTCCCGCTCCTTGCTGCTCACCCTGATCGACAGGTTGATCTTTGCCGGTGCCGTGTAGCTTGTCATGCGCGTATTGTACACGATTCCCTGCCGCGCGTCAATGTTCGCGCGCGTACAGC
>CALCWC010000134.1 GCA_937905985.1 uncultured Verrucomicrobiales bacterium | reverse complement strand
TTCTCGGGCAGGGGGGCCTTCTGAGCCTCCTCCTTGGCCTTGTTGATTTCCGGCAGGTACTTGTCAATCAACCCGGCGGTGGTGATGCCGCGCTGGTAGGGGATGGTAGCCTGGTTCTTGGAGAAGATGTTGTTGGCGGAGTTCACATCCATCATGGCCTCCTGGCGCTTGCCGTGGAAGATGTTGAGGGCGGCCTTGCCGTAGTAGTAGAGCGGGGTGTCGTCCAGCGGGGTGAGGCCGCTGATGATGGCCTCCGCCTGATCCGCGTTGCCGAGCATCAAGTGGCTGAGCATAATGCGGAAGCGCATGATGTTGATGAGCTCCTCGTCCGTGTCGTACGGCAAACCGCGGATGATGTTGTTGAGCTCCGTGATGCAGCTCTCGTATTCGCCGCGCACCAGGTGCAGGTTGGCGATGTTGAGCAGGGTCACCGGATCGTTCGGCAGTACCTCTTTAATCTTCTTGAGGTACTCGTCTGCGTGCTCCAGGTCCTTGAGCTCGATCAGGCAGCTGAGGCGCAGGTTCCAGGAGTTCGGGTTCTTGTTGAAGATGATTTCGCAGTTGGTGAGTTCCAGGATGCAGCCGTGCCAGTCTCCCTTCTGAAAAAAATGCTTGGCGCGCCCGAAGCCCTGCAGGTACTTGTCGCGGTCGGCTCGCGGCAGGTTGGAGAAATCGACAAGCCAGGTGGGCAGGTTGTCCGTTCTGAGCTCCTTTTTCTGTTCCCCTTGGGGAATGACTTGTTCCTGGGTTGTCTGCGCGTTTGCCGCAGGAAGCAGCGCCAGCACGGCAAAAACAGCGGTAAGGGTTTCCTTTTTCATGGTCTTATCTGGGTTGTTTGAGAATGTCTTCCACGATGTCTTGCGGAGTGAGCCTGTACTTTTCCCTCAAAATCGGCAGGGAGCCGTGTTCGATGAAGGTATCCGGCCAGCCGATGCGCAGCACCGGTGTGCCGCTCCGGCGGGTGTTGAGCAGCTCAAGCACGGCGGAGCCGAAACCGCCCGTTATCACATGGTCTTCCAGCGTGACCAGAAGGCGGTGGCTTCCCGCCATCTGCATGATACACTCCTCATCCAGTGGGCAGATGAAGCGGGCGTTCACATGGGAGCATGAAATCCCCTGTTCCTGGAGCAAATCCGCCACTTTAGCCGCCACGCTGTTCATATTGCCGAGTGCGAGCAGGCAGATATCGCCGCCTTGCCGGCGCACCTCCGCCTTGCCGATGGGCAGGGGGGCGGGCTCTGCCGGCACGGGTACGCCCTCACCGCCGCCGCGCGGGTAGCGGATGGCACTCGGGCGGTCGTTGATGCCGTTCATGGTGGACAGCATGGCTGCCAGTTCCGCCTCGTCCGCAGGCTGCATGAACACCAGGTTCGGGATGCTGCGCAACATCGCTATGTCGAACAGGCCGTGGTGCGTGGGGCCATCGTCCGGGGAAAGCCCCGCGCGGTCCATGCAGAAGCGCACCGGCAGCTTTTGCAGCGCGGCGTCATGCTCAATCATGTCCACGCAGCGTTGCATGAAAGTGGAGTACACGGCCAGGTAGGGCTTGAGCCCCTGGCTGGCCAATCCGCAGGCGAAGATGGCGGCGTGCTCCTCCGCAATGCCGGTGTCGAAGAAGCGTTTCGGGAAACGCTCGCGGAAGGGTTGCAGCCCGGTGCCGCCGGGCATGGCAGCCGTGATGGCGGTGACGGCGGTGTCGTTCTCCGCCAGGCGGACGAGGGTGTTGCCGAAGGCTTCCGAGTAGGTGATGGTGGCACCCTTGCTGGTGCTGCCGTCCTCCACGTTGTACTTGCCAATGCCGTGGAACTTGCTCGGGTTGTTGAGCGCAGGCTCGTAGCCGTGCCCCTTTTCCGTGATGACGTGAAGGATGACCGGTGTGTCCTGGCGCGATACGATACGCAGTATCTTTTCCAGCTTGCGCACGTCGTGTCCGTCGATGGGCCCGTAGTAGGTGAGCCCCAGTTCTTGGAAGAAGCTCAGCGGGGTGATGAAGCCGTGGGCGGCGTGCACCAGCCTGGCGACCTGTTTCTGCGTGGCGGAGCCGGCCAGTTTCTCAATGATGGTCTTGGCGCGTCCGCGCAGCCATTCGTA
>CALCWC010000133.1 GCA_937905985.1 uncultured Verrucomicrobiales bacterium | reverse complement strand
TTGCCGAAATTCGCGCGCCTGTGGCGCGTGGCAAAGGGCGCGGCGGTCTCGTCACACCGCAGCCTTCGGCGTAGGCGGGCGAATGCCGCCGCATAACGAGCGCAGCAAGCGCGATGTTATACACGCGCAACGCGGCTCTACACTATACCCACGACCCTACTATCCCCCGCCTAATATAACACCCGCGAACTAATAACACTGCGCTCCTTTACCGGGCAAAAAGCCCAAATTTTCCCAATTTTCAAGCGTTCGTAGGTGGTAATTATTCCCAAAGGGAATGATGCGGCCAGTCTGGCGTTGTGAACCCCACTTCAGAGTGGATATCGGGCAACCCGCAAGTGCTGAACAGGGCAATGAGGCGATCTCGCCAGCCGCATTGCGGTACAATGGCACGCAACATGAGGTGGCAGATGGTCAAGGCTGTGCCAGTACAAACCGGGGAGTGGAACAGGATGTCGGGATCATCTTCCGCCAGCAACCACACATCATGGGTGGGTGTGGAGTATTTCCAGTCGCTGCGGTCGGGAGATTTGAGGATGGGCGTGGCGGCATACAACCTCGGCCTCTTGACCCATTTTCTGTTCCATATCCTGCCTTGGTGTGCACATTCGTTGCGCACCTGGTGGAGCAGGGCAACGGCGGATGCAAAGAATTCCCCGGAAAGGAAACCGAAACGCTTGGCGATTATCTCCACATCGGTTCTCTCGAGCCCTGATGAAATGAGAGTGTTCAAATTGCCGAAGGTGGCATATTCCATGAAGACCCATACCGGAAGGTTCTTTGCGTGGGCAATTTTCTTGCCGACCAGATAATGGCGCGAACCCTCGCTGCGGCTGGAATGATAGCAGGCGTCCACCTTGTCCATCATTTCATCGAACAAGGAGTGGCTGCGCCCGCGCGGCGGCACCTTGAAGGAATTCCTGTAGCTGGAGAGGACGACTTGCGGATTGGTGCTTTCCGGCACCTTGGATGCCAGCACAGCGGCAACCGCGCCCCGCAGGGCAATCTCAATCCTGCCGATGGCTTCAAAAAGGAGATTGCGCAGATTGACATCGAATTGGTAGTAGCCCCAAACCGTTTCCCAACATGTGCCGGGCAAGAATGATTTTGCGCGCTTGGGCAGGTTCGCGGCAGGAAGCGGTTTGCGGAATGGGTACCAGTACGCCGACATGCGGTAGTAGTTCACTGCGGCTAGGTCGCGGCTTATCCTGTTCCGCAATTCGGCATCGGACAATCCTGCGGCACTGCGCATGCCGCGGGAAATCAGAATGTAGACCAGCTCATCGCGGGACTTGTTGAATGGAGGAAGCATGTCTTGCGGATAAACTGGTGGCCCGGAATGAGTTTCCCCACGCCGGGCCGGGATATGTGGGCTTTTTCGCTGCTACAACACAACGCCTCCCGTAGGAGCACCACTTGATGAGAAGAAGCTACCATTGCTGCCATGAAAGGTCAAGCCCTTTTTGACGGAGGGAAAAGTTGATGAGTTCGCCGCACCATGCGGCGTGGCGAACTCATCATATCCTAAATCCCAAATCCCTTGTCACGGCGTAGCAAGGGCGCGAAGCGCCACGCGAAGACGGATAAATCCGAAATCAATTCCCCTTGGGGTGTGCCTGTTTCCATTGCTTCAGGAGCTCATTGAAGGCGGGGGTGGCGTGGGGGAGCTCCGTGGAACGCGACTGGGCGTACTCGAAGATGTCCTGGAAGGCGCCGAAGGGCTGGTAGGGGTCCAGGCCATGGGCGACCAGGGCATCCAGGGCGCGCAAGAGGTCCCGGTACGGGGTGTCCTGTTTCTGCTCCTTATTCATCTGGCTCATGGAGGGCTGGTGCATGTAGGAGGCATCCACGAGGTGGTAGAGGAGCGGCTTGCCGTTGAAGGTGGCATGGACGTCCGCGCCGTGCTTGATGAGCTCATCGAGGAACTCGAATGCGCTCGCCTTGCCGCGCTCCAGGAGGTGGCCGAGGATCTCGTTCCCATCGACATCCTTGTGTGAGAAATCGACATGGTGCTTCTCCACGACATCGAGCATCTCACGGAATTTGGGGGTAGAGGCAAGGAGGTAGACGAAGACGGCCCTGTTGTCCGGGACGCTACGGTGTGCGCGGGCATCCGCGCCGGGAACCTGGTTGGTGGCGCCGATGGGCCTAGGACTGGCGGCACTGGCATCAACAACCGCCGCGTAGGGGTCCATGCCGTAGTGCAGCAGCTTGTCGACAGCGTCCGGATACTGCGCCACCATGTAGTTTCCCGCCACGGGGTGGGTGCCGTCGTACGCGCGCTGGTTGGGGTTCGCCTTGAACTTGCCGCAGAGGAGGTCCACCAGGGAAGCGTTATAGCTGTTGATGGCAAGGGCGGTGTAGCCCCCGCCGTCGCACTTGGTGACATCCGCCCCTGCGGCGATAAGCGTCTCCAGGTCGCGCGCGTCCTTGCAGACGCAGACGGGGTAGGTGAAGGTGTTGTGCGAGAAGTCGCAGGAGACTGCGTTGGGGTTGGCGCCGTGCTTGAGCAGGGCGGCGAGCACGGCGGGAGCGGGCGGGAGGAAGGTGTAGGCGTGCAGGACGGTGACGCCGTTTTTGTTGAGCGCATTGGGATTGGCGCCGTGCTTGAGCAGGGATTCCACCACGGGCGCGCTGTAGGTGAAGAGCGCGGCGAACAGCGGGTTGGTGTACTCCATCTGGAGGGGCGAGTTGGCGAGCGCGGGGGATTCCGTGAGCATGCGCTCCACCTTGGCGGCGTCCTTGCCCTTCACGGCGGCGTAGAACTCCGCGATGCGCGCGTCGGAAACCTCCTGGCAGGGTGCAATGAAGCGCGGCAGCACGTTGACGGGTCTATCGGAGGTTTCGTTGGCGGTGTTGCCGAACCCGGTGGTGGGCAGCTCCAGGCCGATGCCGAAGGAAAGCTCGCGCTCCCAGGCGGGCGTGCCCTGCGCGGGCAGCAACTCCAGCGCGGGCGCGGTGAAGTCCAGCACGCGGCGCGCCTCCGGCTCCCAGTTGCCCGCGTCGTCGCAGTAGCAGGGCATGATGGAGAACGCGAAGTTCCACTCGCCCACGGTGTCCGGCGATTCCTTCTCCATGGCGTGAAACGCCTTGTCCGCAGGGCCGCCGCGCTTGCCGAGCAGCAGGCACAGCAGGTTGCGGTTGTTCAGCATGGCGTCGCACTCCGCCTCCGCCACGGTGGCGAAGGTGCGCAGCTTGGTGTCAGGGCCGTGTTCGGGCTGCATGGATTTCTCCAGCGTGTCGCGGTCGGGCTGCTTCATGGCCTCGGTGTAGTGGCTGCACCGCTGGCCCCACATGTTGAGGAAGACCACGCGCTTGCCGCTGACGATACGGATGCCGTTAGGCTTGCGGGCGCGCAGGGGGAACGGTTTGTCCTGCACCATCTGCAGGGGTTTGCCGAAGAAGGAAACGGTGAGCCCGGGATGCCACTGCTGCAGGCCGTTGAGCTGCATCCAATCCTTGAGGTTGGCGATGTCGCCGGAGGGAAGGTCGTTGGTGCCCACGCAGAGGATGCGGCCGGAGCGCAGCGAGAGCTGCACCCAGTTGGACGACGAGCTGAACTCGGAAAGGTGCGCGTAGAGAATCCGGGCCTCCACCGTGGTGGCACCCTGGCCGTCGTACAACCCGAGCAGGTGCCAGGTGTAGTACGGCGACTCGAACGGGCTGGTGTTGTTTCGCAGCTCCTGCGGCAGGGAGCAGTCCTCCTGCACGGCGGGGGCGGACAAGTCCACCGCGGCGGCGAGCTTGGGTTGCGCCTTGCGTGCGGCCTGCTCCAGTTTGTCCGCCCAATCCGGGTGGCCGTTCTTGCGGAAGAACGCGGCGCGGTAGAGGTCGGCCGCGGTGCGCCACGCCGCCACGTCGCGGTGGGTGCCGCAGCCGGTGCATGACGGTGCGGACTGGCACAGCGCGTTGTGCACCAGGCACTCCATGTGGAACGCGGCGGCGCCGTACATGCCCTTGGCGGCGTAGGCCTTCGCCAGGCCCTCGCGCGTGTCGCCCGCGTGCGCCGGCAGCAGGGCAATCAGGCGCTCCGCCTCCTGCACCAGGCCCTGCCGCATGAGCGCGAACATGGCCAGGCGGCGGTGGATGGTCCTGCCGCGGATGCCGATGTAGTAGGCGGTGAGGGCCACGGCATCCTTCTCCAGGCGCGCGGCCTCCGCCTCACGGCCTTCTGCGCGTGCGATGCGCGCGGCGGCGAGCCTGGTGCCGAGGTAGCTCCACGCCGTGCCGTCATTCTCCGGCACCATGGTGCGGAACATGGCCTTGGCGGCGGGCAGGTCGCCCTTGTCCACGGCGCGCGCCACGGAAGCCAGCCCGCGCAGGCGCGCAAAGCGGCGGTAGTGCTCCGGCGCGTCCGAGGTGGCGTCCGTCAAGGCATCCGGGAGCTGCAGGCCGGCGAGCCAGGGCAGCGTGCCCGCCACGGGCTTGTCCAAATACTTGCGCTCCATCTCCAGGAAGCGCTTCACGGCGGCGTCGCGCTCCTGCGGGGTGACTTTCAGCACGCCGTAGCAGATCCAGTAGTCGCGCAGCAGCTCCGCCACGCGCTTGGGGGTGAGACGCTCACCCATGCCCTCCAAATCCGACACCACGTCCTCGCAGCCGCCGCCCACCACCTGCGGGAACGCGGCGAGCAGGCTGCGGCGTCCCTTGAAGCCCTCGATGAGGCGCAGGAAGGCGCGCGGGCTCACGCCGCGCAGGCTGTACTGGTTCCACAGCAGCGGCCAGGCCTTGCTCTTGTTGAGGTCGGAAGCCAGGCGGTCGGCGGCCTTGTTGAGCAGCTCGGTCTTGCCGTCGCGCTCCAGCAGGGCCATGCGCAGCACGCAGCGGTGCAGCGCCAGGTTGAGCGAGCGGTACGCCGCGCGCAGCTTCGGGTCGTTCTGGGAGAAGTGCGGGCCCTTCTCGTCAATCACCACCTCCACACCGTCGGCGGTCACCTCGAACAGCGCCACCGCACTGCAGGAGTCGTACCCGTCCACGTCCATCCACGGACGGTGCCCGGCATCCGGCAGCGAGAGGTCGTCCTCCACCAGCGAATACACCAGCAGGGCGGGCAGCGTCTTGTCCTTAACCAGCGCGGCGAGCTGCCCCTCCAGCGCGGCGAAGTCGTCCTTGAGCTTGGTCTTGGGCCCGAGAAGGGAGTCCTTCCATTGCGCGAGCTGCACGGCGGAGACGTCCGGCATCTCGAAGAGCGACGCCTTGGGGTCGGAGAGCGGCTTCCACGCCACGGCCCCGGGGTCAGTGCCGAGCGCGCAGCGCGGCATGAACCCGCGCATTCCGGCGGGCGACTCCTTGCCGGACTCCACGAGCTTCTTCACGGCATCGGGCGAGGGCATGTCGGCATGCCTGCGAGCGGCCATGAGGGTGAGTGCCTGGTCCACGGCGGGCGGCAGGTCGCATCCCCAGGGGAAGCGCCAGTGGCGCACGCCGTTGAGGCGGGCCATGCGCTCGAGCGTGTCGGCATCATGCAGCAGGTTGCCGGTGCGTGCGTTGGTGACGGGATTGTTGAGCGAGAGCAGGAAGGGCGCGTAACCGCGGGGGTTGCTCCAAAGCATATTGGTGAGGCTCAGGGAGGTACCGGCTCCCAGTTTGTAGGCGAAATATTCCGCGGAACGCGGCCAGGCGCCGTTGATGGCATCCACGATGGCCATGGATTCCGGCAGGGCGGAGAACTCCCAGCGCACCACGCGGTTGAGCAGGTTCTGCAGCTCGCGGTTGTCCACCGGCTTCGGGCTGGAGAAGCAGCGGCGCACGCGCGCCAGAATGTGGTCCAGCGCCGCCTTTTGCGCGGTGGAGGTTTGGCACTGCTCCATCAGGCAGGTGAGCACCACCACCGAGTCATCCGTCACGGCGGAGTTCAGCTCCTTGCCCAGCAGCTCATCCAGCCAGGCGGTCAGCGCCTGCTCCATGCGGACGGGGTCGGGCTTTATGAGGATGTCATGCAGGCGCTTGGCCGTTTGGGGAGGCAGCTGGCGCGAGGAGAGACTGTTGATGGTGCGCTGGACAGCTTGCTCACGGGCCTCGGCCTCGCGCGGCGTGAGCTGGCGCGGCACGGGCGCGGGACGGTCGATTTGCGCGTGCAGGAGCGGCGCGGTCAACAGGGCGAGCAGGAGCGGAGTGATGTGATGTTTCATGGCAGTGTGCGGATTAGTGGGCGGTGTGCATCACATCCGGCAGCGCCTTCACAGGCGCATCCGGGCCTTCTTTCCAAACCGTGATCTTGCGCAGGGGATCTGCATTTGCCATGGTGTCCTCCTGCTTGGGCTGCTGGGGCTTGGGCTGAGCATCGCGGCGGGCGTCTTCAAAGGTGGTGACGAGCTCGCGCATGGCGGCGGCGTGCGCGCGGCTTTCCTCCTCCGCCTGTTTGATGCGGTTGGCGGAGATGCTGGGGGGAATCCAGAACACCCAGGCGCCGCCGGCCGGCACTTCGTCCGCCACGCTGCGGATGGCGTCCGGCAGCATGGAGAACTCCCCGCGGCGTGTGGTGCGGTTGTAGTAGGAGATTCCGGTCTCCTCCGTGATGCGGTCGATTTCCCGCAAGGAGGCATGGCCCGGCAGGGCCTCCACCTGCACGCCGTTGGAGAGCACCTTCACGCTCTCGCGCTTGGCGTTGGCTGCCAGCACGGCCTCCTCCCTGGCGCGCTCGCGCTTCGGCAGGATAACCTGCATGGTCAGCTTCACACGCTCCGCCAGCTTCTCCATATCACGCTCCGGCAACATGCGCTTGCGCTCCTTCAACAGCTCGTTCACGCGCGCCACCACCGCACTGCGGTCCATGTCGCGAGAATCGAACATGCCCTCGAAGAGAGCGGCGACGATGCTTTCCGCGTGAGTGAGGTCATCCTTGCCGTGGAGGGTTTCCGGAGCGACGAGGGCGGCGTTGAGCTGCTTGACGAAGGCATCCGTCACGAAGGCGTCGCCGAGGCTCTTTTCGGTCTGGGAGATTTCATGCGCAAAGAGCTGCGACAGGAATTCGTTGATGTCCCTCCTCTGTTCAGGGCTCACTTCTTGTGCGGGAGCGAATGCGGCGCAGCACGCCAGCAGGATTGTCAGGTATCTTTTCATATGGTTAAGGAATGTTTTGAAGTTTTTTCAGGATGTCGATAAGTTGCGGCGGCAACGCGTTCTGCGCACCCGGCGCACCGATGTCGTAGAGCGATGACAGCTCGCCGTCCGAAACACGCAGGTAGACGTGCCCGCGGTCGCGGAAGATGGTGATGGTGCCGTCATCAGTGAAGAAGGTCATGGAATCCACTTGCATGGTGTCCATCCCGCGCAGGAGCACGGCAGGGTCTGGGCGCTCGCGGCGCAGCTCCTCCACCATGTCGCCGCGCACCTCCTCGTCGCGCAGCTCCGCGGCCTCCTCGGCCTCCCAGTCCACCTGGAGGGAAAGAGGCTTGTGCGGTTCGGCGGGCGCGGCCAGGCGCAGGCTCACGGGGTGGTCCACACGCCACACGCGCAGCTCCGCACCCTCCGGCGCGGTGTCCAGCAGCTTCTGCAGCGTGGCGGCATCCCCGGCGGGTTGGCCATCCACGCTCAGCACGGTGTCGCCGGGGCGCATGCCGCTGCGTTCCGCGCGGCTGTGGTGAACGAGCGAGACAAGCTTGTTGCAGCGGGTGACAACCGCCTGCGGCACGTCGCAGCCATCGGTGAGCGGTGCGGTGAGCTGCAGGTTCTGCGCGCGGTCGTACAGGGAGAGCTGCAGGGAGCCGTCCACGCTCTGCACGCGCAGGCTGCCCTCGGCATCGTAGAGCACCAGGGTGGGCTCGCCCTCGCCCACCACGCCCGCGGTGAGCGTTTTCAGCTGTCCGAACGCGGCGGTGAGCTCTCCCATGTCTGCATCCTTCCCCAGGCGGGCCAGCTGCAAGCGGATGCGATGCTTGGCGGCGCGCAGGGCGGCCTGGGTATCGGCATCCGGTGCAGCGGCAATGGGTGTATCCCCGGCGCGGGCGGCCAGCTGCACATCCAGCTGCATTTCTTCATTCCCGCGCAGCAGGGTGAAGCGCACGGTGTCGCCCGCACGGTGGGCCGACAGGAGGACCGGCAGCGATTCCGGCGTGAGCGCGGCTCCATCCAGCGCCAGCAGGATATCCCCGGCGCGGATGCCCGCCAGTTGCGCGGGCGTGCCGTCCGCCACGCGGGCCACCGCCACGCCGCTGCCAGGCGCGGCCTGCGGCTGCACGCCCAGCACGGGCGCGGCACAGGCTTCCTGCAACAGCATGCCGCAAGCAATTGCTAAACAGGTGATGTAGCGTTTGAGTTTCATTAGATGATGTCGTCAGAAACGGCGACGGTTGGTTGTTTCACTTGGATGATGATTTCCGAGCCATCGGCGGCGTCGGAAATGATATAGGTTTGCGGGCGCAGGGGGATGCCCTGAGCGGGATGCCCCAGCAGCAGGGCGGCGGGCAGCGCCAGCAGCACCAGGGCCGCCGCGGCGGTCAGGATGGTGCGCCGGTAGCTGCGCGGCTGCACCGCCGCCCGCATGCGGTGCATCTGCAACGCCGTCGGCGGCAGTAGGTGGCAGGAGAGGAGCAACTCCTCCGTCTCCGCCACCTCCGCCGCCGTGGCGGGTGCGCCGCATTCGATTTCCGCGAGCAGACGCTCCTTGAGCTCCTGCGGCATGGACGGCAGGGGCTCGGCGGGATGGGTGTTTGTGCGATGATCGGTCATGACAGGTTGAGATGCTTTCTAATGAGAGTGATGGCGTACAGGTAGCGGGAGGAGACGGTGGTGGGGGCCTCTCCCAGAATTTCGCCGATGGCGCGGAAGGTTTGCCCGCCCCACAGGTGCAGGTACACCACCTCCGCGTGCGCGGGCGGCAGCTTCTGCATGGCGGATTCCACGCAGCGGCACAGCAGCGTGCGCTCCGCCTCCTCCGCTCCGCCCAGCCACGGCTGCTCCGCGCTCCATGCGTAGTCCAGCCGCCCACGGCGGTTGCGGTTGCCGAAATGCCGGTAGGCGGCGTTGCGGATGCTGGTGTAGACATAGCGCAGGACGTCGTCTCCGTTGGTGGTCAGGCGGCCGTCGCGCACGGCCTTGACCGCGCCCATCAGGGCTTTCTGCACCAGGTCGTCCGCCTCGTTGACGTCCAACCCGTTGGCGTAGGCATACAGGCGGGAGCCGTAGGTCTCCAGCCAAGCCCGCCAATCCATCCCGCCGTTGGCGGGTGAGGTCTCTGGTCTATCCGTTGTCATTGGTGCGCGGCAGCCCTCCCGAACAGGGGGCGTTGTTGCCTTTCTCTATCCCCCTAATACACGCCACCCCCCTTTTTCAGAATTTTTTTTGCATTTTTTTTATTTTTTTCAATTTTACCGCCAGAAAGGGGCAAGGACAACGGAAAACGGCAATCGAGTAGGGGGGCTTTCGCCCCCCTCTCACACCACTGTACGTGCCATTTAT
>CALCWC010000132.1 GCA_937905985.1 uncultured Verrucomicrobiales bacterium | reverse complement strand
CGCCACCAGCTCCACATGAAGGGCCGCTTCAACCCCGCCGAGAAGGTGGATGTGGCCAAGTGGGAGCTCAACTGGGTGGAGCAGAAGCACGGCGTCTCCCAGGCCAAGCCCTACCCGGACACCGTGGAGGCCGCCACCAAGCTCATCGCCAAGGCCACGCCCATCACCGCGGATGCCCTGAAGCCCAAGGACAACAGCAAGCAGGTGGCCACTTGGTCGCCCGACCAGGTTTCCACCGAGTGGAAGGAGGTTTCCTGGGCTGTCTCCACGCAGGATTTGCGGCAGGCGGGTGCCGTGCGCTTCCGCTTTGTCCGCGGCGACCACCGCCTGGATATCTCGGAGGTCAAGATTGAGCTGGACGGCCAGATTGTGGCGGAGGTGAAGCATGACGGCATTGCCGGCGCGCCCTCCTCCAACAACGTGTACCGCTTCACGCTGCCCGCCGGTACCGCCGGCAACAACAGCTGCCACATCATTGCCCGCGTCCGCTCCAACGGCGGCAACAACTCATACGGCTCCGTGGAACTCCTGCCGAAAAAGAAATAGCGGCCCCTCAAGCCACAGCCGCAAGCAATTGCGACCCCGGCAAAAACTCACCCCGCCCTGCCAGGCATTGCGCCTTGCGGGGCGGTTTTTTTTTCACGCGCACGCGCGGAAAGGGGTTGAAAGGGCAGGGCGTACATGATACAATGCCCCCAGTATGGAAAATTTTTCTGAATTGGAGTGGAAAAGTCTGGCCGATCTTCCGGATGCGGAAGGCTGGGCCGGCATGTTTGCGGGCGTAAGCAACGGCGTGCTCATTGTGGGCGGTGGCGCCAACTTCCCGGAGAAACCGCTCTGGGAGGGCGGCCCCAAGCGTTGGACGGACCGCCTGTTCGTCATGGAGCCGGGCAACCCCGGCTGGCATGACGCCACCCCGCTTCCCAAGCCGCTGGGCTATGGCACCACGGCCTCCCTGCCGCAGGGCATGATGCTCATTGGCGGCAGCAATGCCGGCGGCGCGCTGGCGGATTGCTACATGCTCACCTACGAGGAGGGTGATGTGGTGTGCCGCACCGTGGCCCCGCTTCCCACCACGCTCACCGGGCACGCCGCCGCCGTGATGGGCGGCAAGGTGTACGTGACGGGCGGCAGCGTGGCCGTGGGTGAGCAGGATGCGGAAAGCCGCATGTGGGTGTACGACCCCGCCGCGAATGCCTGGAGCGAGGGGCCCGCCCTGCCGGCCCGCGGGCGTTTCCTGCACCAGATGGCCGCCATCGGCCACACCCTGTACGTGCTGGGCGGCATTGGCCTGGTGGAGGGCGAGAACGGCCGCATGGCGCGCGAGATGCTCACCGAGGCCTGGAGCTACAGCGAGTCCACGGGCTGGCGCCGCCTGGCGCACCTGCCGCACTACTGCGGCGCGGCCCCCACGCCCGCCCCGGTCATCGAGGGCCACATTTACCTGCTGGGCGGCGACGACGCCACGGTGAAGGGCTACACGCCCGCCAACCATCCGGGCTTCCACAACCAGAGCCTGTGCTACAATCCCGCCAACGACACCTGGCACGATGCCGGGGAGGTGGCCGCCGCGCGTGCCGTGCTTCCCTGCGCCGTGTGGAACGGGATGGCCGTCATTGTGAACGGCGAGCAGCGTCCCGGCAAGCGCTCCAACGAGGTTTGGGGCGTCAAAATCCGTTAACCCCATACCCCATCAACCAAGAAAGCCATGAAGACACTCTATCTCCTGACTCTCGCCCTTTCCCTGCCGCTCGCGGCAGAGGTGCTCCCCCCCACGGAGGAAATCCCCGCTGAGGAGAATGCCCAGCGGGTCTCCCTGCACGTGGCGCAGCACATGAACATCCCCGACTCCATCGGCCGCGCCGGCATGGGCGCCGTCGGTCTCAACCGCGCGGACGACGGACGCCGCGCCGTCATCTTCTTCGGCGGTGCCAACTTCCCGAACGCCAAGCCCGGTGCCAAAACCCCGGAGGAGCGCGGTGCCAAGGTCTTCTACGACACCATCGGTGCCGTGTCCTACTCCGCCACCGGCGTGATGAAAGACGCTCCTGCCAGGCTGCCCTACCCCGTGGCGTATGCGGCGGTGGGTGCGTACGACAGCAACATCTTCATTGCGGGCGGCTGCAATGCCGACGGCCACCTGAGCAAGGCCCTGCTGCTCTGCCCGGACACGCTCAAGACCACCGCGCTGCCGGAGCTGCCCGTCACCTGCGCCTACCCCGCCTACACCGTGCTGGGAGACGACCTCTACGTCATCGGCGGCCAGGAGAAGCCTGATTCCACCGCCGCCCTCAAGCGCGTGTTCAAGCTCAACATGGCCGACCCGCAGAAGGGCTGGCAGGAGCTTGCCCCCATGCCGGACGACGGCCGCCACCTGGCGGTGGCCGGCACCGCCAACGGCAAAATCTATGTGACGGGCGGCTGCTCCCTGCACCCGAACGCCGACGGCAAGGCGGAGCGCACCTACCTCAAGACCACCCTGGTGTACGACCCCGCCGCCAACGCCTGGAGCACGGCTGCGGACGCGCCCGAGACGCTGGTGGGAGCCGCCACGCCCATGCCCTTTGTGGAGGGCGGGCTGTACCTCATCGGCGGCGACCCCGGCGAGTACTACCGCGCCTCGCTCAAGGGGGAGGCCCCGGCGGAGCACCCCGGCCAGAGCCGCTTCATCTACCGCCTGGACCCCGCCACCGGCGCCTGGGCCAAGGCCGGTGAACTGCCGCTCGGCGTGGCCACCTTCCCCAGCGCCACGGATGGCTCCATCATCCTCACCATCTCCGGCGAGACCCACCCCGGCGTGCGCACTCCCAAGATTTTCCACATCTCCATCAACAAATAACCCCCCGGTACAACCATGGAACCCTCTCCCGAAGCTCCGAACGTTGTCATTCAATCCATCCTGGACGCCTGCTCCTCCATGGCGGGCGCCACACCGTGGGCGGCCATCGCCGTTGCCGTGATGGCCATCCTCATTGTCATGAAAACGGGCGTGAAATCCCGCCCGCTGCCCAAGGCATCCCCATTGAACGGCCCCGGCAAGTGGGCGTGGATAGCCGTCATTGTGCTGTGGGTGGTGGTGATGCTGAACTACTTTGACCGCCAGCTGCTGGCCGTGCTGAACAAATCCATCACGGAAGGCGCGGATGGCATTGCCATGGATCAGGCCCAGTTCGGCATGGTGACCTCCGCGTTCCTCATCGTGTACGCGGCGCTCAGCCCCGTGGGCGGCTACCTGGCGGACCGCTACAGCCGCAAGTTCATCATCCTGTGCTCGCTGGTGGTGTGGTCGTTCGTGACGTGGATGACCGGCAAGGCTGAGACGTACGAGGAGCTGCTGCTGTGGCGCGGCGCCATGGGCATCAGCGAGGCCTTCTACATCCCGGCGGCGCTGGCTCTCATCTCCGACTACCACCGCGGCAGCACGCGCTCCATGGCCACGGGCATCCACATGAGCGGCATCTATGCCGGCCAGATGCTGGCGGGCTGCGGTGCGCTCATGGCGGGCGCGCCCTACTGCCTCGGCTGGCGCCTCACCTTTGAAACCTTCGGCTTCATCGGCGTGGCCTACGCCATCATCGTGGTCTTCTTCCTGCACGACCCCTCCAAGAACACCGTGCCCGCCGCAGAGAATGCGGACGAGCCCGCCGAAGAGGCGGTGGAAGCCGCGGCAGAGGGAAAGGCCGCCAACGACTTCACCATCGGCCAGGTGCTGAAGAGCCTGTTCACGGGGCGCGCGATGGCCATGCTGCTGGTGATGTACGCCTGCGCGGGCTTTGCCAACTGGTTCCTGATGGGCTGGTACCCGCGCCTGCTGCAGGACATGTTCGGCATTTCCGAGGCGGAGGCCGGACCCACCGCCACCTTCTGGATCAACATCGCCAAGTACATTGCCGTGCTGCTGGCCGCCGTGGTGGCGGACCGCTGGTACCTGCGCAACAAGAACGCCCGCGCCTATGTGCCGGGCATCTGCTTCTGCCTGGCGGGACCGTGCGTGATCATCGCCATGCTGCCGGCGCTGGGCGTGCCGATTGCACTGGGGCTGGGTGCCACCGTGGCGCTGGTTTCCATGCAGGGCGTGGCTCAGGGCTCTTTGGACGCCACGCTCATGCCGGTGCTGCGCTCGCAGATTGACGAGCGCTTCTCCGCCACGGGCTACGGCCTGCTCAACCTCACCTCCGTGGCCGCGGGTGCGGTCATCTCCACCCTGGGTGGCGTGCTCAAGGACAACAACGTGGACCTGGGCATTCCGCTGAGCGTGGCCGGCGTCCTCATGGTCATCTGCGGCGCCTTCTTCTTCTTCCTTCCCAAAGTCAAAGAATAAATACTCATGAAAACACTCATCTGCACCATCGTGGCCGCGCTCGCGGTCGGTTCCACCCTCGCCCCCGCCGCGGACAAGACGCCCGTGGAGGAATCCGTGGTGGTCTTCGAAGCCAAGAAGGGCAACAACTATGCCAGCATCCGCATCCCCTCCATCATCAATGCCGGCGGCACCCTCATCGCCGCCGCGGAGGGTCGTAAAGCCGCGACCGACCAGGGCATGAACGACATCGTCATCTGCACCAGCAAGGACGGCAAGAAGTGGTCCAAGATGGTGGTGGCAGCGGCCTCCGGCGAGGACACGTACAACAACCCCTGCCTCATCTACGACAAGGCCACCAAGAACATCGTACTCTTCTTCCAGAAGTACCCCAAGGGAGTGAAGGAGCGCGGCAACGTGCCCAAGGGTTGCACCGATCCCAAGACCATCCACAACTTCGTCTGCTTCTCCAAGAACGGCAAGAGCTGGAGCAAGCCCAAGGACGTGACCAAGGACACCAAGCACGATGACGTGGATATCACCTGCAGCGGCCCCAACCCCGGCTGCCAGCTCACCCGCGGGCCGCACAAGGGCCGTCTCATCGTTCCGCTCAACGAGGGGCCCTTCAACAACTGGACCCTTGCCGCCGCGTATTCCGACGACCACGGCAAGACCTGGCACATCGGCCAGAAATCCGCTACGGGCGGTGGCGTGAACGAGGTTTCCGTGGCTGAAACGGAAGAGGGAGGGCTCCTGATTGTCTCCCGCCACTCCAGCGGCGGCAGCAACCGCAAGTACGCCTATTCCGAGGACGGCGGCGAGACCTGGGGGCCCATCAACACGCACAGCGAGCTGCCGTGCCCCGGCTGCCAGAACGGTCTCACCCGCTATTCCTTCTCCGATGACGCCAAGCTCGGCGGCAAGAGCCGCATCATCTTTACCGGCCCCTGCGCCGGCGGCCGCAACAACGGCGTGGCCAAAATGAGCTACGACGACGGCAAGACCTGGCCCGTGGAGAAGGCCCTGGGCCCCGGCGGCTACGCCTATTCCGCCGTATGCACGGTGAAGCCCGGTGTGGTCGGCGTACTCTTTGAGCGCGACGGCAAGATCAACTTCACCACCTTCACCATCGACTGGCTCACCGACGGCAAGGACGATGGCAAGGGCGGCGGCTCGGCCAAGGAGGATTAAGGATTAGGATTAGGATTAAGATTAAGATTAAGAACAAGCCCGCATGGCGTATAGCCGTGCGGGCTTGTGAAATTCAGGGGGAAGGTGCGGTTGGTATGCAATGATTGTGATTTGCTGGCGGAACGAGGGGAGGTTCAGCCAAGGCGCCCCGCATAGTCGGGGTAGCCGAAACGGCGCACGCATTCCTGCGAGCCGTCCGCGTGCAGGAGGTAGATGTCCGGGTGGGCCACGCCGTTGAAGTGCGTGGTTTTCACCATGGTGTAGTGGCTCATGTCGTCCAGCACCAGCTCGTCTCCCGCGTGAAGGGGAGCATCGAAGGAATAGTCGCCGAAGGAGTCTCCCGCCAGGCAGGTGGGGCCGCCCAGGCGGTAGGTGTGCGGTTTCTTCCCCTTTTCTGCGGCGGCGGAATAGCATTCGCCGGGCAGGCAGACGGCGGGTTGCGCGGCATCTGCCGGGGCAGGGGAGGCCGTGACGGCGAACACATCCGGGCGGTAGGGCATTTCCAGCACGTCGGGCGTGTGGGCGCTGGCGCTCGCATCCAGGATGGCATGGCGGTAGCCCAGGCTCTCGAACACATCCAGCACGCGCACGCGCAGCACGCCGGTGTGGATGGCCCACGCCTCACCCGGCTCCAGGTAAACCTGCACGCCGTAGTTGGTGCGGATCTCCCGCAGCAGGGCAACGAGCGCATCGCGGTTGTAGAAGGGTTTGGTGATCCAGTGGCCGCCGCCCAGGTTGAGATAGCGCAGTTGGCCCCCGCGCAGCAGGTGGCCGCACGTTTTTTCAAAGGCGCGGAAGGTATCGATGAGTTCTTGGGCTCCCTGCTCGCAGAGGGTGTGGATGTGCAGGCCGGAGATGCCGTGCAGGGCATCCGCCCCCGCCTTTTCCAGCTCCTGCGGCGGGATGCCGAGCCGCGAGCCCGGCGCACAGGGGTCGTACAGCGGGGTGTGGCCCGTGGAGTGGCAGGGGTTGATGCGCAGGCCGAACAGAATCTCCCCCGCCTTGGTGCGGGGATGCGCGAGGCACATCCCGCGGTAGCGCAGCCATTGCGGCACGCTGTTGAAATCAATGTGCGCGGCGAATTCCAGCAGCTCGCGCAGCTCATCCTCCGTGTAGCCGGGGGAGAACACCGCCACCTCGCCGCCCAGGCCCTGCGCCAGGCGGGCTTCATACAGCCCGCTCGCGCAATAGCCGTCACCGTACGGTTGCACCGCCTTCAATGCGGCGGTGCAGGCGAAGGCCTTGAGAGCCACCAGCATGCGCGCCCCGCCCGCATCCCCCACTTGGCGCAGGATGTGCGCGTTGCGCTCCAACGCGGCAGGGGATATCAAGAATCGGGCCACGGGCGCGGGTTATCCGTTAGTTGGCGGCGGGTGCCTCTTCTGCCGACTTCTCTGCGGGCTGGGTGGCCTTCAGCGCCTCGATGAGCGAATCGTAGTTGCGCTTGGTCTCCAGCTTCTGCAGCAGGTCGCTGGTGCCCTTGTTGGCGGCGGTGCAGAGGTTGGCGGCAAGCGCCCAGGCCTGGCGCGCCTTTTCGGTGTTGCCGTTGCGCTGCTCCAGGTTGCCGTAGGAGGTGTAGATCTTGGAGAAGCTCACAGCCATCTCCACGGTGGGCTGGGCCTGGTACTTGGCGGCTATCTCAATGCCCTTCTTGTAGGTGTCGAGCGCTTCCTCGGGGTCGTCGCCAATCAGCTGGCAGTCCGCCAGGCAGCGGTAGGAATCCACCACCTCCACCACGGCGCGGGAAAGGGCGGTGATGGCTTCCTTGCCGCTGATGCTGTCGCCCTCTTTCATGTCCACGCCCTTGAACTGGGCCTCGTCAATCTTGAGGGCGGCGTTGTAGTATTCGAGGGCTTCCTTGTTCTTGCCCTGCATGAGCAGGCAGGATGCAATGCCGTTGTTGATGGAGCTGAGGGTGCGCTGGCCCTCTGCGGAGTTGAGCTCTTCCTGGCTGAGCGCCTCGCATTCCTTCAGGGCATCGCGGTAGGCGGCCTCCGCACGGGGATACGCACCGCCCACGTTGCGCAGCACCTTGGCCAGCGCGCTGACGGCTCGCACGCGCTCACGGGCGTCCTTCGACTCTGCTCGCAGGTGGTCGCAGTAATTGCTCAGCAGTTCCACAAAGTCGCGCGTCTTCGAGTTGAACACCGGGAACGTGTCGTTGTCGCTGATGGTCAGCAGCAAGTCGTACACGGCCGCGTTGAACAGGGCATCTCGGGATTCGGCCAGCGTGCCGGTAGACGGGGTTGCGGGCGCAGGCTCTGTTGCAGCGGGTTCCGGTTTCTGTTCCGTCTGGTCGGTCTTGGGGCCCTCGTCACCGCAGGAGGCGAGGAAGCTCAGGGAGAAAAGGCCGGCAGCGGCCAGGCTGACGGTACGGCGGGTGGAAAATGTCTTCATATCGCTTTCATTCTCTTCCATGCGCGTGTGCGCGTCAAGCCAATTTTCCCGCATGGCAGATTTTTTGCACAGGCTTCGAACTCATTTTTTTTCGGGGGAGCTCACTTTTTTGCTTGTCTTTCCACGGGAACCGTGGCTAAAATAGGGAAACCTAACGACATGAAGCATCTTTCCTCCATTCGGTGTCTGGCAGTGGCTTGCGGCGCAGCAGCCATCTCTCTCCTTTCCTCCTGCTCCGGCAGTCGCTCCCCGCAGGCGCTGGCTACACAGTTCCAGCAGGCGTGCAACGTGGCGGTGTTCAGCTATAACGACGCCTATTCCCCCCGCGTGAGGCATTGCGTGGAAATGGGCCCGCTGCCTGCGGAAACCGCACGCGCCATTGAGATGTGGATCCGCCAGTCCACCGTCAAGACTTTCTCATACGTGTATCCCCAGTATTACATTGCCATGCAGCAGCCGGGTTCCACCGTTACGCGTGTGTGGGGCATCTGCTCCGACGGCCAGGGCAACCTGGTGGGTATCCTGGTGCCGCAGGATGGTGTGAAGGCATGGGACCTTCCCTACCGCGGCTCTTACCGCCTGTATGTGTGTGAGGGCAAGAACCGCGCGGCCATCGGCGGTGCCATCATGGAAGCCCTGGCGGATGCCGGCTACGACCGTGTGCGACTCGACGCTCGCCGCAGCCGCGGGCTGCTGGAGGACCGCTACCTGATTTCCAAGCCGGCGGAGGATACCAGCCTGGCCCACGAGCAGAAGCTGCGTGAGCAGGAGGAAGCCTCCGTGAAGGCCGCTCAGGAAAAGAAGCAGGCTGCCGCCCAGGCTGCACTGGAGGAGGAAACCGCCGCCATGGAGGATGATGAGGATGACAGCTCCTCCTCTGATGACAGCTCCTCCGACGATCTGGATTCCATCAGCGTGGACGACGATTTCTAAAGCACCTTTCCAAGAAAACTCTCTCCATTTTTCAGCGGGCGCATCCCACCGGATGCGCCTGTTTTTTATGGGCGCACATCGTGATGAGATGAACCGTGATGAGCGCGCAAATACGCATTGCCATGTGGTGGGGAATGTGCTAGAATCCACGCATATACGCGGGCGCGCGCCCGCGAAACACTCCTCTTTGCCATGAAAACCGCCACACTTGCACTCGTTTCCCTGGGAATGGCCGGACTGCTGCTGTGCTCCTGCGATAAACCTGATACCGCCGCGGCAAGCGCCGTGCAACAAGATGTCGCCGTCACCGTCTTCCACATCCTTCCCAAAACCGTCACCGATACCGAGGATTGGTTCAGCACGCTGGATGGAGATGGAACGACGAGCGTGTCCCCGCGCATTTCGGGGACGCTGCTGCAGCACGAATATGAGAAAGGCTCCATGGTGAAGAAGGGGGACGTGCTGTTCCGCATAGACCCCGTCACGTTCCAGGCCAATTTGGAGCGTGCCAAGGCCAACCTGCAGGTGGCGCAGGCCGCCGTGGCCACGGCCAAGGCGGAGCAGCTGAAATGCCAAAAGGATTTTGAACGCAATGAGAAGCTCAGCCCCAGCGGCGCCGTTTCCAAGAAGGAGCTGGAGGAATCTCGCCACGCCCTGCAGGCCGCCATTGCCACCGAGCAACAGGCGGAAGCACAGGTGGCGCTCGCCCAAACCTCCCTGAAACAGGCGGAGCTGGATATGGAGCGCACCGTTATCCACGCCCCCATTGACGGGCTGGTGGGCGCTCCCAATGTATCCACGGGCGATACCGTGGAACCGGGTGAGACGCTCGCCACGATGCTCCACGCCACCCCGCTCAACGTGGTGTTCCACCTCAGCAGCGAGCGTCTGCTGCGCATGTTCCACCAATACGAGGTCTCGGAGGCCGACTTCTCCGAAGTCGGGAAGTTCCAGATTATCCTGGAGGACGGATCCGTGTACCGCCATTTGGGAAAAATCCACGCCATCGACAACATGATTTCCGCGAACGGGCTCATCAAGGTGGAGGGCGATGTGGACAACTCCGAGCTGGAACTGCGCCCCGGCATGACCGTGCGCGTGCGCATTCCCAGCGTTGAGCGGGATGTGCTGCTGGTGCCGGAGGACGCCGTCATCACCCAAATGCTCAACACCTTTGTGCTGGCTGTGGACAAGCAGGGGGTGCCGCACCTTATCTCTGTGCGCCGCGATGGCGAGTACGAGGTGAGCATTGACGAGGAGGGCGGCTACACCTCCACTCAGAAACTGGTGGCTGTGGCCGGGGTGGACAAGCCCCTGGCGGAATCCCTCAAGGAAATAGGCTATGACTCCCCGGCAGATGCCCCCGTGGTGTCCGACCCGCTCAATGGTGTGCGCGCCGTGGCCGTATCGGCAGCCAACAGCCGACGCGGCGAAAATGAAGCGCCCACCCTGCTGCGCACCTCCCCGCGCAGTTTCAAACCCGTTATCAGCGAGCAAATGCGCATGGCCGCAGAATCCCTGCATCCCACCGGAAACAAGCAGGCGGAGCCCAGTCTGCCCCCGTTCCCCGTGAAAGTGGCGCCCCTCACCCGCTGTGACGTGGATATCACCCAGGAGTGGTTCGGCACCCTCCAGGGCAAAGACGAGGCGGACCTGCGGCCCAACATCTCCGGTATTCTGGAGGGGGATGTCATCAAGGCCGGCACCCTGGTGAAAAAGGGTGACGAGCTCATCCACATAGAGGCCATCGACTTTGAGCTGGCGCGCGATAAGGCGAAAGCCGAGCTGGATGGTGCGCGTGCCGCCAAGGAACGCGCGGAAGCCCTGCTTGCCAAGGCCAGGGATGATGCCGAGCGCTACCACGGCATACAGAACACCAACCCCGGCGCCATCTCTGAAAAAACCGTCACGGATGCTGACCTGGCCGTGGCCGCCGCGGAAGCTCAGGTGGAGCGTACCGCCGCGGATATCGCCCAGGCGGAAGCCTCCCTGCACATTGCGGAAATCAACCTGGGCTACACCACCATCTACGCCCCGTTTGACGGCCGCATCAGCTTCGCCCTGGGAACCACCGGTGCCATGGTCACCCCCTCCAGCCCCAAGCCGCTCGCCATCCTCACCTCCACCAATCCCATGGAGGTCCACTTCAACGTCAGCGGCACGCACGCCCTGCGCGGCCTGCGCAAAATCATGCAGCGCGCCGCCACCGATGATGCGGATAAAATCACCTTCGACATCATCTTGGAGGACGGTGTGCCCTATCCCGCCAAGGGCGTGGCCACGGGTATCGACAACCGCCTGAACAAAGAAACCGGAACCCTGCAGGTGATTGGCGAGGTGCCCAACCCGGACGCCCTGCTGCGCTCCGGCATGCCGGTCACCATCCGTGCCGTGCAGGAACGCATCAAGGGCGCCTGGCTGGTGCCCGCGCGCGCCCCTCTCTGCGATGGGGACAAGAGCTATCTGCTGGTGATGCAGAAGGACAACGCGCCGTGCATGCTGCCCGTGGTGTTGCACAACATGGTAACCATTCCCGTGAAGGACGCCTCCGGCAAGGAGGTGATGCAGCCCATGCAGGTGGTGGAACCGGACCACGCCATTTTGGGCACCCTGCTGATGCTTGCCAACAAGGTGGACAACCTGGGCACCCTGCTGCTGCAATCCGAAGAGGTGAAGGACTGGAAGGAGCTCGCCCTCAAGTACGACCCGGAACTCACCGCCGAGGCCTTCGACAAGGAGTTCGCTGAAAGCAGCATGCTCTCTCACCGCGATTTTGTGCTGCGCCGCTCCAATGCCAAGGATGAGATTGACCTGGTGGCACACGCCCGCGGCTTTGCGGACTCCATGGAGTTGCTGCTGCATGAAGTGGGCTTCAAGCAGGGGGAACCGGTCAACATTGTGGTGGAGGGCACCCAGCAGGCCGCCATGACCGCCAAGGCCAACATAGCCGCCGGGGCGGACGTCAACGTGCTCACCCCCGTTCCCTTTGAATATACGCCGCCGCGCGCCACCAGCGGCTCCGTTACCACCACACCTGCCGAAGTCAACTCCGACACCGCCAACTAAACCACCAGCCTTTTCGCACATCATGTCACCGTATTTCATCAAGCACCCCACCATTGCCGCGGTCATCTCCATTGTGACCACCCTGCTGGGCGTCATCTGCATCCTCGGCCTGCCCGTGGCTCAATACCCGGACATTGCGCCCATCACCATCTCGCTCTCCGCCTCCTATCCCGGTGCCAATGCAACGGAGGTGGCGGATTCCGTGGCCACGCCCATTGAGCAGGAAATCTCTGGCGTGGAGGGGCTGGACTACCTCTCCTCCACTTCCGCCAACAACGGCGGATGCGAGCTGAGCGTCATCTACGAGCCGGGGCGCAATGCCAACACCTGCCAGCAGCTCACCTACATGCGGTACAGCCAGGCTACCTCCTCCCTTCCCCAGGAGGTTGCCAAAATGGGCGTGCATATTGAGCAGCAGGCGGGCTTGCCCATTCTAATCTACACCCTGCATTCCCCCAACGGATTCTTCGACCGCATCAGCATGACCGGTTATGCCCATGTGAACATGGTCAACCCCATCAAGCGCGTCAAGGGGGTGGGCAACGTCTCCGTCTTCGGCGCCAAGTACGCCATCCGTATTTGGCTGGACACCAAGAAGATGGCTCAGAAGAACATTTCCGTCATGGAGGTGAATGCCGCCATTGCCGCCCAGAACACCATCAACCCCGGCGGCTCTGTGGGCGCGGAACCCATGCCGGACGGTCAGGAATTCACCTACACCATCCGCAACAAGGGACGCATGACGTCTGTGGAGGAGTTCGGCGATATCTCCGTGCAGACCAACGGCACCCAGATTGTCCGCCTGCGTGATATCGCCAAGATTGAGCTCGGCGCGGAAAACTACGCGCTGTCCGCCCGCCTGAGCGGGAAGACCTGCTCCGCCTTGGCCGTCTACCAGGCTGCCGGCTCCAACGCCATTGAAACCGTGGACAACCTTCGCAAGCTTTTCGCGGAAATGGAGCGCGACATGCCGGAAGGGCTCACGGGACAGGTGACTCTGGATACCACCGTTTCTGTGCGCGAGTCTATTGAGGAAATTGGGCAAACGCTGGTGGAGGCGCTCATCTTGGTGGCAATAGTGGTGTTCCTGTTCCTGCAGGGCTTCCGCGCCACGCTGATTCCGCTGCTGGCAGTGCCGGTTTCGCTGGTGACCACGTTCTGCTTCTTCCCGCTGCTGGGGTTCACGCTCAACACGGTGTGCCTGCTGGGCATGGTACTGGCTATCGGCCTGGTGGTGGATGATGCCATTGTGGTGGTGGAGGCCGTGGAGGCTCACATTGAGAAGGGCATGAACCCGCGCGAGGCGACGTTCGCCGCCATGCGCGAGGTGAGCGGCCCTGTGGTGGCCATTGCTCTGGTGCTGGCGGCGGTGTTCCTGCCGTCCGTGCTGCTGCCGGGCATCACGGGCACGCTGTTCCAGCAGTTCGCGGTCACCATTGCCGTGTCCATGGCCATCTCCGCGTTCAACGCGCTCTCGCTATCCCCGGCTCTCTCCGCCCTTCTGCTCAAGAAGAAGTCCTCCAAGAAATCCCTGCTGCAGCCTTTCTACAATCTCTTCAACCGCTGCTATGATGCCGTGGCGGATGGCTTCGCCAAGTGCTGCGGCTTCTTGTGCCGCAAGCTCTACGTTTCCATTCCCCTGCTGGTTATCATCTCCTCCGCCATTATTCCGGTTTCCCAGCGCGTGCCGGGTGGCTTCCTGCCCACGGAGGACCAGGGTTTCCTCATCTCCGGTCTCATCATGACACCGCGCGTCTCCCTGCAGCGCCTTTCCCAGCAAGCCTCCACCGTGGAGCAGGTGCTGGCACGCGAGCCCGCCGTGAAGAATTACGTGGCCGTCTTGGGCACCAATATGGCCAACGGTGTGCAATCCTCAAACGCCGCCTCCTTCTTCATCGTTCTCAAGGATATGAAGGACCGCCCCATGGTTGACGGCCACAGGGTCACCGCTGCGGAGGTGTGCGCCAACCTCAACGGCGCAATCGCCATGTCCGGGGTGGACGGCATGACCTTCGTCACTTGTCCGCCCGCCATCCCCGGCGTCGGCACGGGGGATGACATCTCCTTTGTGGTGGAGGACCGCGCCGGACAGGGCGTGAAGCCCCTCTATGAGCAGATGGTGCGCCTGGAGGCTGCCCTGAATGCCGCGCCGGAAATTGAAAGCGGCTCCGCAACCGACATGATGATGCCCGCGGTTCCGCAGAAATCCGTGACGGTGGACCGAGACAAATGCTTGGCGCAGGGCGTGGACTACGCGCAGCTCAACGCCATGCTGCAGAGCTTCAACGGTTCTGCCTTCATCAACTACTACACCCAGTTCGGCCAGCAGTGGCAGGTGTATGTGCAGGCCGCCGGCACCGACCGCGCCAACACGGATCAGATTGCCAACTTCTACATCAACAACAAGGAGGGCAAGCCCGTGCCCATGAGCACTCTCGTCACTGTCAAGGACACCACCGACACCGAATTTGTGCTGCACAACAACACCTACAACGCCGGCAAAATCGGCCTGCGTCCCGCTCCCGGATATTCCAGTCAGCAGGCCATGGACGCCGCCGAGCGCGTGTTCCGAGAGACGCTGGATGTCACCAAGTTCGGCATGTCCTTTGTGGAAATGAGCTTCCAGCAGAAGAAGGTGGCGGATGGCCTGGGGCTGGGCGCCATCTTCACGCTCTCCGGTGTGTTCGCCTTCCTCATCATGGCGGCACTGTATGAGAAGTGGACGCTGCCGCTGGCCATCTTCCTCTCCGTCCCGGTGGCCGTGCTGGGCGCGTTCCTGGGGCTGTGGATGACCGGCATGGATATGAACCTGTACGCACAGATCGGCCTGGTGATGCTGGTGGGTCTGGCGGCCAAGAACGCCATCCTCATTGTGGAGTTCGCCGTGCTGCAGATGGAGAAGGGCAAGGACTTGGTGGAGGCGGCCATCATTGCCGCGCGCATGCGTCTGCGCCCCATCCTGATGACCTCCTTCGCGTTCATCCTGGGCTGCGTGCCGCTGGTGCTCGCCGTGGGCTCCGGTGCGCTCTCGCGCAACGCCATCGGCATTGTGGTGGTGGTTGGCATGGCCATTGCCTCCGGCATCGGCATCTTCTTCATCCCGTGCTCCTTCGTGTTCGTCATGAAGCTCTTCCGCTCCACCGTGCACAAGAGGCAGACGGAAGACCCGGATGAAATCTCCGCCAACGCCAAGTTGGACGCCGCAGAAAACGCGTAACCAATCAACAAACAACCTACCAAAAAGAAAGGCACCGGAACTTCCGGTGCCTTTCTTTTAAGCGGAGCGGGGGGGATTCGAACCCCCGGTACGGGTTAATGCCCGTACGACCATTTAGCAAACGGTTGCTTTCAGCCTCTCAGCCACCGCTCCAAATGCGTGCCGCAAGTATACGGAACTTTCCCCTTCACGTCAACACCTATTTCTGCAATTGACAAAATTTCCTTGCGTTCTGCCACATACTTAGGGTAGGATGGAAAAACATGAAATCTCACCGCATCCTTTTTTCCCTGTTGCCCCTGAGCCTGGCGGCTTCCCTGTGTGCATCCCCGTTGCCTGCGGGGGAAGGGCCCGCGCCTGCACCGCCGGCGGCCGCCACAGCCGGAGTGCAGAGCGATGCCTTTGCCCTTCAGGCGTTCCAACACCTGCTCAAAGAGCAGAAGGGCAACGTTGTCTTCTCTCCCGCCGGGTTGGAGGGCGCGCTGCAGCTGCTGCAGCAGGGCGCGCACGGCAAGGTGGCGGAGGAGCTGGCGGCCCTGCCCATGGGCAAAGGGGAAGGCGGGAGCGCCATGCAGGTGTGCGTGGCGAATGCCCTGTTTGTGGCGGAAGACCTGAAACTCAAGCCCGGAGTGAAGGTGGATGAGGTGATACGCGCTCCCTTTGCCACGGACCAGGAAAAGTCGAAAACTCTCATCAACGAATGGGCGGACAAGAACACGCACGGCATGATTCCGAAGCTGGACGTGGGTATAGACGAAGAAACCCGCCTGGTGGCAGCCACAGCCATTGCCCTGGAGGAAAAATGGCTTGCCCCGTTTTTTCCGCACAAAAATTCTGAAAGGAACTTCCATTTGTCGGACGGCAGCACGAAAAAGGTGTGCATGATGAGCAAAAATGGTTATTTCAGCTATGCCGAGGATGAGGACTGGGCGGCAGTGGCCCTTTTCTACACGACGGACGGGCGCCCCGGCACGCCGGGCTGCTTCATCGGCATTTTGCCGAAGGGAGACGCCCGCGACTTTGCCGCGGGGCTCACGCCGGAAAAGATGAGCGCCATCCGCGGGCAACTGGACGCCTCCAAGAATCAGATGGTTGAGGTGAACTTGCCCAAGTTCGAGACCTCCACCCCCACTTATTCCCTGAAATCGGTGTTGCAAGCTTGCGGCGTGCATACGGCCTTTCTCCCCGGCGCGGACTTCTCCGGTTTCGCGGATGAGGACCTGGTGCTGGAGGAGGTGCGGCAGAAATGTTTCGTCAAGGTGGACGAGGAGGGAACCAAGGCTGCCGCCGTCACGGGGTTTGGCTATGGGCTGGGCGCACCGGGTCCCAGCCCCGTACCCAAGGTCATTTCCTTTGACCGCCCCTTCCTGTGGGTCATCGGCGACCTCACCACCCCCGCCGCCCCCTGGTTCATGGGCCTGTGCGAGGAACCGTGATTATTGCTTATCCTCCACCGGGATTTGCCTGCGGGTGATTTCCCCGGCGAGGAAGTCGATGTCGTCGGGGTCCAGAAGCTCGCTGGTGAGGCGGAGGGTGAGGGCAGGGGAGACCAGGGTGACCGCCTTGGATTCAATGCCGGGGGCGGTTTCATGGCGCTCTACGCCGGCAGAGGTGATATCCGCCCAAGCCATGCGGCGCGTGCCGAAAAGCGTGCGGCGCGTGATGCCTGCATCGTCCACCGTGTAGCGCAGGATGAGGTAGGAGCCGCCCCACAGCAGGGTGACGACAATGCCCGCCGCCGCTGCGGCATACTGCCAGGCGGGATGCCCCTCCCGCAGCAGGGCGTACACACACGCGCCTAGCACCAGGATGACCACACCCAGGTAGAATTGGTGGTTGGCGCAGCGCAGGGTACGCGGGGTCATGAGGCGGGCGTGGCGGGAGTGGCCGGCACCGTGTCGGTGTAGTCGTTGCCGGGCTTGGGACGGTACTTCACGTCAATGGGCTTCACGTAGCCGCCTTGGTTGTAATCCTCCACGGCGCGGGAGATGTAGACGGGCAGGCCCACTGCGCTGTACTCGTAGAACTTGGCGGCCACATCGTACGGCGTGCGGATGCAGCCGTGGGAGAGGCGCGTTCCTGCCACCACGCGGCCGCCGTGGATGCCCACGCCGTCCAGTGTCAGGCGGTGGAAGTTGGGCATGGAGGCGGGGCGGAAGGTCATGCCCTTGGGCGTGCCTTTGGCGATGTCCGCATTGCTGTTCGTGACCTTTCCTTTGGCGGAGACGAATTTGCCGTACCTGTTGGAGTGGTGGTTCTTCTCCTTCTCCATGATGCGGAAGACGCCTGTGGGAGTCTCATGGCCGTCGAGCCCGGTGGAGACGGGCCAGTCGTACGCCACCTTGCCGTTGACATAGAGGCGCGCGCGCTGCTGCGGGATGCAGATGATGAGCTTGGAGTTTGCGGGAGAAACCTGGTTGAGCAGGGCATCGTCCTCAAACACCGCCATGGTGCGCGGGTATGCGGGCTTGGCTACAAAGTACTCGTAGCTACCCTTGGGAAAGGGGTTTTTGTAGCCCTCGCGCTTCTTGCCAGGCATGTCAAGCGGGTTGAAGTCGCCCTTGGGCACCTCCACCACCACTTCGGGCTCGGCAGGTTTCTCCGCGGGCTTTTCCTGCTTGGGTGCGGGCTGCGGTTGCGGCTTGGGCTGCGGGGGGCGCGGTTGGCTGCAGGATGCAAGAAGCAACGCGGGAACCAGCAGCAGGAGGGCCTTCTTCATGGTATCAGTGCTTGGGGATGGTGAGCTTGGTCCCCACCTTCAGGTTGGGGGAGCTCAGGTTGTTGGCACGCATGAGCTGCTGCACAGGCACGCCGGTGCGGCGGGAGAGGGCGTAGAGCGTGTCGCCGGACTTCACGGTGTGGCTGGAGGCCGGCACCGTGGCCTTCTTGGCCGCCGGGGCTTTCACCGCGGAGGCTGCGGGAATTCGCAGCACCTGGCCCACCTTCAGCGCGTTCGGGTTGGCCAGGTGGTTGGCGGAGGCGATGGCGGCCGCGCTGCTGCGGTGCCGTGCGGCAATCCCGCCCAGCGTGTCGCCCGCCTTCACGGTGTATGTGCCTGCGGCAGCCGCCTGGGGCGCGTACGGCGCCGCCGCTGCCGCCACAGGCGCTGCGGGGCCTGCGGTCGGCGTGGGCACAGCCACGGTGGGCCCAGCGGAGTGGGAGCCTTCCAGCTGCACCTCATCGTTTACGGGTGTTTCCATGCGGTCGTTCACCCAGCTCATGTCAAGCTTGCCGTTGTTGATGTGGCAAGAGACAAGAGCCAGGGTGGAGGCGGCCAGTAGACCGAATTTGACCGATGCTTTCATGGCGTGCGCGGGTTTGGTTTAGCGCTTGCGGCTGCTCTTCTTCTTGGAAGAGGATTTCTTGGAGGAAGAAGAGGACTTCTTGGTGGTGGCAGAAGCCTTGCCGGGGATGGTGAGCTTCTGGCCTGCCATGATGGTGTTGCCCTTGATGCCGTTCTGGTCCTTGAGCTGCTGGACGGTCACGCCGTTCTGGGCGGCGATGGCGGAGAGGGAATCACCCTTCTTCACCGTCACCGTCTTGCCGGCGGTGGACTTGGAGCTGCTGCCGGAAGAGCCCTTGCTGCTGCTCTTGGCCGGGGCCTTGTAGCCCTTGGGCGTGTAGCGCACCTTGATGATCTGTCCGGGACGGATGATATCACCCTTGATGTTGGAATCCTTGCGGATCTGCTCAACCGTGGTGTTGCTGCGCTTGGCGATGACCGTCAGGTTGTCGCCCGGGCGCACCTTGTAGGTGACCATGGAGGGCTTGGCGGGAGAGATGCGCCTCTTGTCGGCCTTCTTGCCGCCCTTGCCGGTCTTGCTACCCTTGCCGGTCTTCTTGCCGCTGTTGCTGCTGCTGTGGGTTGTGGTGTGGTGTTCAACCGGCGGTGTCGCCACCGGGTTATCCAAGTGGGTCAGCGGGTCGTTCTCCACCATCACGTCGCTGCTCACGGCGGTTGTGGTGGCGGCCTCCGGCTGGTGCTGGGAGGTGGGCTGCGAGGCGGCGGCGGGCTGGTTCTGGCTGGTAGAGGCCACCGGGCCTTCGGGGATGGCGTAGTTGTTGCGGTCCTCCGTGGTGGCACCTGCGGGTACCTGCACGTCCTCATCCGTGGCCCACGGCGGAATCACGCCGGGGTCCGTGGCGTCGCTCATCATGATGGCTTCCTCCTCCCCGCCGGGGTAGGCTACGTTCTGGGAGCTGCAGGACGGGAAAACAACCATGATCCCGGCTCCTGCGGCAAGTGTCAAAAGGGTCTTTTTCATACGGGTGGAAACATACCAAATCCTCCCCCAAAAATCAAGCCCGTTTCGTGAGCATCATCCTGCATGCCGCACCCTGCATGGGAAAATTCGAATTTGCTGGCATTCGCCGCCCCGGTGTGCTACCATACACGCGCAACGTATTCACTTTTTCACTATGAAAGAACTGAAAGGAACCAAGACGGCGGCGAACCTGGCAGCAGCGTTCGCCGGGGAATCCCAGGCTCACACCAAGTACCTCTACTACGCCTCCAAGGCCAAGAAGGACGGCTATGTGCAGATTGCGGAGCTCTTTGAGGAGACCGCCCGCAACGAGAAGGAGCACGCCAAGCTCTGGTTCAAGCTTCTGCATGGCGGTATGCCCTCCACGGAGGAGAACCTGCTGGACGCCGCCACGGGCGAGAACTACGAGTGGACCGACATGTACAAGGGCTTTGCCGAGGTGGCCCGCGAGGAGGGCTTCAACGCCATCGCCGCCCAGTTCGAGGGCGTGGCCGCCATCGAGAAGGCTCACGAGGAGCGCTACCGCAAGCTCCTGGCCAACGTGAAGGACGGCCTGGTCTTCTCCCGTGACGAGGAGCAGATCTGGCAGTGCTCCAACTGCGGCCATATCGTCATCGGCAAGAAGGCTCCGCAGGTGTGCCCCGTGTGTGCGCATCCCCAGGCCTACTTCCGTATCCACGCCGCCAACTATTAATTGCCTGTTCCCATGTGGAAGTCCATGTGGAGAGCCAACAAGTGGGGCATCATTGCGCTGCTCATAGGCGGTGCCGTGCTCTTCGGTGTCGACCTGTACCTGCGCCCGCGCGACAAGCAGCTGGCAGACCAGGTACTCACCGTGGGAGTGTGCTCCCTGCTGTTCGTGGTGGGGCTCGCCAGCTGGATTTCCGCTCGCAAGGGCATTTAGGGCAATCCCCGAAAGACCATGAACCCGCTCGGCCTTCACGGCAGAGCGGGTTCATTTTTTATCTGTATCCTGCTTTCCCTATTCCTTGGGCAGCACGGTGATATCATACTGCACCGTCTGGGCTGGAGGGGTGTCCTTTTCCCACGGGCGGGCGTAGTTCACCACCACGGTGGCGGTGCCGGGTTTTTGCGCGGTGATGGTGACCTGCGTGGGGCAGGGCGCGCCGCACACGGGAGGCTCGTCGTCCCTTTGTTCGCGGGGCACCAAGGCGGTTTCCACCTTCACGGGGGAGTCTGCGGGCTGCTCGTGTGCCTTCCAGAGGTACCCCGTGGTGGGGTTGCCCTTCAGCGTGCGGGTGACGGTTTCTCCCTCATGCATGGTGATTTTCTCCTGCACGGGCTCCGCCGCCACACACACGCATGCGGCAGTCATCAGGGTTGTGAGAACCGTTTTCACGCCTCGTACTTCACTTCGCCGTCAATAATGGTCTTGAGCGTCTCGAACTCCGGATCCAGCAGCACCAGGTCCGCCGTGTAGCCGGGGGCAATCTTGCCCAAGTCATGCAAACCGAGGCTCTGGGCCTGGTTCCAGGAGGTGGCTTTCACCAGCTGGCTGAGCGGCTGACCGGTGATCTTCCACACGTTGCGCAGGCCCTTGGCGTAGCGCAGGGTGGAACCGGCCAGGTTGCCGGCCTCCAGGCGTGCCACGCCATCCTTCACGATGATGGGCAGGCCGCCGAGCTGGCCGGGGCCGTCCGGCATCCAGGAGCAGGCCAGAGAGTCCGTGATCATGATCATCTGGTCCGCGCTCTTGTTGGTGAAGGTGAGATTGAGCATATCGGCGCACAGGTGGATGGTGTCGCAGATGATTTCAATCTTGATTTCCTTGTCCAGCATGCCGGAGCCCACGAGCCCGATTTCGCGGTGGTGCTGGGGGCTCATCTGGTTGCAGAAGTGGGTGAGGTGCTTCAGGCCCGCCGCCTTCGCCTTCACAAAGTCGGCGTGCGTGGCGGCGGAGTGCCCGGCGGAACAGGTGATGCCGCGCTCTGCGGCCTGGGCGATGAAGTCCACTGCCCCGGGCATTTCAGGCGCCAGGGAAATCAGCAGCACGGGGTAGATGGCGCGGATGGAATCCACTTCCTCAATGTCTGCCGTGCGCACGAACGCGGGGTTCTGCGCGCCGCACTGCTTGGGGTTGATGTACGGCCCTTCCAGGTGCACGCCGGGGGTCTTGGACCCGTTCGGGGAGGCGGCGTATTCCTTCACGCACGCGCACACGTCCATCAGCGTTTTGGTGCCCAGCGTCAGCGTGGTGGGCAGCCACGTGGTCACGCCTTCCTTCATCTTGCAGTCCGCGATGGTGCGGATGCTCTCCACTTTGCAGTCGCATGTGTCGCACCCGCCCGCACCGTGCGAGTGGATGTCGATAAAGCCCGGCAGCAGCAGGTTGCCGCCGGCATCGATGACCTTGTCGGCCGCAGGGGTGGTGCCGTCCGCGTACACGGCGGCTATCTTGGTGCCTTCAATCAGGACGGAGGCCCCGGGCAGGTCCACTCCGGGGGATACAACGTGCGCGTTGGTGATGAGCGTCTTCATGGTAATCTATTTTTCAGGGAATGCCCTGTTCACGTGCCATCCTAACCGCCGCCGCGCGTCCTTTCAAGCAAAAACCGCCCCATCCGCCCGTTGCTTAGGAAAACTTAAACAAAACATGACGCGAAAATCGGCGGGGAAAAGCCGTGGGGCGCGGTGGAACTAGGAGGATTTTTTTTTGCCAAAAATGACCTTGAACGGGGCAGGGGTATGGGGTAGGATGCGCCTACCGATTACCATGAGCGAGACGAAAAAGGACAAAGCGGATTTGAAGGCCGGGGCGAGCCCGGCGGCGGCCAGGGAGAACGTGGTGATGCCGCAGGCGGCTGCTGTAGAGAAGAGCCTGCTTTCCATGATGACACTGGATCCCAACGAGATTATCCCGCGCAGCATCATGCAAGGCATTACGGAGGATTTCTTCTATGTGCCTTCGCACCGCATATTGTGGCAGCTGCTGCGCCAGCGCTATGAGAAGAACCAGACGATGGACGTGACGTCCGTGGCGCAGGAGCTGACGGACCGCAACCAGCTGGAGGCGGTGGGCGGCCATCCCGGGTTGATGGATATCTACTCCCTCGCGTCGTCCTCCGCATTGTTCGAATCCCATTTCGAGCAGCTGCGCGAGAAATACATTCGCCGCGCCATCATCCAATCCTCCAACCGCTCGGCATCTGCCGCCTTCACCTCCGAGAACGAGGTGGAGAGCCTGCTGGACCAGGCGGAGCAGGATGTGCTCCAAATCCGCCAGAACATGCAGACGGGCAAGAACCAGTGGTCGCTGGAGATGGACATCCGCAAGTTCGTGGACTCCCTGGAGCGCATCATGAAGGACGGCGAGACCGGGCCGCAGGGGCTCTCCACCGGGTTCGAAAAGCTGGACAAGATGTCCAACGGCCTCAAGCCCGGCGATCTTTTCGTGGTGGCGGCGCGTCCGTCCATGGGCAAGACCTCGTTCCTGATGAACATTGTGGAGCACGTGATACTGGACGAAAAAAAGCCGGCGCTGGTGTTCTCCTGCGAAATGCCGAGCGCCCAGCTGGTGGAGCGTCTTCTGCTGGCACGCGCAGGTGTGAGCAAGCAGCATATCCTGGCCGTGCGCAAGCCCAAGAAGGAGGTGCTCAAGAAAATCACGGAATCCATCCGCATGATGAAGGAATCCCGGCTCATCATCGACGACACCGCCGGCATTTCCATCTCCGAGCTGCGCGCCAAGGCCCGCCGCGTGGTGCGCGACCACCCCGACCTTGCCTGTATCGGCGTGGACTACCTGCAGCTCATGCGCTCCCACACCAAGCAGGCCCAGAACAGCCGCGAACGTGAAATCGCCGAAATCTCCGGCGGTCTCAAGAACCTGGCCAAGGAACTTCAGGTGCCCATCGTTGTCCTTGCCCAGCTGAACCGCGGACCGGAAAACCGCCCCGGCCGCACCAAGGGCATCCCCATGATGAGCGACCTGCGAGAGTCCGGCGCCATTGAGCAGGACGCGGACATGATTGGCCTGCTCTACCGCAACGCCTACTACGCCACGAACGACGAGGAACGCGAACAGGAGGGCGACAACGCCAACCTCCTGCTCGCCAAGAACAGAAACGGTCCCACGGGTGATGTGCCCTTGTCCTTCAAGGCGGATATCATGCGCTTCGTCACCCGCGTGGTGGTGGACGACGACGAAGCAGGAGGAGGAGAATAACGCTATGACACCGTTGAAGCAGATGTTGGTTGCGGCGTTTGCCGCATTGGGCCTTGTGGGATGCACGGGTGTGGGTACACCCGGCGGTTCCGGCGTGGTGGTGCTGGATATCGGCCACTGCGTGGAAAGCCCCGGCGCGCGCGAGCCCGGCAACCCCTCCCTGGAGGAATGCCGCTTCTGGTACAAGTATTCCTACGACGTGAAGCGGGAGATTGAGCGCGCGGGTTACCGCTGCACCGTGTGCAACCGCGGCAACGGCACAGGACTGGACGCCGAGTTGGCGTCCTACTCGCGCCGTGCGGGTGTGGTGCACTTGCGCCGCCCGGGGAAGGGAGGGGAACGCTATCCCTCCCGCTATCACCCGGACCGCGTGGGTAGCGGTGTGGTCAGCGCGGACTACGCCATCTACCGCCATGCCGCAGCCGCTGTGTTCCTGCATCACAACAGTTCCGGCGGCAGAACCTCCGGTGCCTCGCCCAGCATCATCATCTGCAACCGCCACAACGGCAGGCCGCTCGCCAGCGCCATCGCTTCATCCATCAACGCGGACATCTTGAACCACGGCATGCCCAACGGTGGCCGCCCCTGTTCCGTGCAGGTGCGCTACGTGGATGCCGACCGGTCCGCCTCCTGGATGAACGCATGCGATGATTCCGGCATCCCCGCAGCCGTGGTGGAGGCGGCTTTCCTCAACAACACCGGCCATGCCTCCTTCCTGAGGGATGACGCCAATGCCCGCCGCTACGCGCGCGCTATCGGCCGCGGCATCGTCAACTATCTCCGCCATCCCGCTCCCCGCCATATCCGCCAAAATGAAAACCAGGCGGATGAGGGCTCGTTCGGCTATGCGGCGGAATCCCGCCGCCTTACCGTGCCCGGCGCCAAAGTGCTGGTGCGGTGAGGTTAAATCGGCAATCAGCGACCGCGGCCTCCGCCGCCGCGGTTGCCATTACCTCCGCGGTTGGCACCGCCGCCACGGTTTCCCCTGTTGCCGCCTTGGTTGGCAGCGTTGCGGTTGCCGCGCTGCCCTCGGCCCATGCGGCCGCCCGTGGTGTTCTCCGCGGATGAGTTGGGCGGGCGGTAGGTGATGATGCGCATGAGCCAGCGCATGGAATTGGCGACGATGCTGTTGCGGAGGGCATCCGTGCAGTTGGGGGAACCTTTCTTGGTTACCACCTGGCGAGAATCCGCTCCCAGCAGACGGCACATGCCCGGGAACACGTAGTCCTTCAGGTCCTCCGCTTCTTTTTTGCTGCTGTTCTTGTCGGCCTTCTTGTCGTTGTCGCGGGGGGTGGTGCCGTCCGTATTCTTCTGGTCGCTCTGGGTGGATGACTTCTCCTTGCCGGAATCCTGCTCCTGCCCCTCTTGGCCCTCTTGTCCTTCCTTTGCGTTATCGTCGGACGATTCCTCGCCGGCCTTCTCCTGCCCGGGAATCATATCGGTTGGCATCAGCCCCATCGTGCCGTCGATGGAGGAATTGACGAGTTCCTGCGTATCCTGCACAAAGCTGCCGGTAGGGGAGTTTTCCTGCTCCTGCCTCTCCTTTTCCTCGCGTTCCGCTTTCTTCTTTTCCTCGTCTTCCTTCTGCTTCTTTCGGGAATCGGTGTCGCAGGAGGCGTAGAGTGCATCCACTCCGTTGCCTTGGATATCGCGCACGCGCGCACCGGTGGCCAGCAGGCGCCATCCCCAGCGTTCCTCCTGCTGCTCCTTGGCGTCCATGGATTCATACCCGCAGTAGCAGAGGGCGTTGGCGAGGGTGAAGCCGTGGCGGTCGTTCAGGTACGCTCCCTTCTTCATGATTTCAAAAACCATGCCGCTGTTGAGGTCGTTCTTTGCCAGGTCGGATGCGGCGCGCATGAGCGCGGTCTGGCCGTTGGCGTTCACCGCGTTGGGGTCCGCTCCCTTTTTGAGCAGCATGTCCAGGATCTGCGCCATCTTGCGGTGCTTGTTCTCCACATCCTTGCGGTTCTCCGGATCCAGCGGTGCGCAGAGTATCATGAGCGGCGTGTTGCCGGCGAAATCGGCGTCTTGTGCATCGCGCTTGCTCTTGAGCAGGGCGCGCACGCGGCCCACCTTCAATTTCTCAATGGCATCCATCAGTGCGGGATTGGCGCCGCCCCATCCCTTTTCCTGCTGCATCTCGCCGGGTTCGGCCTCGGGATCTGCTCCTATCCCGGCCAGGGTGGACATGGCCGCGGCGTCATCCATGGCCTTGGCGTAAAGGTAGGCGGTGAGACCGTTCTCGTCGTAGTGGTTGGGGTCGGCATTCATCTGGGCAAGTTCCACCATGGCATCGGTGTGGCCGTTGATGGTGGCATAGATGAGGGCGGTGCGCCCGCGGTTGTCCTCCTCGCTGGCGGGGATACCCACTTTCACGCATTCCAGTATAAGCTCCTTGTTGCCCACGGCGGCGGCGAACATGAGGGCGGTCTGGTCGGCCTCGTTGGTGAGCCTCAGGTCCACGCCGTCCAGGATGAGCGCCTTGGCCACCTCTTCCTTGTTGTTGCGGATGGCGTGCAGGACAGCGGTGTTGCCGCGTTTGTCCTGCGCGTTGAGAATCTCCAGGCGGTCGGGGTCGCGGTGCAGGCGCGTGAGGAAATCTTTCACCAGCTCCCGGTGTCCGCCCGCGCACATGGCCATGAGCGCGGTCTCTCCGTCCTTGGCCGCGATGGTGTAGTCGCCGCCCTTGGCGAGCAGCAGGTTGAACATATCCAGGTTGCCGCGCTGCGCTGCATAGTGCAGCGGGGTGTAGCCCATCATGTTGGCGGTGTTCACGGGTGCATCGCTTTTGTCGCCGCCCTGGAATGCGCCCAGCGTGCCCAGCAGCTCCGCCAGGATGTCGCGGTCGTTCGCGATGATGGCGTAGTGCATGGCGGTCATGCCGTAGGCATCCTGCTCGGTGACCTTGTCCTCTGCATCCTTGCCCTCTGCGCTGAGCAGGAGCTGGATAACCTTCTTGTTGTGGCCGAAGGCGGCGAGCATGAGCGGGGTCTGCTTCTCCAGTACGTTTTTCTGGGCATCCGCCTTGCCGCGGCTCAGCAGGGTCTCCACCATTTTCTCATCACCGTAGTATGCTGCGAGCGCCAGCGGCGTGAGGCTGCCCAGCTTGTTGATGTGTGCGCGCACCAGCAGTTCGCGCTGGTCCAGCTTCAGGGAATCCTGGGCCTCCTTGGTGAGATTGCCGAAGCAAATATCCGAATTGATGTCGCGCTGCTTGGAGGCATCGGGTTCGGCGTTGGGGTCGGTGGGCGCGGGCTGGGCCTGCTGCTGCTTTCCGTTTGTCTTGGCGGGGGTGATGCCTGTTTCCGCCTCCTCGTAGAGGTCGGCAAGGTCATCGGCCTTGTGGTTGACGACGGCTTGGAAAATCTTGTAGGTGTCGCTGTCGGTGCCCATGTTGCCGGTGTCGGGCGCATCCACATATTGACCGCGTTCAGCGGAGGTGCGCTGGTCTTCGAACTGGCTGTCGGCTTTGTCCTCGGCCTGGCTGATTTTCTGGCGGTTTTTCTGGCCGCTGTCCTGTTGTTGGTCGGCTGTCCAAGCTACGCCCGGGCATGCCGCCAGGCATACCCACGCCCATGTTGTCAGAAAGGTCCGCTTCATGATGTTAAGGCTAAAATTGACTGCGTGAAACGCAAGATAATCCAGTGGTTGGAACGCATTTGCCGCTGGGAAATCAACAGAGGGGAAAGCTGCGTCAGATTCGCCCTGTGGCGGCGGAGAGGCTGCGGAGCCAGGCACCTTGGGGCAGGGCGGCGGCTTGGCTTGCCGTGAAAGGCATGCGGGCCCGCCAGTTGGTGCCCCCTTCCGTGCCGGGTGTGTTGAGACGCACCGGAATGTCGAACAGCTCCGTCCACATCATGCACGCAAAACGCGAGCGGCACGCAAGCAGGGCGCGGATGAGCGCGTCTTTTATCTCCGCGCTCCACGGTGCCATGCTCTGCTCCGGGGTGAGCCCCGCGTAGTCGCCGAGCCAGCAGAGCACGCGCGCGCAGTCGCGCCCGGTGAGGATGCGGCGGCGCAGTTCCTCCGGCGGGAGGGAGCTGTCATTCACGGCATCGCGCGCGGCTTTCACGTTGGCGTACCAATCCGCCCAGTCGTTGCAGAGGGGCGGGAAGTCGTGCGTGGCATAGGTTGCAAAAGAGCAGGGGTTGTAGGTGTCGCCCTTGACGATGCGCTGATGCCCATCGATTTCCCAGTGCGGAATCTTGAAGCCGGCGATGCGCAGGAACGAGAGGTCCGGCCTCACGTAGTCGGGCACGCATCCCAAATCCTCGCCGATGATGATTTGCCCCGGCACGGCCTTGATGAGCTGGCGCAGCAGGTGGTCTCCCTGCATGAGGTTTTGCTTGCGATCCTCGGCGGTCCAGTCCCCGCGCATGCGGAAACCGGGGCGGCGCCCGCCGCAGCGCGCGGCGGCCTCGTCCTCGGAGAGGTTGAGGAATTCCTGGTTGCGGTCGGGCATCCACGGGAAGGCGTAGATGCGGTAGAAACCGAGGATGTGGTCGATGCGGTTCATGCGGAAAATCTCCGCGAGTTTTTGCAGGCGGCGGTTCCACCAGGCGAAACCGTCTCGCTCCATCACATCCCATCGGTAGAGGGGGATGCCCCAGTTTTGCCCCCACTTGCCGGTGAAGGGATCTTCCGCAAAGTTGCCCTCTGCGGGTGCGCCGCCGCTCCATTCCATATCGAACAGGTGCCGCTGGAAAAACACATCCGCGCTGCACACGGAGATGCCGATGGGGACATCTCCCATCAACATCACGCCGCGCGCGTCTGCATGGTCGCGCACAATTTTCCACTCGCGCGCGCAGAGCCACTGCAACCATTGTTGGTAGTGCTTCTGGTTGCGCGCCTCGTCTGTCTCGTTGGCCATGCGGCGGATGGCATCAGGGTTTTGCTCCGGCCAGTTCCACCATGCGGAAGATGCAAACGCGATGCTCGCCACGCGGAAGCACGCATAGTCGTCCAGCCAGTCCTGCGTGCCGCACCACGCTTGGAATTCAGCACGCTCGTTCGCGTGCTCGTCATCGTGGGAAAAATGCTCCCACGCCTGCATGAAAAGGTGCCGCTTGTAAGTGCGGACGCGTGCGTAGTCCACCAAATTCTCGCCTCCTGGCTGCTGCAGTGGGGGGAGGCTGTGCGGATACGGCGGAATTTCTTTCGGCATGCCGGGAATGCGCTCCAGCGTGAGGTAGAGCGGCTCCAGCGCAACGGAGCTGATGGCGGAATACGGCGATGGAGCATCGTCCTCGCCGAGCGCGTTTACGGGCAGCAGCTGTAAAAATCCCACACCGTTCTCCGCTGCCCAATCAATCCATTCTTCCAGCGCCGCAAGGTCTCCGATGCCGCCATCCTCTACGCGGCGCAGGGAGAAGAGCGGCATCAGCACGCCTGTCATTCTGTCACGCTTCATGCGCTTTCATTCTACCACAGCCCATGCATCGCTCAAAGAGAATTCACGCTGCGGATGCCTTGGCGTCTTTTTTATCGCTGCTTTCTTTCTGCGAAAAAAATTAAGAAAAATGAAATTTTTACTTGTCAAGAGAAATGCGCTGTGATATTTCACGAAAAGGTCATGCGCGCCAAATTGTGCAACCAGTGACCTGCTAAAACAACAACATACAGTTATGGCTAAGAAACCCACACCGAAGAAACCCGCTGCCAAGAAGCCGGCCGCCAAGAAGCCGGTTGCTAAGAAGCCCGTGGAAAAGAAGCCGGCTGCCAAGAAGCCGGTCGCCAAGAAACCTGCTGCCAAGAAGCCGGTTGCTAAGAAGCCTGTGGCTGCCAAGAAGCCCGCTGCTGCCAAGAAGCCCGCCGCTGCCAAGAAGCCCGCCGCTGCCAAGAAGCCCGCCG
>CALCWC010000131.1 GCA_937905985.1 uncultured Verrucomicrobiales bacterium | reverse complement strand
GAGCACGCGAATCACCGCACTGGCCACCATCCTCTGCAGCCTGGCACTGGCAGCAGGTCAGCCCCTTGCAGCCCAGGGCCTGTACTACGGCGGCCAGCGCAGCTCCACGGGCAACACACGCCGCGGCGTGGCAGACCCGGCGGAATACTATCTGGGAGCCTACCAGCTCATTCAGGAATCGGAGAAACTGGCGGAGAAGCGCGACTACCGCGGTGCCCTGGGCAAGGGACGCGACGCCGAGCGCCTGCTGGCCGCCATTGTGCGCGATTTCCCGAACTGGAAGCCCAACCTGGTGCAGTACCGCCGCACCACGCTGGCACGCAACCTGGCAGACTACCAGGAAAAGGCCAAAAACCAGCCCGCCACCCCGCGCCGCGACCCGGGGGCCAACCGCGAGCGTCCTTCCACCTCCCCCACCTTCGTTGTTGCCCCGGAAACGCGCCCGACCGGCGGCACGGACGGGGAGAGCGCCGAGAACCGCCGGCTGCGCGCCGAGCTCGCGCGCTCGCAGGAGGAGGTTCGCCGCCTTACGGATGCCTACAAGGAGCTCAGTGACAAGGCGGGGGCCCTGCAGCAGCGCATCATCGGCGCGGAGCTGGAGAGCAAGCAGTACAAGCAGCGCTACGCAGAGCTCCAGCAGCGCATTGAGGCAGAGCGCACCGCCGGCAACAAGGTGGTGGATTCCCTCAACCGCCAGCTCGCGGAAATGTCCGCCAAATACCACGCGGCGGACGATGCGCGCCGGGAGGCGGAAACAAAGGTTGCCGAGCTCAACTCCACCCTGGAGCAAACCCGCCTGGAGCTGGAGAAGGTTACCATGGAGCGCGATTCCCTCAAGCAGGAGAACGAGCAGCTGCATGCCATTGTAGACCTTAACAGCCCGGAGAAAATCAAGGCCCTGTTGGACCAGAACCTCACGCTGGACCAGAAGCTCAAGGAGGCGCAGAACCGCGTGCGCGAGCTGGAATCCCAGATGGAGGCGGAGGGTGACGAGCGCTCCGTGCTCGGCCAGCAGTTGCAGACCGCTCGCCAGGAGGCCGACCGCCTGCGAGAGGAAATGACCGGGCTTTACGATGAGAACATGGCGTACCGCAACCGCGTGTCCGCCCTCACGGAACGCCTCAACAACCT
>CALCWC010000130.1 GCA_937905985.1 uncultured Verrucomicrobiales bacterium | reverse complement strand
GCCCCACGGCTGCCGATATCCAGGCCCTGATCAACCAGGAGAACTGCGGCATGGGTGCCTTGGAGTTCCCGAAGTTCAACGAGGACTCCCCCATCTGGGTGGCCGTTCCGTAAGCGTGTTTTCTTCATATACTATTGGCTAGGAACAAAACAAGACCCATCCGCTCCATGCGGGTGGGTCTTGTTTTCTGGCCCTCAAGGATCAGAGCTTGATAAACACGCGGCGGCGGTACAGGGAAAAGACCACCAACCACGCCAAGAACAAAGCGGTGCCGGCGTATGCCACGGGTTGGTATTCCGCAGGCAGCCCTTGCCACACGCCGCAGGTGAGGCGCCGGGCTATGTCCCTCATGGGCACCAGCTCCACCAACAGGTACAGGAAAAGCGCATTGCAGCCGGCAAACTGCAGGGGTAAGGCCCACTTGCGCCACGGGCAGATATCCAGCAGAATATGAAACAGCAACAGCAGCAGCATGCATGCCCCGGCTGCTGCCAGCACAAAGCCGGGTGTCCAGATGTTCTTGATGCAGGGCAGAGGCAGGGATGCCGCTATACAGGCGGCGGCAGCACCCCCCAGCCACGCCAAGCGCCGGCGCAGCGGCAGGGAGAGCAGACTCCCCGATGCGTATCCGGCCAGGCACAGTGCCGTGGCTGAAAGGATGCAAAGGGGGCCCTCCGGATCAAACCAGGGACGGTACAGGTGCCCCGGGCACAACAGCTGGTCCACCTTCGCGTTGAAGCTGCCCTCCGGGGTGAAATCTCCGCACAGGAACTGGCACAGCCCCACAGTCAGGAGGATGAGGCACGCCGAAGCGGCACAGGCGGCGGCTTGGCGGCGCAAGGCCAAGCTGAGAGAGCCAGCCAACGCGCCGGATATGCCGATAAGCCCCAGCACAGAGGCATAGCGCATGCCCCCGTCCAGCGTCACATTCCCGTTCACTGCCCAGCCCAGCAACACCAGAATGGCGGCGCGGCTCCACATCTTCCAGAGGTTGCGGCACACGCTCGTTCCCTCTTTGGCGCGGCGCTCATGGGAAAGCCGCATGGATACGCCCGCCAGGAACACAAAGAGGGGGAACACCAGGTCATACGCCACCAATCCCTCCCAGTCCACATGGGTCATCTGCTCCCGCAGCCCCTGCACAACAGAGTTGTCCGGCACGGACTGCGCCCAGCGGTAGACCAAGGTATCAAACCCGGCAATAATCAGCATATCCAATCCGCGCAGGGCATCCAGGCTCACGAGTCGAGAGGGTGCGGCAGATGGTGTAGAGGGGGTGGTCATCTTGGCAAAGATAGCATGCTTCAGGAGGCACCGTAAAGGAAAATACGCTCAAAGCGCCTGGAGAAACAGCGTTTTTGCTTCCTTCCAGCGCACGCTTTGGTATAATCGGGCGCGTATGGTGTCAAAGATATCTCTCACATCACTATGTATGGCTATTGCGGGCCTGGCTTTCTGCGCCGAAACCGGCGATATCTGCCAGCCTGCGCAGGAGGTGATCCAGCGTTTCACCAAGGGTAGCGTGCCCGTGAAGCTCAAGGCCGTCAAGGACAAGGAGACCGACCACTACCGCGTGGAGGTGAAGAACGGTACGGTGGAGGTGAGCGGCAACTCGCCCGTGGCGCTCACGCACGGCTTCTACGCCGCCCTCAAGGAGCAGGGCCGCGGCATTTGCAGCTGGAGCGGCAACCGCGTGCAGCCCGGCGCCTGGACCAACGGCTCCGCCACAGAGGGCGCCACGCCCTTCCGGTACCGCTACTACTTCAACGTGGTCACCTTCGGCTACAGCATGGTCTACTGGGACTGGAAACGCTGGGAGAAAGAAATCGACTACATGGCGCTGCACGGCATCAACATGCCGCTGGCACTGGTGGCGCAGGAGGCCATCACCGCGCGCGTGTTCAAGCGCCTGGGGCTCACGGAGGATGAAATCCAGAACTACTTTGTGGGGCCGGCCCACCTGCCGTGGATGCGCATGGGCAACATCAGCGCGCTGGACAGCCCCATGCCCA
>CALCWC010000129.1 GCA_937905985.1 uncultured Verrucomicrobiales bacterium | reverse complement strand
TTCATGTTGCTCACCAGATGGTAGGCGTCGTAGCAGACCTGCACGTTGGGGAGGTGCTTGAGGGCAGCGGCGCGGTATGCGTTTGCCCGGTCGATACCCAGGAAGCGTATGCCTTCCTTCTGCTCCCTGCTCAGTTTCTTGAAAAAGCCCTCCAATGCACCCGCATCCTTGCCTGCGGCCATGTACAGGGGCTCTCCCGTACGGGCATTGAGCACGAGTGTGACGAAGCCGAACGACGGGCCGAGGTACTTCTCGTCCACGAGTATGCCCTCGATACCCTCCAGCCGCGGGGCGGGAAGCTCCCTGGCCAGTATTTCCTTGTCTATCCGCCGCACTGTGGCCGGCGATGTGTCGAACACCTTCGCGAGCCACCTTGCAGGCACGTGGACAAAGAGGTCGGAAATCTCCTGCATGAAGCGCCAGGTGAATCCCATGCTCGGATGCACGAAGTCGGGCCGAAGCGTATGAAAGTTCCCGCATTTCGGACAGCGCACCTGCGGCACTTCCAGCTCGATTTCAACGGGTTCTCCTATGCATGGCAAGTCCTTGATGCAAACCTTTCTCACAGAATGGATATACCCCCTCCGGCCGCATCGATGACAAGAAAACCTCTTCGCCGTGTCCACGCGGAGCTTGACTTTTACACCCTCGAAATTGTACTCTGGCTCTGCGGCAATCCAGCCCCTGCATTTGAATAATGTTTTTATCATCAAACTGTTGTAACGAGTGTTACAACTCAATGCAAGGCTAGATTGCCGCTTTTCATGTCCTACCGGGACTGCCGTGTCCCCTCAGCAAATCTGACGCAGCCCCACGCCATTATTAGGCATGTTAATGAGATAGCTTGTAGTCAACACAAATTCGCCTTGATAATCAAGGGTTAAGGATTCAGCCCCGGCATAAATCGCAAATAATGTTTTTTGGGCATCCACGCGAATCGTTGCTTCCGTGTCCGAGATTTGTACATTTAGCCCATCACTCCAGTCTTTGACACTGTAGGTTTTTGCAAAAACCTGCCCACCCAGCAGGGCAGCAGCCATCATGGAGAGAAACAAAGTGTGTTTCATGGTTTGGTTGTTTTTGTTTGAGGAACGCCGCCAACACAGCGGCCAAAGGCAAGTGTAGACCGCAAGGGGACCAGCAGTCAAGGAGAAAATCAAATTTTTCTTCTGGGCTTTTCCAGCGGCAGCACGGGTAAATCAGCGAGGTGCCGCCCCTCCTTACAAGCCCCTGTGGCGCGTTTTCACGCCCGCTCTGGACAACCTCTCCGCTCGGCATGCCAAGAGCCTGTCAGCGCAGTTGTAGAGTGCCGCGCAGGAGAAGGAAAGCCCCCCACCCAGCCAAGGGCGAGGGGTATGCGGGAAAGCTACCATGACAAGCGGACTGCTGCATTCCAGCCGATTATCTCCGAGCGCAACCCGATTTGACATGTATTATCGCCTGTTTCAACACTGGGCATTCCAGTATCTCCATGCTTCTCACAGTCTTGTTCTCTTCATATAACAAGCTTACCACAGTTCTGAAAATTCTTGACAACGGGTGTGCAATGGGGCAAAATATGGTCAACCCCGCAGTAGCAGGGGTATCTCGCCATGAAAAACCACTCCGAAAGATGGGCAACACGACCGCGCGCTGGCAGCGTCAAAAGGCTTTTTCATATCAATAATAGGTTGACTGAAAAACGCCATTTAGAAGATTTTTCCGAACGGCATATATTGATATGCTGTAGTGCAGATTCGCTTAGCATTTTAATCTAACTTATTGATGGAGAGTGAGTAGAATCCCTCTCTCTCCGCTGTTGTGACGGATGGCCCAGGATACACCAGAGCGCACGCTGGGAGTCATCGCCGGGGCGGGAGACTACCCGCGCATGGTGATGGAGAGCGCGCGGCGCGCCGGGGTTCGGGTGGTGTGCCTAGCGCTGCGCGGGCTGGCGGAGAAAGGATTGCGCTCGCTGGCGGATGAGTATGCGGAGTTCCGCGTGGGCGCGCTGGAGGAAGGCACGCGCTACGCCAAGGTACACGGTGTGACCGAGCTGATGCTTTGCGGCCAGGTGAAACCATCCTGCATCTACACCATGTGGCCTGATGCCACCATCCGACGCTTGCTGGCAGGGCTGGACCGCCGCAACGCGCATACCCTCTTCGGCACGCTGTGCAACTATTTTGCGGAGCAGGGCATCACCGTGCTGCCGTCCACCACGTTCATGGAGGACCACCTTCCCGCGCCCGGCCTGCTGGCGGGGCCGGAACCCTCACCGCAACAGCTGGCGGAGGCCGCAGCCGGCATGCCCCTGGCACGCGAGATTGCACGGCTGGACATCGGCCAGAGCATTGTGGTGCAGGGCGACCGCGTGGTTTGCGTGGAGGCTTTCAAGGGCACCAACGAGTGCATTCAGAGCAGCGCCGGAACGGGCGGCGCCACCACCCTTTGCAAGGTCACCAAGCCCGGGCACGACATGCGTTTCGACGTGCCGTGCATCGGTGCCGCCACCATCCGCAACTGCTTGGCCGCCGGCGTGAAGCAGGTGGTGTTCGAGGCCGGCCGCACCATCCTGTTCGACAAAGAGGAAGTGCTGCGCTTGTGCAACGGGTACGGCATCACGCTGCGTGCGGTGCAGCTGCCACCTGCGGACGCGCAGCCGCTGCACGCCGTGCAGGACGATGCCGCCCACGCACGCATGATGGCGCAGGAGGTCGCCCGCCTGGGAATCGGCCGTTGCGCCGTGGTGTGCGACGGCGTGGTGATTGCCGTGGAGGACGCGCAGGGGGTAGAGAAATGCATCCGCCGCGCGGGGGAGTACATGCGCCGCCTGAAGCTGGCGCGCCTGCTCAACTGGCTGCTGCGCATCGTGACGGGCAAACCCGCCGCGCCGCCCGCCCCCCTGGTGCTGGCCACCGCGGAAGGATGTTCCCTCACCCCCGCTCAGCTCCGCGCCTCCCAAAAGGACGGCATCCGCGTGGTGTGAATGGAAACCGCAGAGAGGCGGGGACGCAACGGCAGCGTCAGGCCTTGGCCAAGGCTTTCTGCTCAGCCTCTGTCTGTTTCTGCTTGGCCATGTCCTCGTACTTGTGCCACTGGCTGATAATCTGGCCGGCGTGGCTGTCTTCCACCACATTCCCGTTGCCGTCAATGACCTGGGCCCAAGGAATGCCGGAGGCCACCTTGAAGCCGGGAATCTTGGAGGCATCGGCCTTGAGGATGGTGGGGAACTTGGCGCTGTACTTGTTCAGGAAACCGTTGGCGGATGCTGCATCGTGGTCGGATGAGGCAAGCACCACCTCCACCAGGCCGCCTGCCGCCTTCATCTCTTCATACGCTTTCGCAATGTTGGGCATTTCTGCATTGCAGGCGCCACACCAGCTGGCGGACTGGAAGACGATGTAGTACATGGCCTTGCCGTTGGGTTTCACACCGTTGACGGTACGCAGCTTCCCGATGGCCTTGTTGGCCTTGCCGGGCTTGATTTTCACGGTCTTCTTCTTGGCCTTCTTGGAGGATTTCTGGCTATCGGCGGTCTTGGTGGCGGAATCTGCCGTATCCTGCGCCGGTGCGGCAGGCATGGCGACGCAGATTCCAACGGCGAGACAAAGACTGAGGAGGCGTTTCTTCATGATATGGATGGAGGTTGCTGTGTGGAACGAACGCAAGGGTTCATGGAATATCAACAGGCCATTCCCTATTCAGACGCCAATCCGCGGATTTGTAACACTCTTGTTACACTTCGCGTGGCTTTCCATCCTTCATCTCCTCCTTTGCTCATGAAAAAACCACCCTGCACTTCCGCGCAGGGTGATTTGCAAAATGGCAGCTTGTCTATTCCCCGCCGTTATCGGCGCAGCACATAGCGCGAGGACGTCATGGACATAGCCTCGGCGGCGGGCATGGACTTCCTCTCGTGTCCGGAGCCCCAGGAATCGGTGTAGATGATGGTTTTCTCAGCCTTGTTGTAGCCGATGATGAGACGCATGTGGCCGCCGCGCCCCTGCGGCAGGGATACGGATTCCTTGTAGATACCCAGGGTGACGCACCACAGCACGGGAATGCCGGAGTTGATCTGCTTGCTGATGTCGCCCATCCACTTGCTCACGTCCGATGACTTTCCGGCGCGCGCCTTGAGCAGCACATCGGGGTCTGCCACGTCAAAGAATTGGGAGCCCTGCTGTTCGGAGATGCCATCCTTGCCCATGGACTTGGCGGTCTTGTTGTACCGGCCAATCAAATCCATGATGAAGGTGGTGTAGTCCCTGAGCTTCTTGCTTTCCAGGTTGACGATGCGGATGGGGAATTTCTTGCAGATCTGCTGCATGGATTCCTCCATGTTGTCGGTACGGGTTCCCTGTGCGCCGGAGCTGCCGCAGATGGCGGCGAGGGCGTGCTGGTCCACGCCGTCCATGCCGTAGTAGGCAAAGACGCGGGAGATGGATGCAGGCACGCAGTAGCCCTTGTCACCCTGGTCTACCATGGGCACGTTGTCCAGCCAGACATCGCCGTTCTCCTCATGGCGCAGGTTCTTCTTGAGCTCGCTGTGAGCCACGGCGTCGCGCGCGCCGCCGGTTTCGATGGCGGCGGCGTCAGGGCCGAGGTTCAGGCGGATGAATTCCGCGGTGAAGGGGGCGCCGGGCTTCTTCTTGTTCTTGGAGGAGCCGCCGGTGGAGCCGCTGTCCAGGTGGATGGCACCGGTCTCCCACTCCCAGTCCCAGGCGCGGGTCTTGATACCTGTTTCCTTCTCGGAAACCTTGGCGGCCTTGCCGGGCGCGCCCACCACTTCCTCCACGGCCGCCACGGAATTCTTCACCTTGTTCTCGAAAGCCGTTTGCTCGAGGGCTCCGTCATCACCCTTGTTGTAGATGATGACCTGGATGCTGGCGAGGTGCTCGCCATCCCACTTGAACAGCATTTCCGCAGGAGCTATCTTGCCGATGGTGAGGGCGTTCCTTGCATCAATGCGCTGCGTGTTGTCATCCACGGGCGAATAGCGCACGCCGCGCATGTACTTCGAACCCAACTCCGACTTGTCCATCTTCCACAGCTCACCGCTCTTGATTGAATCCGCAAGATCCGTGGCCGCCAGGCACACCATGGCGGAAGTCGCCGCAAGGCCTATATTGAAAACCCATTTAATCATGCTCTCAGCATACTCCAACTCCCCCCGTCATGGCAAGCAAAATTCACTAGACCTTGCCGCCGAGCGTTGGGACAAAAATCGGACACCGGAGAGAGCGGATTTGGGAGGGGCGAAAAGGTTGCAGGACAGAAATCGGACACTACAATGCCCGCATGGCATTAACAATGAGTAGAGAAACAGGCTCGGAGAGAAGCATGCGTTGGTGGCAATCCACCCCGCGCAAGGCGGGGTTCTGTGGTGGGATGGCGTGCGGGGACACCCCCACGGTTTTCACCGTGGGGCAACCACCCACGCATACAAACCAACGCAAAGCGCCCGACGGCCCCCGAAGGGGCGCGCCGCTTGCGGCGCGGTAAGGGTGATTGGACTGTACCGAAGCGTACAGTCCCGCAGGGGTGAGGAGCCGTGGGGCGGCTCCGAATCAACCCCGCCTCCGCGCGGGGTGGATACGCGCCAACGCATGCTTACCAATCAACCCTCTTTCCAAATTTCTTTGGGGCACATGTGCAAATGCGTTTTCCTCTTTCCAAATCCTTCCGCTTGCGGTAGCATATCCATGATGGTAAAAATAAAAGACGAGGACTTGAGGTTCGCGATGCAGGAAGCCGAAGAAGGGGTGGTTGACAGCCAGTTCATGCTTGCCCTCGCGTATTACACCGGCGAGGGCGTGAAGCGGGATTACGCCAAGGCCGCACACTGGTTCGCCAAGGCTGCGGAGCAGGACGATTTCGAGGCCCTCTACCGCCTGGGCGTTTGCTATGAGAACGGCCACGGCGTGGAGAAGGACCCGAACAAGGCGTTCGAGCTCTACCTTCAGGCCGCGCTGGAGGGAATCCCCGATGCCATGGCCGCCGTGAGCCGGTGCTACCGCAGCGGCATCGGCGTGGAAAAGAACGCGCAGGAAGCCGATTACTGGGCCGCCCATGAAACCAAGACCAATCAGTACAACTTCCGCAACATGGAGGATGGTATGGAACAGATCCGTAATTTGCTGACGGGCAGCGAGTGGTTCATCAAGTCCCTCCAAGCCACCGCCAAGGCCGGCAGACCCGATGCCATGACACTCCTTGGCGTGCTCCACATGGAAGGCAGGGGAGTGCCGCACAACCCCAAAAAGGCCATTGCCCTGCTTCAAAAGGCGGCCGACTTGCAAAACGCGGAGGCCATGTACCGCCTGGGCATCTGCTACGAACGCGGCGCAGGCGTGCCGCAGGACATGGTGCAAGCATACACCTGGTTCTGCAAGGCCGCCTCCTTCGGCCACGAGAACGCCCTCCGCTTTCTCAGCGGCCTCCCATCCGCAGAACCTTCCTTTCCTCCCTCCTAACCCCGACTTTCCATATACGGCACGCCGGTGAGACTCAACCCTCGCTCTCCTGCGTGATTCCGTGCGTGTCGCCAGAACGCTCCGATGATATTCGCCGCCCCCCCACCAGCCCGCACACCGGCGCTAAATCCCGCCGCCAGTTTCCTCCGCGTAGCCATCTTCACGACATGGCCGTGAGCTCTGTATTCCATAAACTCAATGCGCTACAGCATGGCGTATTGTTTTAAGCAGTGGCGACAAGTAGTCACCTGCATGATTGTATTGATACGGAACGCTGATGCATAATAGTAATATAAAAACTATTTGGAGCGGTGCTCTTAATGTGAATACATGTATTATCGGTGTTGTGACTTTTATTAGAAAATCCTTACCGGTGAAGGATAATTCCACATTTCTCAGTAACATGAAACTTGTGAACGTTGACATCAGCCAATAGAAACAACATCTTCTAAAGTCGCAGCTCAAAATGGTAAACATAGGAAGTAGGGAAATGAACTGGAAAATTGCCAAATTGACCAGCCTTGCCACTTGATTGGAAAAGTCGGCATGACCTCTTTTGTGAACGAGACTCACGTGTACGGCTAAATAGAGGATGATTATCATGACAATCGGTCTTAATATGATTGCCGTGTGTTTCCATCCAGGCCCGCTGGCAAAATTAAAGTTTAGATGTAAATCTGCTGCGCCATGAATAGTCCATGTCAGTGCTGTGATGGAATTCGGCACATCTCCGAGATTCGCTTCTCCGTATGGCTCTATGTTTGCCCATGAATCGCAAATGAGGCTTGCAGTTTCCTGTGTACCCTTGCATATTGATATAATTGCAAATACGAGTATAGGAATGATGACATGAAACAATCTTTCCCATATATTGATTTTGTTTTTGATGAAAAGTATGTATGCGGCTACAAGAGGAAATATAATGAAAAAGGAAGATTCGTGAATGTTAAACGTTAAAATAGAAACACATGTTATGCCAAATAGGCCCATGCTTGATGCATTCTTGGAGTACCTCTTGAGTAGATAGACTATTAGCAGTACGAGAAGCATTACCATATAGTCCTTTCTTATGCATACCCCGCCGCATAGGGCATAGTATGTCGGGAGTATCCACAATGACAAGTTTTGCTTTCGAAATAATATGATGATAATAGATACGTATGCCGACATGGCCGCTATACATGCGGGAATGATGATATATCTGGGATCTATAGAAAAGAAAGTGCAGATGTGATACAAGATTTCACCAATTAGTCCACGTCTGACAAAACCACCTTGATAGTTAATCAAAAACTCCGTAATTTCAAAGCCATTGAGTGTATTGCTTGCGTTATATGACCAATCGGCAATTTCTCCTGCGATGAGTATAACATTTATTGACAGTAGGGCAAAAATAATGAATTTAAAGTATTTGTTCATTGCATGGGAAAATCCTTTATTACATTGTATTTCATCAGATAAGGATGCCTCGCAAGTTTTGCCAGTGGCTTGTCTGAAATGGAATCTGAATAAAAACAGTCTATGGGCGTATTAGGATATGCTGTGGTATAGCGCAATGCCTTTTCTATTCCATGGCAGTTCTTTCCCATGAATTTTCCCGTGTGAGGATCGACTGTGCTGGCAATGCAGAATGCAGGCAATTCTTTGCAAATTGGTATCAAGAGAAATTCCGGCGAAGCTGAGATAATCACATCATCCTTCTTTGCCTGCTTGAGATACCATGGCTTTATCCGATGCTTGTGACAAGTCCAAAAATCCTCAACTAAAGAATCAATGTCGCCAAGTGATTTCAGGAAAGAAAAGAATAGTTCCTTTCCCTTTCTTTTGCTGATGATTTTCATAGCGTAGAACAGAATCCCCGCCACTTGTAGTGGTAAGCGCCAAGCAATCAGCGGCTTCCTTTTAAGACAATGGAAGTAGAAGTCGCGCGATGAATTGCCATCGTATATTGTGCCGTCAAAGTCGTATACGTTCATATCCTTGGTAACAAGTATAGGGCAAACAGCACGTATATGCTGTAACAGCATGACATTGCCATCAACGGAATATCGCTGCATATCACTTCTACAGGATCGCCGTCTGATGTACTCCTTTCCACAAGCAAGCTATACCTCATGGCCGTCACCATAACCAAGGGAACGGACCAGGCCATCCAGCTGCTTTGTGCGACTGCCCACAAGGAGTAGAACCCGATAGTCAAGGAGAGGAACATGTACATGTTGCGGTCCAAGAAGCGTGTGTTGTACTTCTCAAGCACTTTTCTGGTGTGCAGTGCGCCTTGGATATTGATTTCGTTTCTTCTTTTGCCGAGCCCCATGTAGAAAGAAGCAGCCATGATGGTAAGGAACAGCCAGTTGGAAATTTCTACCTGCGCGGCAAAGCCGCCCAAAAGGGTCCGCAGTACAAAACCGGATGCCAAGATGGCAATCTCGACAACGGGAGTTTCTTTGAGTTTAATGCTGTACAGTATGTTCAATACAAAATATGCGATAATGCAAACCAAGTTTCCCCAGCTGGTATGGAGTGATACCCATGTGGCCGCGGCCATACCGAATAAGGCGAGCGCAGCTGAGAGAACAACGGCCGTTTTCTCGGAAACGGCACCGGATGCAATGGGTCTTTGACATTTGGTGCTGTGTCGGGAATCTTTCTCCTTGTCCTTAATGTCGTTGATAATATAAATGGAAGAGCTGACGAGACAGAAAGCCAGAGCTGCGATAGATGTGTAGATGAGGGAGTCGGCGCTAATCTCTTTACTGAAAACCAACGGTAGGAACACAAGGACGTTCTTGATGTAGTGCTTGGTTCGAAGGAGGCGTATGTATTGGTTCATGAAATGGGAGACATCTTTCATTGTACCCATTCGATATGGGTAGTCAAGCCCCTTTTCAAATTTTCTGTTGCACAGCAGTAAGCCGCATAAGCAGGCCGCATGCGGGCTACTATGGCGCGACAGGCGGTTTAGAGAGTGGTGCAGCTCTTGATAACATGTGAAGTCACGTCGTTTAGCCGCGTCTTATATTCATATTGAATACGGAAGCTATGAAACCGATAGAAAAAACATCCGACTACGGCGGGCGCGATGCGCACGGGCTTCATCGTGACAAGGAGACGGCAGCACTTGAAGTGCTGAAATCCACAGGTATAGACGTGCTGGAGGCTGTTTTGATGGCCAAGGAAGCATTAGCGCGGGGGCGCGGACGCGTAAAGCGGGCGCGGGCGTGCATTCAGCTGGGGGAGGAACAGTTGAGGCTGCGGGAAAGGACGGTGACCTTTGCCAAGGCGGTGGAAACGGCATTGGAGGACAGGAAACGCAAGGGGCTGCGGGCGCGGTCGATTGTGGACTTCCGGTATCTGTGCAAGCGGATGATGAAGATAAATCCCGGCCTGGCGGAGCGGCGAATGCGGAGCATCACGTCTAAGGATTGCCGGCAGTATCTGGAAACGGCGTTCGGCGGGAGTGCATCCCAGTACCGCAAGGCGCGGGCGATATTGAGCGGGGTGTTTTCCACGGCGATCAAGCACGAGTGGTGCGATGTGAACCCGGTGTCGCGCGTGGAGGTGCCGGACGTGGTGGAAAAGCCGATAGAACCGCTGACGATCGAGGAAGTGGAGCGTTTGGAGGAAGCGGCGCAACTGCCGGAACACCGGGATATGCAGCTCTCCCTGCACCTGATGCTCTACTGCGGCATACGTCCCACGGAGGTGAGCCGAATCAACCCCGAAACAGACATTGACTGGGAGCACGCGCAGGTGCTGGTGCGCCCCACCACGAGCAAGACGGGCGGCGGCCGCGTGGTGCCGCTGCGCAAGGCGGAAGACATCACCGTTCGCACCATCCCTCGCCGCTGGCAGCTGCGCTGGCGTGCCTTGCGCCAGGCGGCGGGGTGGAACATGGAGAACGCCTGGCAGCCGGATATCTGCCGCCACACGTTCGCCACGTATCATGCGGCGCATTTCAGGAACTTCCCCGCCCTTCAGCTAGAGATGGGACACCGTGACTCCAGCCTGCTGCGCACGCGGTACGTGTACGCGGGGAAAACCAACGAAGCCACCGCCCTGCAGTATTTCCGCGTTTAATTTAGGATTGAGGATTTGGGATTTGTAGAAGTTCGCGCGCCGTGTGGCACGCGGCCTTCCTGCTATGTGCCGAATCCCGACCTTGACGGGGTGCGGGGGGACTGGTAAGATGGTTTTCAATATGAGTGAACACCCGTTTTTGGAGGATACGCTGGATGTGGCATGGTCGCGCCTCACGCCGGAGGGGGCGCGCGTGGACATCCGCCTGGCCATCGAGCATGCCAAGGCCGCCGTGGAGGCGGTCTGCAGCGTGGCGGAGCCTACATATGAAAACACCTTTGCGGCGCTGGAGGACGCGGGGGCGGAGCTGATGCGCGGCTGGCTGCGCCTGAACCACCTGCGCTCGGTGATGGATTCCCCGGCCATCCGCGAGGTCATCACGGAGCTGATGCCGGAGGTGGTGATGTACTCCACCAGCGTGTCGCTCAACCCGCGCCTGTACGCTGTGCTCAAGAAGGCGTCCGAGGAACCGTGGGTGACCGAACTCTCCCCCGTGAAGCAGCGCTTCATCAGCGAGACCATGGCCGATTTCCGCGAGAGCGGCGCCGAGCTGGACGACGAGCGCAAGCAGCGTTTCGCCGAGCTCAACACCGAGCTGGCCCAGGCCTCCCAGCAGTTTGGCGAGAAGGTTCTGGATGCCACCAACGCGTGGGAATACGTAACCGCAGACGCCGCGGAGCTGGCAGGCCTGCCGGAATCCGCGCGCGAGAACGCACGCCACGACGCCCTGGCCAAGGGCTACGGCACGGAGGACGCGCCGCAGTGGCGCTTCACCCTGCAATTCACCTCTGTGCAGCCCGTGCTCACCTTCGCCGACAACGAGGCGCTTCGCGAGCGCGTGTGGCGCGCCAAGAACGCGGTGGGCACCGGGGAGTACGACACTGCGCCGCTCATCCAGAACATCCTGGAACTGCGCGCGGAGAAGGCGCAGATGCTGGGCTACGCCTGCTGCGCGGACTACGTGACGAGCCGCCGCATGGCGGGCAGCGGCCCCAATGCGCTGCGCTTCATCGACGGCCTGCACGACGACGTGAAGGACGCCTTTGTGGCAGAGCAGGAAGCCATCCGCAAGTTCGCGGAAGAGCAGACCGGGCAAAGCATCCCCGTGATGAAGCCGTGGGACATCGGCTACTGGAGCGAGAAGCGCCGCAAGGCCCTGTACGACTTCGACACCGAGAGCCTGCGCCCGTACTACTCCATGCAGAACGTGCTGGAGGGCATGTTCTCCATCTACGCCGGACTGTACGGCATCCGCTTCACGCAGAAACCCACCGTGTGCCTGAAGGACGGCGAGACCGCCGCGCCCGGCCAGGTGGAGGTGTGGCACCCGGAGGTGCTGTTCTTTGAGGTGCACGACGAGGAGACCGGCGAGCACCTGGGCTCGTTCTACACGGATTGGCACCCGCGCGATTCCAAGCGCGCCGGCGCGTGGATGGAGGCACTCTCCACCGGACTGCCGCCGCAGGACGGCCACCCGCGCATCCCGCACCTGGCCTTCATGTGCGGCAACCTCAGCAAGCCCGTGGGCGACAAGCCCGCCCTGCTCACCCACATGGAGGTGGAGACCGTGTTCCACGAGTTCGGCCACCTGATGCACCAAATCCTCAGCAACGTGGAAGTGCGCTCGCTGGGCGGCTGCAACACCGCCTGGGACTTTGTGGAGCTGCCCAGCCAGATCAACGAGAACTGGACCTGGGAGGCCGAGGCCATCGACCGCTACGCGCGCCACTGGGAAACAGGCGAGCTCATGCCCGCCGAGCTGAAGGAGAAGATGCTCGCCGCGCGCAACTACGGCGCCGCATCCTTCTTCATGCGCCAACTCTGCTTCGGCAAGCTGGACCTGGAGCTCCACACCAACACCGAGCGCTATCTCGGCGCCGACTTGGAGGAATCCGACCGCGAAATCCTGGCGGACTACCGCGTGCCCACCACCGAGGTGGGTTACACCATGCTGCGCGCCTTCTCCCACATCTTCGACGGCGGGTACGAGGCCGGCTACTACTCCTACAAATGGGCGGAAATGCTGGAGGCCGACGCCTTCTCCCGTTTCACCAAAGAAGGTATTTTCAATCCGAAAACCGGGCGGGACTTCCGCCGCTGCATCCTCTCGCAGGGCAACTCCCAGCCTGCGTCAGAGCTGTTCCGCGCGTTCATGCACCGCGACCCCGACAGCTCCGCCCTGCTGAAACGCTGCGGCATCAGATAACCCCCCAGAGCCATGGACCAAGACATTCCGGAATACAGCACCGTGGAATCCGTGTATGTGCGCGGGCGCAACTGCCTGCTGCTGCGTGCGGATTTCTCCCCGCTCTTTGTGGACTACTACCTGCACCTGCAGAAGCACGGCCTGCGCAACGAGCAGCAGGAGGATTTCACCCTCAAGCAGATGCTCGCCTTCTTCACCCTCCACCTCACCGCCCGCCCCTGGCAGGAGTACCACGCCTGGACCTTCAACGTCCGCACCCCGCGCCTCGCCAACTACTTCGTCTCCGGCTCCGCCACCGATGAATCCGTCGTCGGCCGCGCCTTCCGCGACAACGTGCGCGAGCCGGAACGCGATATGCTCTACGCGCAGAACATCCGCCAGGGCAAGGAACCGCAGACCTCTGTCATCACCCTGGAGGGAACGCGCGTGGAGGACTGGGTGGAGTGCTTCTACCGCCAGAGCGAGCAGCGCACCGCGCGGGCCTTCGATTTGGGCAACGACCAATACGCCCTGCTCACCGCCCAGCCGGACGCCGACCACGACTGGCTTTCCGAGCTGACCGCGCAAGAAGTGGCCGCCATTGCCGACACGGAGGAAACCAAGTGCCTGGAGACGCGCCGCTTCCAGTTCCGCTGCGGCTGCACCATAGAGAAGCTGCTGCCCGTCATCCGCAGCCTGAAAAAGGATTTTGCGGACGAACTCTCCGAGCAAGGCTACATCGAGGCCTCCTGCCCCCGCTGCGGCGCCGCCTACAAAGTGACCGCCGACATGGTGAAGTAGGTGGAGTCAAGCCACGGATGCCTTCAGGATATCCTCCAATTCATCCTCCCTCTGGCAGGGGAGGACGTGGTTCACGCGGCTTTTTGCCACATTGAGCAAGTCTGCCGGTATGCGGCAGCCGTCCTCGTCGTATACCATGCAGGTTTTGTACATGCCGTCGGAACTCTCGGCTATCTCACGCAATCTCGAACTCCAAATCTCGAACATTTGAGACGCGCGGGTGTTTTGGTCAAAGGTTTGCACAGCTGCCGAGCTCTTGATTCCGGGACACATGACATCCACGACAATTTTGCGGTAGGCCGTTTTGATTTCCTTGTTCTTCTCGCAAGGCAGGGAAAGTCGGCGCACCACGTTCATCACGTTGGTGTAAGCGATTTGTGCGGGGGCTTCGCCCCCCTTTCGCAAGCGCAAGACCTGATGCGACAGTGATGAGAGGAATGCACCGAAAAGCTGGATTTCACACGCATCCAGCGGCAGATGGAACATCTTGAAATATCCGCGACCGTCCTCCTGCACGCCGAACTCCTTCATCAAGGTTTGCACCGACTCTTGAAACCAATCCTTGTGGATATCCACACCATTGGAGAGCAGCCAACTGTTGAGCTGCCCCTTGTCACGAAGCACCACGCAGTCTGCAAACTCCCGCTCCACGTTGACGGTCACCTGCCAGCCGTCGGCAAGAAGGATGGGCAGTGTCATCACCAACCCGCGCGGCGTGCATTCCATAGCGCAAGCATCATTCCAAAAGCCGGTCAGTGCCTGGCGGCATGCTGCCGGCGTCAACTCTGTGATTTCAAACTTCATTACAGCAGTCTCCTTTCCTCCTCCGGCACCTCTATGTTCCACCGCGCGCAGCAGAACGCATGGAATTCATCCAAGGATTGTGGGGTGAGAGCCTTCAATTCGTCCTGGTTGGCATGCTCATTGACGATGACTTTCACATCCTCGTCAAAGTATCGGATGTTCTCATGCCAACCCTTATTCAAAATCCGGTTGTCACGGAAATGGTGTTTGTTGGCCACCTGCGTGTAGTCGATACCGCGAATTCGCTGCTGCGCCAGCATGAATGCGGCAGCGTAGGATGCAACCTCCTCCTGGTTTCCGTGCACTGTATATGACATCGGGGTGCCGAGGGAAGAACGCCCCTTGAACAGAACGGCAAACTTTTTCTCAACGGTCTTGCGAGTGTCTGCCGCGCGCGGTTCCCAATCGGGCACGGAATCGGCAGGCACCTTGGGCAGACGAACGCATTCGTCTGTGTCGGCCTTGGTGTATTTCCATACCTGTTCCTGTTTCTTACGTGCCACATAATCATAGTAGCACATCCGCCGGGAATGGCGAGCGCAAATTTTCGCCCCCTCCCTTGCAAGGCGCGGGCGTCAAGAATCGGTCTTGCGGGGCCTGTAGCTGGTGGGGCGGGTTTTCTTGCGCTTGGGATTGAAGAATTCCGGGTGCTCTGCGGCCCAACGCTCGAAGAGGTCGGGACGGTTGCGGCGTGTGCGCTCCACGGCCTGTTCCAGCTTCCATTCCTCAATGGCCTTATGGTTGCCGGAGAGGAAGACGGGCGGCACCTCCATGCCGCGGAAGACGTTCGGCTTGGTGTAGGCGGGGGCTTCCAGCAGGCCGTTGGAGAATGATTCCTCCACGCTGCTGCGCTCGTCCCCCAGCGCGCCGGGCAGCAGGCGCGCCACGGCGTCGATGACCACCACCGCTGCAATGGCGCCGTTGGTCAGGATGTAGTCGCCAATGGAGAGCTCCATGTCCACCAGGGTATCGATGACGCGCTGGTCCACGCCCTCGTAGTGCCCGCAGAGGAAGATGTAGTGGGCGTCCCCGCCGTCCATGCAGGGTGCGGCGAGCTCCTGCGCCACGGGCTGGGAGAACACGCGGCCCTGGGGTGTCATGAGGATGACCTTGGTGTTCTCCCGGCGGAGCTGCTCGATGGCCTCGAAGATGGGCTCGCATTTCATGAGCATGCCCTGGCCGCCGCCGCAGAGGTAGTCGTCGGTACGGCGGTACTTGTCATGGGTCCAGTCGCGCAGCTGGTGTGCCTTCACGGAGATGATGCCACCCTCTGCCGCACGCCCCATGATGCTTTGGGAGAGCGGCACAGAAATCAACTCCGGGAAGAGTGTCAATACATCGATTTCCAGCATGGTGCTACTGTTTCTGCCTTTCGATTGCCTCTTGGGTCATGCGTTCGAGCTCGGCCTGCCTGGCGCGGGTGGCCTGAAGCTGGATATAGAGGTGGTGGATGTCCGAGAAGGTGGCGTTGAGGCGGTTGGCGATGTCGGTCTTCTCCGGGCTGTCCGGCAGGGCTTCCATCTCCGCCTGCATGGCATCACGCGCCTTGGTCAAGTCGTCCTCCGACTGCGCGGCGAGCACGCTGGCGGTGATTTTCAGCTCCATGACCATGGGCAGGTTCTCCTGCATTACGGTAGGTTGCAGCTCCTTCACCACGGCCATCATCTGCTGCGGGTCGCGGCGCTGCATGAGAGTGAGCGTGCGCTTCTTGATATCGCTGCGCTGCTGTTCCACGGCGCGGCGGTGGCCGAAACCGAGGGTGTCCTGCGGGTCCGCCTGGATAATCTGCTCTTCCAGCGAGGTGGCGCAGGGGCGGGCATCATTGTTGAGGGACTTGTAGAAGTCGCTGAGGGCCTTAAGCTTCTCATCACCGGTGAGGGCTTGCGCCTTCTCCAGCTTGGCGAAGTTGTCCAACCCCTCCTGCAATTCCTTCTGGATTTGCTCCATGGAGAACCCGGAGCCGAGGAAGCCGCCGGTAACGTCACCGGCCGGGGAAAGCACCAGCACGGTGGGGAAGGCATGCACGGAAAAGTGGGCAACCAGAGCCTCGTTGCGCGCCTTTTCCTCCTTGGGCATCTTGTCGCCGTGCGGGCAGTCGATTTCCAGCAGGACGAAGCGGTCCTTCACAAAGGCATCAAACTCCGGCTTCTCGAAGATGGTGCTGTGCAGGTGCATGCATGCGCCGCACCAGTCGGAGCCGGTGAAATCCAGGATGATGGGCTTGTGCTCCGCGGCAGCCTTCTGCTTGGCGGCCTCGAAATCCGTGAGCCATTCCGCGCAGAACGCGGGCATCACCAGCGCGGCCAGGCCCGCCAGGATAAACGCTTTTCCCAACATGGCCAATCAGTGTTTCTGCTGAGCCTTGAACTCCTGCATCTTCTTGAGCGTGCCGGCGGGGTCCGCAAACTGGTTGCGGATTTGCTCTATGACCTCGTCCTTCATCTCAGGCAGGGACTCCGCGTCTTTCAGCAGGATGTCGCGCGCCTTGTTCATGTCCTCCACGCTCTCTGCGGCAAAGAGCAGCCCGGTCATCTTCACCTGCAGCAGGGAAAGGCGGTTCTCCGGGTAGATCTTGGGCTCAAACTCCTTCACGATGTCAAGGATCTGCTGCCCGGTCATGCTGAACATCTTCTCACCCGTGCGGGCTTCCAACTCCTGAGCCTGGGCGCGCACGTCCTGCTCACCGCCCACCAGGCCGAGGGTATCCTGCGGGTCCTTCTGGCGGATTTCACTGTGCAGGGCGGCGGCGCAGGGGCGCACTTCCTTGCCCATGGCCTGGTACACGTCGTACAGGGCCTTGGCCTGCTCCACATCGCTGCCCTTCATGCGGTGGGCCTTCACCAGGGCCTTGGCGTTCTCGTAGGCCTGGTCCAGCACGGGCTTCACGGCATCCGCAGAGGCCTTGGCACCCACGAACCCGCCGGCCACCTCACCCTTGGGCGTCATCACCAGGATGGTGGGGAAACCTTCAATGTTGTACTGCTTCACGAGCGCCTGGTTCTTCTGCTTGAGCGCGGGGTCCATCTGCGCGCGCATGGGCACGTCCACCTTCACCAGGATGAACTTGCCCTGGGCATAGGAGAGGAACTCCGGCTTGTTCAGCACGGTAGCCTCCAGCGATTTGCACGCCGAGCACCAGTCCGACCCCGTGAAGTCCACCAGCAACGGCTTCTTGTCGGTTTGCGCCTTGGCCTTGGCAGCATCGAAATCCGCCATCCAATCTCCGCAGAACGCCGGTGCCACCACCGCCGCGCACGCCAGTACGAACATATGTTTCAACATGCGGGCATTATACGCCAAACCGGGGGCGCTTGGCAAGCAATTGAATGGACGCACACGCATTTACCTTGACTTGGCGCTGCGTCTCGTTCATACTGCGCATGCCGTCGGGGTTCCCCGGAGGTGTGGCTGGAAAACCCCGTCAGGACCGAAAGGTAGCAGCGGTATTCAGTCCATGCTTGTCGGGTGCAGCTCCGGCGGCACTTTTTGTACCCCCGTCACCTGCCGGTGATTTGGTGCCAGAGCGCCCAAGCCATGAGGAAACGCAGGGCGGCGGCAAAGGCCATGCCCCAGGTCACGCATATGGTGAGCCGAGTCTTGGCAGACAGGCGGCGGTTGCGCGCCAGCCAGAAAAACGCCGCTCCCTGCAGCAGCGCGGAGAGCGCCATCGCCAGCCCGGCAGACACACCCAGGTACGCCAGCGGCAGCGCCACGGGCTGCAGGAACGCGAACACCAGCGTGAGAATATCACGGTAGCCGCCGATCCACGCCACCACCGCACAGGGAATCATGACGCAAAGCAGGAGTGTTATCCGCGGCGCTTTGCTGTATCTTTCCTCTTGGGTGGGGATGAGCATGACGCGGTTCATCATGCCGCCGCCACCCGTCCCTGTCAAGTTCCGCCTGCGCCATGAGCACCTTCCAACTGGTAACGGATTACACGCCGTCGGGCGATCAGGAGCAGGCCATCGCCAAGCTCCTCAAATCCCTGCACGCCGGCAACAAGCACCAGTGCCTGCTGGGCGTGACCGGCAGCGGCAAGACCTTCACCATGGCCAACATCATTGCGGCGCAGGACCGCCCGGTGCTGGTGCTCTCCCACAACAAGACCCTGGCCGCCCAGCTGTACTCCGAATTGAAGGCCTTCTTCCCGCACAACGCCGTGGAGTATTTCGTCTCCTACTTCGACTACTACCAGCCGGAGGCCTACATCGCCAGCACGGACACCTACATTGAAAAGGACAGCGCCATCAACGATGAAATCGACCGCCTGTGCCTGAACGCCATGCGCTCCCTGCTGCTGCGGCGGGATGTCATCGTGGTGGCCAGCGTGTCGTGTATCTACGGCCTGGGGTCGCCGGAGGACTACCGCAACCTCACCCTCTCCATCCGCGAGGGGCAGCAGATGGACCGCGACGCGATGATCTCCTGCCTGGCGGAGCTGCTGTTCGAACGCAACGACTACGACTTCGACCGCGGGCGTTTCCGCGTGCGGGGCGACGTGGTGGAGATCTACCCGGCGCAGAGCGACGGCGAGGCCATCCGCGTGGAATTCTTCGGCGACGAGATCGACCGCATCTCGCTCATCGACGCCGGGACGGGGCGCGTGGTGGAGCGCATGCAGAGCTACCTCTTCTTCCCCGTCAAGCAGTACGTCTCCGCACCGGAGAAGCGCCTGGCCGCCATCAAGAACATCCGCCTGGAGCTGGCGGAGCGCGTGGCTTGGTTTGAGAAGCAGAACAAGCTCATCGAGGCCCAGCGCCTCAAAATGCGCACAGACTACGACCTGGAGCTCATCAACGAGATCGGCTTCTGCAAGGGTATCGAGAACTACTCGCGCCACCTGGCGGGCCGCGCCCCCGGCTCCACTCCCTCCACCCTGCAGGACTACTTCCCGGAGGACCACCTCACCATCATCGACGAGTCGCACGCCACCGTGCCGCAAATCGGCGGCATGTACGAGGGCGACCGCTCGCGCAAGCAGGTGCTGGTGGACCACGGGTTCCGCCTGCCCAGCGCGCTGGACAACCGTCCGCTGCGCTTCGACGAATTCATGGCCCGCCAAAAGCAGCTGGTGTACATGAGCGCCACACCCGGGCCCTTCGAGTACGTGAACTGTGTGCCCGGCAACAAGGCGTACATCCCCGTGCTCAAGGCCAAGCGCGGCAACACCCACGCCCGCAGCCAAAAGGCCAGCCAGGCCGTCACCAAGGCGCCGGAGGGCTTCAAGGGCGTGTTCTTCCACCACCTTTCAGAACTGCGCGTGGACCCGCACCCCAGCTCCGCACCTGTGGATTCCTTCAATCCGCGCGGGCTCGGCCAGCCGCTCATCGTGGAGCAGCTCATCCGCCCCACGGGATTGCTGGAACCCAAAATCACCCTGCTGCCGCTGGACGGGCAGATCGACAAGACCATCGAGCTGTGCCGCCAGCGCGTGTCCGTGCGTGAGCGCGTGCTGGTGACCACCCTCACCAAGCGCACCGCGGAGGATTTGACCGACTACCTCCGCAACGTGGGCCTGCAGGTGGAGTACATCCATGCAGACGTGGACGCCATCGAGCGCGTGGAAATCCTGCGCAAGCTGCGCTCCGGCAAGGTGGACATCCTGGTGGGCATCAACCTGCTGCGAGAGGGCCTGGACCTGCCGGAGGTCTCGCTCGTCTGCATCCTGGATGCCGACAAGGAGGGCTTCCTGCGCAACGAGACCAGCCTGGTGCAAACCGCCGGCCGCGCCGCGCGCCACGTCCACGGCGAATGCGTGCTCTTCTGCGACGAGCTCACCGATTCCATCAAGCGCCTCGTGCAGGAATCCGACCGCCGCCGCGCCACCCAGATGGCATACAACACCGCCCACGGCATCACGCCACACACCGTTGCCCGCGCCGACCAGTCAACCCTCCGCCTCTACACCCCGGACGATGAGGACGAGGAATCCGGCCTGCTCATGGCCGCCGAGGACGAGGAAGACACCGCCACCGTCATCCGCCGCCTGGAGAAGGAAATGAAGGAGGCCGCCGCACGCCTGGACTTCGAGGTGGCCGCCGTCCTGCGCGACAAAATCAACCTCCTGCGCTCCGGCAAATAACCGCCCGCGATTTCCACTTGCCGCGTTGAGCGCGCGCGGGTATACTGTTTCCATGATAACGAAGGCTATATCCTTGATTGCGCTGGCGATACCCGCACTCTGCGCGGAGGGGGAGACGGCGTTCCAGCGCGACCTGGTGAAACAGTACGCCCAAGGGCTCATTCAGGAAAAGGGCACGGCCGCTTTCGCGGAGATTGTAGCCTTCTGCAATGAGCGGCTCGCCACGGCGGAACCGCAGCTTAGGCTTGACTATGTGCTCATCAAGGCGAACGCCCTCATGCTCTCCGCAGAAAGCAAGGAGGACCTGCAAAAGGCATGCGACTCCCTGGAATCCGACCTCCAGTCCGTGGACCGCTCCAAGGAGGAGCGCGCGGACCTCATCGCGGAATGCGAGCGCGCCCTCAAAGCCTGGCGCGAGCAGGCCGACCAGGTGCTCCGCGCCGCCGCCCACACGCGCGGCGTCATCGAAGCCGCCCGCCACCCCAAGCCGTAGGCGGTAAAGTGCGTCAGCTGACGCTTTTGGGCTTGCGGGGTATGCGCGGGTGCGCGTATACTGCGCGCATGTTCAGCAAGACATTTACCGTAGTGGGGCTTGCAGCCCTGGTGGCCCCGGCGTTCTGCGCCGAGTGGATGACGGATTTCGAGGCGGCCAAGACCAAGGCCGCAGCGGAGAACAAGGCCATGCTCGTGGACTTCACCGGGTCCGACTGGTGCGGCTACTGCATCATGCTCCGCCAGAACGTCTTTGACAAGCCGGATTTCGACACCTACGCCAAGGACAAATTCGTCCTCGTGGAGGTGGACCTCCCCCGCGCCCAGAACAAGATCTCCCCGGAGCAGATGAAGAAGAACCAGGCCCTCGCAGAGCAATACCGCGTCGGCGGGTTCCCCTCCATCTTCGTCATGACCCCCAAGGGTGAGGTCGTGGGCGGCTTCATCGGCGGTGCCCGCGCGCTGGCGGACATTCAGCCGACGCTGGACGAGGGTGTGGCCAACGTGAAGGCCCTGGACGAGGCCCGCAAGCTGGAGGGCGACCAGAAGCTGGAGGCCTACGGCAAGATTTACAAGAGCCTGAAGGACGGCGTGAACACCGCCGCCACGCACCTGGTGGATGAAATCATCCAGAACGACCCGGAGGACAAGTGCGGCCTGCGCCACGGCAAGGACGTGGAAAACCAGATGCAGGAAATCACCAAAAAGCTGGACAACGGCGGCGTGCCGCTGAGTGCTGATGCCGCTCTGGCACTGGTGAAGGAGTACGAGGGCAAGGTGTTCCCAGAGAACAAGCTGGAGCTCATCCAAATCAAGCTCAACGTGCTCATCCTGAAGTCCGAGACCGCAGAGGACCTGCAGAAGGCCAAGGACACCATCATGGAAGACCTGGGCAAGGTGGAGAACAACCCCAACATCGACCGCATCAAGGAAGGTATCAACGGTGCCTTCGCCCAGCCTGACCGTCTCCTGCAGATGGCTAAGCAGCGCCGCGAGCGCCTGGAGCAGATGAGGAAGGAAATCGAGCAGGCCAAGAAGCCCGCCGAAGAAAAGCCGGCTCCCGCCCCTGCCCCGGAAGCCCCCAAGGCCTAAGCCAACATTATCTCAAAACAAGGAAACCGCCCGGGGATGCCCCAGGCGGTTTCCTTGTTTTCCTTCTCCTCACCTGCTCAGACGTGAAGTCAGACTTAGGTTCTAATGGGGCGATCCGTGGAGGCGAGTCCCCCATCGAGCATACAAAGAAGGCGGCCTCACCGCCGCCTTTTCTGTTGTTCTCCATCGCTGAGAGTTGCCGGCACCACCTTGGTTCCCCCTTCAATCAACAACAGGTTGATTGCCACCCTAGTCTTCATGGCTGTAGCAACTTCGATTATGGGCTCCCCGTCTGCATACCCATTCCAGATGGGTAGACTTTTCCCGTCAACTCTCAAGAATCTGGTGCAGCGAGACCATAATCCGTATGCCCGGGCACGCGACAGCACCGACAATCATCTCCGCAACACAGAGGATATGCAAAGCATCATCTTAGCCGCAGGAATGGGCAAGCGCCCGGGGGAGCTTACCAAGAACAACACCAAGTGCATGGTGCAGGTGAACGGGGCCACGCTCACCGAACGCCTGCGGATGCGGGAGAAAGCTGTTGATTGACAATTCCCATACACCATTTGCCTATGTTCCTATCCGTCATCACAGTGGTGCGCAACGATGCAGAACACATTGCGCAGACATTGGAAAGCGTGGCCTCGCAAACGGTTCCCGTTGAACACATCATAGTGGACGGAGCCTCCACCGACGGCACGCTTGAGATTTGCAGCGGCCACTGCGGTATCAAACTTGTGTCTGAAAGGGACCGGGGGATATACGAGGCCATAAACAAGGGGCTCCGCATAGCGAGCGGGGATTGGGTCTTGTTCCTGAACAGCGGGGACACCTTCCACGATGAAAGTGCGGTGGAGGACCTGTGCACCCGCATGCCCGAATGATTTGACGGCGATTTGATATTCTGCGACATTGAAAGGAAGTACCAGGAGAATGGGAAATGGAAGAGGACAGCGCGCATGCAACCCCACATCCTGACCTGTTCGTACAAGGAGCACATACCCTGCTGCCACCAGGGCGGCCTGGTCAAGCGGGAAGCACACCTCTGCCACATGTACGACTTGAAGTACCGCCTGGCGGCGGATTACGAGATGATGTACGCCATTTTGGCGGGCGGCGGCAAATGGCTGCACCTGCCGTGCCTGCTGTCTTGCTTCTTGGCCGGCGGCGTTTCAGACACGATGCAGGGCGAGCTCAGAAAGAAGTGGATCATGATCAAGTGCCGCGGGAAGAAGTGGAAAGTGCCGTTCTACCTGATGGGCCGTATGCTCCACAAAACCGTTGTCTGCGTGAAGCCGCTAAGCAAGCGTGCGTAGCGCAAAAGCCGGGAACCTCTGAAAAAAAAATTGACATCCCTTCCTGTGATGGAGTATAAGGGGGCTGGTTATGTCGTTCGTAAAGAAAATCCACTACTGCTGGTTTGGTTCAGAGGAACCTGAAAGTGTGCGGAAAACCGTGGCACACTGGCGGGAGCTCAATCCGGACTTTGAAATCATCAAGTGGGACGAGAACAACACGGATGTAAGCGCGTATGAATTCGGGAGACGCGCATTGCGCGACAGGAAGTGGGCCTATGTGGCAGATGTCGTCCGTCTGCAGAAGATGATAGAACAAGGCGGGTTTTATGTGGATGCCGATGTGGAAATGACATCCCCGCTAAACCGTCTGGAAGCGTATGGCGACAAACTAGTGATGGGCTATATGCTGGATTGCGCTCTAGGCACGGCCATCCTATATTCTCCACCTGATCATCCCTACCTGAAGGACATCCTTGCCAAATACGACCAGATACGGAGGGATTTCTACCCAAGGAACAACTCAGTTTTCACGGAATACTTCATCAACGATGTACCGGGCTTCCTGCTGGACGGCAAGCCGTTTGAGAACGGGGAATGCAAGATTTTCCAGAAAGAGTTTTTTGAGCAGCCCGCATTTATCAAAAGCCGAGGCATATCCATCCACCATGCCTGCGGCTCATGGAACAAAGAGGAAGCTTCACCCTTCGCCTTCGGCACAGGCACCACGGCTCTGCAGCATGCCATCAAGTGGGCAAAGCGCCAGTACAGGGCACACCGGATGCTGCACAGCAACGAATTCTACGACTGCTACGCCGCCGCCCGCAAGGGAGAACGCCTGCCGTTCGATGCCGGGAAATACTACGAGCCAAGAGAATAGCCCGCAGCTCTAATCTTTCTTCCCGGCGGTGCCCATGGTGTAGCCGGCGTAGTTGCGCATGTTGTAGAGGGGCTGGCCCTCCGGCACGGCGTAGCCCAGGGATTTGCGGATGGCCAGGAAGTCGGCGATGCCGGCTTCGTCCACCTGGTTGAGGGGGGCCTTGTGCAGGCCGGCCAGCAGCACCATCTTGCAGTAGGCGTCCGCGTTCTCCATGAACCATTCCGCCTCCTCAATGTGGCGGGCACCGGTGATGACGCCGTGGTTCTCCATGAAAACGACGGTGCTCTGCTTGGCGGCCTCTGCCACGGCGGCGGCGGTCTCGTCGGAGCCGGGGGTGCCGTAGGGGGCTAGGGGGATGTGGCCCAGGAAGATGTCCGCCTCCGGGTTGATGCCGTTGGGGGGCACAATGCCGGAGAAGAGGAAGGCGTTGCAGCACGGAGGGTGCGCATGGATGCAGGCGTTCACGCCGGTGGCCTTCATCATGGCGATGTGGGTTTTCACCTCGCTGGTGCGCGGGCGGTAGCCGCACAGCTGCCCGGCCTGCATGTCCACCAGGCAGATGTCCTCCACGGTCATAAAGCCCTTGCTGCAGAGCGTGGGGGAGCAGAGGACGAGGTCCTTGCCCACGCGGACGGAGAGGTTGCCGCCGTTGCCGTCCACATACTCGCGCTTGTAGAGGCGGCGTCCCATGTCCACCATGCGCTCCTTGATCACGCGCACTTCGGAGGAATTGAAGAAATCGTCGATTTCCTCACGGGTCTGGGGGTCGTATTTCTCCCAGGGGAAAATGCGCTCCGGGAGTTCGGGATGGATGTATAAATCAGGGTTGGACATTGTAGTGAATGTTGGTTTATTTGTGAAAAATCTTGAGGTACTCGGCATGCTCGGGGCCGGGTTCCACGGTGGTGTAGGTGATGCCGAAGGCGTCACGGCAGGCTTCCGGGGTGGGGTAGACGCCCGCGCCGGCGAAGGCGTACATGGCGGCGCCCAACACGGTGCTTTCAGAGACGTCGGCAATGCGGATGGGGATGCCCAGGATGTCCGCGCGCATCTGCACCCACACCTTGTTGCGGGCACCGCCGCCGACCAGGAGCAGCTCCTTGGCACGGAAGCCGCCCACCTTCTCCAGCTTGTGCAGGCGGCTGCGCAGGCGCAGGGTGAGGGCCTCCATGGCGGCGCGGTAGATGTGCCCGCGCGTGCGGCCCAGGATGAGCCCCTGGATGCTGCCGGAAACGGGATCGCTGGGGAGGAAACCGGGCGTGAGGGTCACGCCGTCGCTCCCTGGCGGGATGGCGGCTGCCTCCGCATCCATGGTGTCGTAGTCCGCACCGGTGTAGCAGGTGGATTTCACCCACTCGATGATACCGCTGGCAATCCACTGCAGGCCGGGGTTGAGCAGGCCCTTCTTGCTGTCGTACTCCACGGTGGCTCCGGCGGCGTAGTCTTCCTTGTCCAGCTGGATGCCCTTGGTTCGCAGCATGAGGATTTCCCAAGTGCCGCTGGAGAGGAAGGGCTGGTTTTCCTCCACGCCGCTGCCGAAGAGCGCGAACTGCGTGTCGTGCCCGGTGGAGATCACCGGCACGCTCTGCGGCAGGCCAAGCAGCTCGCAGGCCTCCGGCAGCAGGTCGCCCAGAGACTGCCCGGCCTCCACCATGGGCTTGAAGAGCCCCAGCTCCACGCCGATGGCGGAGAGGATTTCCCCGCTCCACGTGCCGGTTTTCAGATCCGTCATCTGCGAGGTTCCGGCCATGGTGCGGTCCGTGAACATCTTGCCGGTGAGGCGGTGGGAGATCAGGTTGGGCATGAACAGCCAGGCGTATGCCTGGTCCAGCAGCTCCGGGCGGTGCTCCTTGAGCCAAATGAACTTGTAGATGGTGTTGAAGGCGAACTCGCCCACGCCGGAAATCTCGTTCAGGCGCCCCTGCGGAATGTACTTGCGGATGTTCTTCATGATTTCCGCCGTGCGCGGGCATTTCCAGGAGATGACCGGATAGAGCAGCTTGCCCTCCTTGTCCACCAGCGCGCCGTCCACTCCGAACGTGGTGATGGTCACCGCCTTCACCTGCGCGGCATCCACCTCCGCCACCGCCTTGCGGGAGCACTCCGCCAGCTGGGAGACGATGCGCTCCAGGTTCCACACGTGGTATTCCGGGTTCTCGCTGCCGGCATCCGTGGAATTCGGCTGGCTGGACTTGGCGACTATCCGGCCGTGGTCGTCCACTATCATGGCGCGCACGTTCGTGGCGCCGCAGTCTAGGCAAAGTACGTATGACATGGCGTGTTGTCTATGTTGCAAGGAAGTATAGGAAGTATACCACGCCCCCGCCCGTGCAAGCAAGCGGAAACGGCGGAAAACTCGGCCAAATCTTATTTGCGCTTGTCCTGCGAGAGACGCAGCTGGTCCTTGGCGGTTTTCTCAGCAGCGCGGATGGTTTCCAGGTAGGCCACTTCCACGGGAGAGAGGGTGCGCTCCTGGAACAGGCGGTATTCGATTTCCGCCTTGGACTTGGCTTCCGCATGGCTCACAGAGCCGGGGCCCTCCAGCAGTTTTTGCCCGGTGGAGGTTAGGATGGCGTCCAGCTGCTGCACATAGTCTTGCATGTACACATGCTCGTGCTGCACGGCGCGCAGCTCCGCGAAATCGAAGTAGCCAGACACCAGATTGTTGAGCACCTTGAGCTCCTGCTCCGTGAGGTAGTTCTTGGCCACGCTCACTTCCGAGAGGATGGGGAGTGCGCCCTTGAAGGTGGTGAGCCCCATGAAGGGCTTGGTGGCATCCGCCCGCGAGAACACCACCTCTGCCGCCGTGTGCCCGTGCGCGGCGTAGTGCAGCTTGTTCTGCACCATCATGAAGAAGCGGCGGCTCGTGTCGCTCTTGGGGTCGTAGTCCGCGCTGGTGGCATACAAATCCAGCACCTGGCGGTAGAGAACCTTCTCGGAGGAACGGATGTCGCGGATGCGGTCCAGCAGTTCATGCCAGTAGTTGCCGCCACCGAGCTGTTTGAGACGCTCGTCGTCCATGGTGAAGCCCTTCACCAGGTACTCTTTCAGGCGGGTGGTAGCCCATTGGCGGAAACGCGTGGCAATGGGGCTCTTCACGCGGTAGCCGAGTGCCAGTACCACATCCAAGTTGTACAGCTTGATTTTCCTGTTGACGGTGCGCTCGCCCTCCAGCCTTGGCTGTTGGATTTCCCTGCTGGTTTCACTTTCCTGCAGTTCTCCTTCCCCGTATATTTCCTGTAGATGGTGAATGACGTTGCCGCGCACCGTCTGGTACAAAGCAGCCATTTGTTGCTGGGTGAGCCAAACGGTCTCGCCCTCCATACGAACTTCGATGGATTCCTCATCCCTGCCCGTAGGGTAGAACAACACCAAACTGTCAGCGGCGTTTTGGGGCGGTTGATTCATAACTCGTTTATATCAAATAAAGTTGAACTTGTCAATAATATTGACAAGTTCAACTTTGATAACTATTTTTTCCCGTTGGAAGCAGACCTCACTTTTTCTTCTTCTTGGACTTTTCTGCGATGGGGACCTCCTTGCCTGTGACGATGGTTTCCAGGGGGATGGCGATGAAGCCGATGCCGTGGAGGTCGGAGGTCTCGCTCACGTGGGGAGCCTCATAGAGCACGCCGACGGTGGAGGGGCTGCACATGGAGAGGCAGGAGTAGCCCCAGCAGGCGCGGGAATCGTACTCGCAGCCATCATTCCACGTGTTGCCGCCGTCCGTGGAGCAGCGGATGGTCATGTGGTCGCGCTTGCCGGACTTGGGGTTGGAGAAGAGCAGGATATCGCCGTACTTCTTGGAGCTTGCGGCGATGATGGAAGCCTGACAGGTGGGTTCCTGCAGGGCCTTGTTGTTGGTGGCGTGCTCCTGCCAGGTCTGGCCGAGGTCCTTGGTGACGTAGACAATGCGCTTGCCCTGCCGCTTTTCGTTGCGGCAGTTGAGCATGAGCGAGCCGTCCTTCAGCTCCACCACCTGGCATTCCGAGGTGTCGTGCGGCACGCCCGTGCCGTACACCCAGGTCTTGCCGCCGTCCTTGGAATAGCAAATGGTGCTCATGCAGCGGTGCGCGGCACCCCTCTCCCAAATCTGCGCGGGGAAAACAATGACGCCCTTGGAGGTGCAAATGCCGTTGCCGGGGCCGGAGAGGACGGTGGTCCACTCCTCCTTCTTCACCTGCCTGGTGGCGTTTATGTGCTCGCTGCTCCAGGTCTTGCCGTCGTCATCGCTGTACACCATCTCCCACTGGCCGGTCTCCTTGGGATCGAACCCGGTCTTGGAGACGCCCAGCGAGGCACCGCCCTGGAAGTGGCACACCAGCGATTCCATCCACAGGCGGCCCTTCTTGTCCTGCAGGATGCAGGGGTCGCCGTTGCCGTTGGCCGGGCCGGGGCCGGAATCCATGCCCACGTACGGCGTGGTCCAGGTCTGGCCACCGTCCGTGGAGCGCACCACCGCCACGTCGATATCCGCGCAGAGGTCGCCGGAGTGCACATAGCGCGCATCGAAGCAGCCCACCAGGGTGCCTTTCTGCGTGGTAATCATGCCCGGGATGCGGAAGGACACGCACTCGCGGTCCGCCGCGCCGTCCGCCTGGTTGCCCACGGTCTCGCCGGGCACGGCCACCATGTAGCCGATGCGCTGGGTGACGGCATCTCCCATGGGCTTGAGGGTCTTGCCGCCCACGGTGACGGAATAGTCGCTGAAGGTGACCGTGCTGCCGACACGGGATTCATCGCTGGGGCAGACATCCACCCAGAGCGCGGTGTCGCCGGATTCCAGCTGGTTGTTCTGGGAGCAGGAGATGGTCACGTTGCCGTTCTCGTCCGGCGTGCCGGTACCGAAGACCCTGCTGCCGCGGAACGAGGTTCCGTTGTTGTTGCCGGTGCGCAGGGTGATGTTCTTCACCTGGGAAGGCTTGTCCACCTTGAACTGCACCTTGGTGACGGAGGCGGGGTTGGCCGCGCCCTTGGCGTGCACGATGAGACCCACGGCGGGGTTGATGGGGGCACGCTTCAGCAGGGGATAATTCTTGGAATCCGCCAGGTCCACGCCCTCAATCTTCATGTCGCCCGCGTAAATGCCGATGTCGTCCAGCAGAATACCGCCGCGCTCCGCCGTGGTGGCGCAGAAACGCACAGCCGTGGTGCCTTCCGGCAAATCGAGCTTGCCCTCGTACTTGTAGGAGCCCGTGCCCACCTTCTCGATGGTGGTCACCTTTGTCTCGCCCGCATCCGTCTTGGCAAACACCTCCACCTTGAACGGTTCCTTGCCGGTCCAGCGTTCCATGTGGAACACGCAGGGGGTCTTGCGCGCCAGCTTCTCCGTCAGCTCGAACGTGACGGACTTGTTCTCGCCGCCCATGATGTGCAGGGTGTTCTCGCCGGTGCGGGCATGGCCCTTTATGATTTCTGCATGGCCGTCAGCCGCAGTGAGCGGACCGTACTCGGTGTCCACCTTGGTGAACTTGCCCACGGGTGCCTTCTCAAAGCCCTCGTTGGCCAGCGTTGTTGCGCTTGCCAGCACGGAAAGGATAAACAGTTTCTTCAGCATGCCGCCTTTTTACCACAATGCACCCGCCTATGCAAGAATATCAGCCGTCTGCATCATTTTTTCATTAAAAAGCATTTTTTGTTCGGCAAAGGGAGCCGCTCCGTGCTTATATGGGGGTGTATGAAAACGGGTGGGAAAACCATTTGCATGGCGCTTGCGCTGATTGGAGCGGTGCTGCTGTCCTCCTGCGTGGCCACGCACAACCGGGTGTTCGATTATGGCCGTGAGGGCGAGGGCGTTCTGTTGAAGAGTGAGATAGGGCGCGTCAAGCTCGCCGGAGCAGAGATTCCGATTGTGCATGCAACCGTGTACCGCGTGGGCGGAAAGCAGTATGTGGCGGGGCACCCCGCGCGATTTGTGCGCCGCGGCAAACCCTGCTTCGTGTACCCGTACCAAATCGACAAGACCTATCATGAGGCCAGGCCGGACGAGACCCGCACGCTGTACGGCGAGGTGGAGACAGACCCCGGCACGGGCTGTCTGGTGCGCACGCAAACCCCGTGGCTGGAGAGCCTGCCGCCCGGTGCCGTGCAACAACAGACCGGCAAGCTGTTCAACCCTGCAGGAGAGGCGCGGTATTGCCATAACGGCGTGGTCCTGGTGACATCCGACCTGCACGCCTGTTCCGACGCGCTGTGGGCCTACCCGCTGGGAACCGTCCTGGCAGTGGCGGACGTGCCGCTCACCGTTGCCTCGGCCGGCATAGTCGTCGTTGCCCAGGGAGCCATTGCAACCTACAGGGCCATTGCACCAGCCAAAGAGAAGCAGGCTGAAAACTAGCGGCGCGGCTAGCGCTCCTTCTTGGGCAGGTGGGGTTCCAGGGTTTGGCGGGAGATGCGCTCCTGGCGGCGTGCACGCTGGCGTGCCTGGCGCTGCAGGTGGGCCTGCATGGCAAAGGGGCGGTGGTGGTTGTGCACCGGGCGGGAGGAGCCGTCCTCCTCCATGAGGGAGGCCTGCGTGTTGTCCTTGAAGCAGGCGTCCAGGATGCCGAGCACGCGCTCCGCGAGCTCCGGGTTGTCGATGGGCACCATGAGCTCCACGCGGCGGTCCAGGTTGCGGCTCATCCAGTCTGCGCTGGCGATGTACACCAGCTTGTCGCCGCCGTTGTGGAAGGAAAAGATGCGGGCGTGCTCCAGGTAGCGGTCCACGATGCTGACGATGCGGGTGGAGGCGCGCCCCTTGGCGGTGCCGGGATACCAGCAGCAGATGCCGCGCACGTTCAGGCGGATTTTCACGCCGGCCTGGGAGGCGCGCTCCAGGGCCTCCATAATTTCCACATCATTGAGGGAATTCATCTTGGCACGGATGGCGGCCTTGCCGCCCTGCCGCGCGCGCTGCGTCTCCGCCTCAATCAGCTCCAGCAGGCGCTGCTTCATCATGGCCGGCGACGGGTAGATGCGGCGGAACTGCATGAGCCGCGTGAGTCCCGTCACGGAGTTGAACAGCTGCGAGGCATCCGCCCCCAGCTTGTCGTCGCAGGTCAGCAGGGAGAGGTCGCTGTAGATGCGGGCGGTGTCCTCGTTGTAGTTGCCGGTGCCGAAATGGCAGTAGCGGCGCAGCCCGGTGGGCTCCCGCCGCACAATCATGGCGATTTTCGCGTGGGTCTTGAAGCCCTTCACGCCATACACCACCTGCACGCCCGAACGCTGAAGGCGCTCCGCCTGCGCCAGGTTCAGGCGTTCGTCGAAACGCGCCTTGAGCTCCACCAGCACGGTGACCTGCTTGCCGGATTCCGCAGCGCGGCACAACGCCGCGATGAAGCGGGAGTTGGACGCGGTGCGGTAGAGGCTTTGCTTGATGGCGATGACATCCGGGTCTGCGGCGGCTTCCTCGATCAGGCGCACCACGGGCTCGTAGCTCTCGTACGGGTTGTGGATGAGGATGTCGCCCTGCGCGATGTTGTCGAACATGGAGACGGCGGGGTCCACGCTGGCGGGCCAGCTGGGTGTCCAAGATTCCACCTTGAGCTGGTCGTTGCCCGGCTCGAACGCCATGCGCCCGAAATCCACCAGGCGCAGCAGCCCCGGCACGCGGTACGTGGAGTTGCCGTCCGCGCCCACCAGCGCCTGCAGACGCGGCACCAGATGGTCGGGTGCATCCTGCGGCAGCTCTAGGCGAACGCAGTCGGAGAACTTGCGCGCCACCAGCACCTCCTCCATCTCGCGGGCAAAGTCGCCGCCCTCTTCCTCCGCCACGGCGATATCGCCGTTGCGGGTCACGCGGAAGGGCGTGCAGCCCGCCACTTCCTCGCCGGGCAGCAGGTAGCCGATGAAGCGCGCCGCCAGCTCCTCCAGCATGACATAGCCGCGGTCCTCCAGGGATGAGACGTGGATGCGGCGCGGCAGCGTTTCCGGCAGGGTGACCGCCACAATGCGCGTGGCATCTGGAGAGGCCTTGTCGCGCAGCTCCACCGCCAGCACCAGGCTCAGGTTCGGCAGCACGGGCGGCGTCTCCACCTCCATGGCCAGCGGCGTGAGCAGCGGCGCCACATTCGCGTTGAAATATTTTTCCAGGTCGCCCAGCTGGATTTCCTCCAAATCGTCCAGAGCCAGCGGATGCAGACCCGCCTCGCGCATCAGCGGCAGAAGCTCACCGTTGAAGAGCTTGTACTGGTCCTCCACCATGGCGTTGGCGCGCACGCGGATGCGCGCAAGCTCGTCCGTGGGGGAAAGCCCGGTAAGCTCCGGGCGGTTCTTTCCGGCGCGCTGCACCAGCATCAGCCCGCCCACGCGAACCTGGAAGAACTCATCCAGGTTGCTGGCGGTGATGGAAAGGAACTTCACGCGCTCCAGCAGCGGCAAATCCAGCCGCTGCGCCTGGTTGAGCACCCGCTGGTTGAACTCCAGCCAAGATATTTCCCTGTTGATAAACATGCACCGATCCTTTCTAGGTGAACGTTCACTCTACCACACTCCGCCCCCATCCGTCAAGCTGCCAAAGCGTGCGCAAATTCCATAAATCCCAAATCCTCAATCAAACGCAGAAATACCGCGGTGCCGCGGATTCGTTTGCAATGCAGGGAAATTCCTGAAACGCTTGCCGTAGAAGGGACGTGCGCTTCCATTTAGGATTGGGGATTTGGGCGCGCCGTGCGCGCTTGACGCGCGGCAGGGATATGTCTATACTGGCGGCATGAACCATTATGCACTCATCTTGGCAGGGGGAAGCGGAACGCGGTTTTGGCCGCTCTCGCGCAATGCGAAGCCCAAGCAGCTGCTGGACCTTTTCGGGCAGGGAACCATGCTCTGCCAGGCCATCGAGCGCTTGAAGGGCATCGTGCCGGCGGAGAACATCTTCATTCTCACCAACCACCTGCAAGAGGCGGAGGTGCGCCGGCAGGCGGCAGAATTGCCGGCGGAGAACATTGTGGCGGAACCCGCACGGCGCGACACCGCGCCCGCCGTCTCGCTGGGCGTGGGGCTCATCACCGCGCGCGACCCGCAGGCCAGCATGATCATCATCCCCAGCGACTCGCTCATCCTGGACACGCCGGCGTTCCAGGCGCTGGCGCAGGATGCGCTGAACCTGGCGGACCGCGAGGCTGCGCTCATCACCATCGGCATCAAGCCCACGTGGCCGTGCCCGAGCTACGGCTACATCGAGCGCGCGGAAAAGCTCGACGACCCCGCGCTCACCCACAACTGCTACGAGGTGGTCCGCTTCCGCGAGAAGCCAGATTCCGCCACTGCGGAGCAATACCTTGCCAGCGGCAACTTCTCCTGGAACGCGGGTATGTTCATCTGGAGCGTGCCGCACGTGCGCCAACAGCTGGCCGCCCACGCGCCGGAGCTGGCCGGGTTCATCGACCGCCTCAGCCAGGCCGCAGACGCCCCGCAGTTCATCCGCGACGAGTTCCCAAAACTCACCCCCATCTCCATCGACTTTGCCCTGCTGGAAAAGGCGGACCGCGTGCTCAACTTTGAGGCCACCTTCGACTGGGACGACGTAGGTTCTTGGATATCAGTGGGTAAGTACCTTCCCAAGCAGGAGAGCGGCAACGTCTCCAACAGCCCGCTCAGCACCGTCAGTTCCACCGATAACATCGTTTTCACCGATTCCTGCAAGCGTGTGGCCCTGGTGGGCGTGGACGACCTGATTGTGGTGGACACCGGGGACGCCCTGCTGGTGGCTCGCCGCAGCGAGGCCGACAACATCAAGAAAGTCGTCTCCACCCTCCCGGACGAATTGCTGTAATCCCCCGCACCGTCAGGCGCGCGAGCTTTTCAAATTGTAAATTGTCAATCGTAAATTGTAAATTCAGATGCATCCCGCCTTAGGCATTGATTTCGGACAGGCGCGCATCGGCATAGCGGCCACGGATGCGTGCGGCATCCTGGCGCACCCGGTGGAAAGCATCCACCTGGACCGCACGGAGCCGCTGGAACGCATTGCGCAGCTGGCGGCGGAGCGCGGCGTGCGCACGCTGGTGCTTGGGCTGCCGTTGCGGCTGGACGGCACAGAGGGGACGGCGTGCGAGAAGGTGCGGGCGTTCGGCGAGAAGCTGCACGCGCGCCTGCCGGAGCTGCCGCTCGTCTATGTGGACGAGTTCCTGACCACCACGGTGGCGCAGGAGAAGCTGCACGCCGCCGGGAAGAAGGCCAAGGATTTCCGCCCCATCATCGACCAGGCCGCCGCCGTGGAAATCCTCAACAACTGGATGGGTTCCGCCACCTAACGCACCGCCGCCATGAACCAACGCCTGCCGCACATCGATATCCTGAAAGGCGTGGCCATCATCCTAGTCGTGCTCTACCATTTGGACCGCACGCGCTTCTACACGGGGCATCTGGGCGTGGACATCTTCTTTGCGGTGTCGGGCTACTTCCTGCTGAAGGACTACGCACTGTGCAAGGATGAGACCGGCTTCAGCCTGGGGGGCAGGCTGCGGAAGCGGGCGGGGCGCCTGTTCCCGCCGCTCGCGGTGCTGCTGGCGGCCACCCTGGCACTGTCCTGCGGCCTGTGCTACTACGGGGACACGCTGGTGGCAGCGGAAACGGGGCTGTGCGCGCTGCTGGGCGTGGTCAACGTGTACCTGGACTACTGCGTGGGGGATTACTTCTCCCATGAGGCGCTGCACAACCCGCTGGTACACCTCTGGTTCCTATCCGTGCTGATGCAGGCTTTGCTGCTGTTCGGCGCGTTGGTGAGCATCACGCGCGGCATGCTGCGGCGGGCGTGGCAGCGCGGAGCGCTTTTGGTGCTGGTAGCCGCGGCATCGTATGCGCTTGGCCATGTGGCGTGGGATACGGGACAGCCATGGGGCTACTACACCACCTGCTCACGCTTGTGGGAGTTCGCCCTCGGTGGCCTGGCGGCTTGGATTTTCACCGGGCGCGAAAGCAACGGCGCATGGCGCGTGTGGACCGCGACGGCAGCATGCGGAGTTCTCCTGCTTTCACAGGTGCCGGGGTTGCTTGGCGGCCTGGCGGATTTGGCGGCGGTGGCGGCGGCGTGCGTGCTTATCCGCACCGGGGATTCACTGCCGGGTGCGGCATCTCTTTGCGGCAGGGCGCTTGGCGGGCTGGGCCGCGCCTCGTACTCGGTGTACCTGTGGCACATGCCGCTGATCTTCTTCTTCAAGTACCTGGTGGAAAAGCAGCCGTACAGCTGGGACCGCATAGCGCTCATTCCGCTGAGCCTGCTGCTTGGGTACGGCATGTACCTGCTGGTGGAGCGGCGGCGGTGGAAACAGTCGGCGGCGTGGGCGGCGTACGGCCTCGTCCTGGTCCTGCATCTGGCGGCGGTGGCCACCCGCGGCGGCGCGGAATACCTGCACCGCGCGGCATACGCCCAGGCCATGAACTCCGACACCTACGAGCGCACGGCCTACCGGGGCGACGCCCTGCTGCACGATTTTCCCGCCGCGGAGCTGCACAACTTCCGTGAAGTGCGCTTTGCCCACACCTCGCTCTGGAAAATCCTGTTCGACCGCACGGGAGCCGCCGTGGAGCCTGAAAGCGAAATCGACCTCCTGGGCAATCCCGGCGGCACGCCGGAGTTCATCTTGATAGGCGACAGCCACGCAGGCTCCCTCTCCTACGGTTTCAACAGCGTGGGCAGGGAGCGCGGCTGGTGCGGCGTGTTCCTCAACCCGTACGTCATTCCCGCGTATGCGGATTGCGAGTTTGAATACAGCCACCGCCAGGCCATCCCCTACAAGCGTTCCATTGAAAGCCTGCTGCACTGGCTCAACGCGCACCCGGAGCTGCACACCGTGGTGGTGGCCCAAAACTGGGGTCTACGGATGGAATGTGTCGCGGAGCTCATGCAGGCGCCGCCGGACCAGGCGCCGCAACTGCTGCGCGATGCCGTCATCGAGTATTTCCGCCTGCTGAAGTCCACGGGCAGGCAGATTGTCGTCATGGATGATGTCCCGCGCTTCTACTTGTTCAACGTGTCCGACTTATACCGCAACCTCATCCTGGGCCGCCCCGTTCCACCTCAGATGGTCAGCCGGGAAAAGGAGGATGTCGAGAGCCGGAACCGGTTTTTCGCCGAGCTGTTTGCCGAGCTGCTGGAGCGGGGCTACTGCGATGCCGTGCTACACCAGGCGCCCGCGCTGGAGCGGGATGGGCGCTACTGCGCCATCATCGACCGCCAAATCATGATGAAGGACGACAACCACCTGAACGCCGTGGGCGCGGAGCGTGCCGTGCGCAGCTTTGCAGACAAGTTCCAGGCCATCCTGCACCGCGCCGCAGATTCCGGCAAGTGAGCCCTACCGCACGCGCAGCAGGGTGACAATGCCGACGTTCTTCACGCCCTTGGCCTGGCGCAGGGCGTGGGCGCACGCGCGGGTGGTGGCGCCCGTGGTGTACACGTCATCCAGAATCAGCACATTGGGCGGCAGGGTGCGCGAGCCGCCGTCATAGGCAGGCAAGAGGGAGTATGCCTTGTAGGCGTTCTTCATGCGTTCCGTGGCGGAGAGGTTGGTCTGGCTGCGAATGCCCGTGTTGACGCGCTGCAGGGGATGGATGATGGGCATGGGGCGCAGCTTCACCAATTCGTCCGCCAGCTCCTGCGCCTGGTTGTAGCCGCGGGAGAAGAGTTTGCTTTGGGTGACGGGAACGGGCACGAGCGCCCAGTCCGTTGTGTCGGAAAGCATGTGGTTGAACTCCCACAGCTCCGCCAGCACGGGAGCCAGCGCCCGCGCCAGATGCGTGTGCTTGTGGTACTTCAAATCATGCACCAGGTCGAGCGTGGTGTCGTTCTCACACAAAGCGGAGCGCGCGAAGGTGAACGGGCGCGGCTTGTTGCAGCAGGCCCCGCAATGGTAGGGGTCCGCCTGGTTGCCGGCCACGGGCGCACCACAGTACATGCACACAGGCTTGGGTACGCGCTCCAGCGAGCGCAGGCACGCCGGGCACAGGGTGGCGCGCGATACCTCACCGCACAGCTGGCAGGTGTTGGGGTAGATCCAGTCCAGCATAAAACTCTCTCCTCCCCCGCGCCGTCAGGCGCGCATTATTCAAAATAGTACCTAGTACCCCGTAAATAGTAAATCCTACTTGCGGTGGCGCTGCAGGAATTCGCGGGCGGCGTTGCCGTAGGCCATGGCGGCGGGGTTGTAGGGGTCGTGCTCCAGCACGGTCTTGCCGAAGCTGGGGGCCTCGCCCACGCGCACGGAACGCGGGATGACGGTCTTGTACATCTGCTTGGACAGGTTCTGCTCCACCTGGGAGATGACCTCGTTGGCCAGCTTGGTGTTGCTGTACATAGTCATGATCACGCCCTCGTGCACTAGCTTGGAGTTGGCGCCTCCCTCGCGTATCTGCTGCATCACATACAAGATCTTGGAAAGGCCGTCCAGGCTCAGGAACTCGCACTGCATCGGTGTCAAAACCTCATCGCACGCGCAAAGGGCCGCTGTCATCAGCACACCCAGCGACGGCGGCGTGTCCAGGAACACGAAGTCGAACGCGTCCGCCTTGCGGATGCCCTCCAGCGCGTCCCGCAGGCAGCTCATGTGCGTGCCGGACTGCGTGAGCTCCACTTCCACGCCGGAAAGATCCATGTGGGAGGGCACCAGCCACAAATTCTTGCGCCCGGTCTCCATTATCAGGTCCTCCAGCATCTTTTCCCCAATCAGGGCTTGGTAAAGGCTTTGCGAGCTGTCCGCCTCCACGCCCAGGGCGGAGGTGGCGTTGGCCTGGGAATCCGTGTCCACCAAAAGGACGCGCTTACCGCGCTTGGCAAGCGCAGCGGCCAGGTTCACGGCGGTGGTGGTCTTACCGACCCCTCCTTTCTGGTTGGCTATGGCAACAACTTTCACGGCGGCTATTCTAGCAGCGGGCACTTGCCAAGGCAAGGCGATATTGTGTTGGCAGGCACAGTCGCGTGTGGTATGATGGCCGCATGGATACAACGGATGAGCTGGTGGCCGCCGCACGGCAGCTGAGCCGCGAGATGGAGGCCCTGGAGTTCACCGCCCCCGTGGCGTTCACCTACAACCCGCTGGAGTACGCCTGGGCGGGGCACGAGGCCTACATCCGCAAGTTTGGCCAAGGGCCCAAGGACGTGCTGTACCTGGGCATGAACCCCGGCCCGTTCGGCATGGCGCAAACCGGCGTGCCGTTCGGCGAGATAGCGGCGGTGACGCTGTGGATGGGCATCACGGCGGCGGTGGGCACGCCTCCCGCCATGCATCCCAAGCGCCCGGTGCAGGGGTTCGCGTGTCCGCGGTCGGAGGTGAGCGGCCGCCGCCTGTGGGGCTTGTTCGAGGAGATGTACGGTTCCGCGGAGAACTTCTTTGCACACGCCTATGTGGCCAACTACTGCCCGCTCATTTGGATGAGCGAGACCGGAGCCAACATCACCCCCACCCAGCTGCCCAAGGAGCAGGCCGCGCAGATAGACGCCGCCTGCCGCCGCCACCTGGTGCGCCTGATAGAGGTGCTGCAGCCGCGCTGCCTGGTGGGCGTGGGCGCATACGCCCTCAAGCAGCTGGAGCTCGCCGCCGCAGAGCTCCCCGGCCGAGAGATGGTGCTGGGCACCATCCTGCACCCCAGCCCCGCCAGCCCCGTCTCCAACAAATTCTGGCCTGAGCGACCCCGCGAGCAGATACGGGAGATTTTGACCAAGGCAGAGCTGCCGCTGGCATAATTTACAATCTACAATTTGGGAAATTCGCGCACCGCGTGCGGCGCGGTAGCGTGCCAAATTCGGGCGAGGCGCAGGACGGCTTCGTCCAGCTCCGGGCGGCGGGATTGGATGTCCGTGTAGGACCACCAGGCGAGGTCGTCGGACTCATCGGAGATGGCGAACCTCTCGTGCGGGGCCTGCATGAGGAAGCGGATGTCGTAGTGGAAATGGGCGGGCTCGCCTTTTGCGGGGCGGTCGGGGATGGGGTGGATATCCACGTCCATAATGTCCGCGGAGAGCGGGCGAATGCCCTGGATGCCGCTCTCCTCCGTGGCCTCCCGCAGCGCCACGCGCAGCACGTCGGAATCACCATCGGCGTGGCCGCCGAGCTGCATCCAGCGTTTCAGGTTGCGGTGCAGCGTGAGCAGGGCCTTGTCTCCCGCGGGGTTGAGCAGCCAGGCCGACCCCGTGATATGCCCTTGCAGGCAAGTGCGGCAGAAGCAGTCCGGCGTGGAAGAAACGAACTCCAGAATGCGCGCGGCCACATCCCGCCGCTCCGCATGGGAGACGGCGTAGCGGGTGAGCATCTCGCAAAGCGCATACCTGTGGTCCGTGGGAGACATCATGACGCGGAGATTATACCGCCGCAAACGCAGATGGCAAGATTAGTATTGTCAAAGACAAGTGGATTATGTTAGAATGCTGTGCGTGAAGGCGAGAAAGCCCACATCCCCGTGCCGCATATTGAAGCGGACCGCCCAGCTTGCCCTGCTGTGCGGATTGAGCCTTTGTGTGGTTTCCTGCGGCACGCTCAACAGCGTGACCAACGGCTTGACCAACGTGGTGCGCTCCGTGGCCAGGCTGCCAGGGCAGATTGTCAACTCCGTACTGTAACAGGGGTTACTCTCCCTCTTGGAACTCCACGCCCAGCAGACAAATGTCGTCGTCCTGCGGTGCGTTGCCCGTGAATTGGCGCATGGTGTCCAGCGCGGTGTCCAGCAAGCCCTTGACATCCTGCGGGCGCCTGGCGGCGAGGGCATCCATGATGCGCTGGGCGCCGAGCTCGTCGCCAGCGGCGTTTCGCGCCTCGGTGATGCCATCGGTATAGAGCATGAGCTTCATGCCGGGTTCCAGGCGGATTTCACTCTCGCGGAACATGGCGTTTCCAATGAGCCCGAGCGCGGGGGAGCGCGGAATGGGCGGCAAATACGCGCGCCCGTCCGGCATCTGGATGACGGGGGCGGGATGCCCCGCGCCGGAGAGCGTGAGGCGCTTCTTGTCCAAATCCAGGTACACGTAGCATGCGGAGGCGAACATGGTGATGTTGGCCTGCGTGAAGATGCGCGACATCTGGCGGTTGAGCGAGGAAAGCAGCAGGCCGGGCGTATCCGCTAGGTTGGCCACCTGCTCCATAAGCCCGCGCAGCATGGAGGCGATGAGCGCCGCGCGCACACCGTGACCCATCACGTCGCAGATGATCATGCCCAAGCCCGACTGGCCGATGGGGAACACCTCGAAACAGTCGCCCGCCACACCGGTGGAGGGCATGTACACCTGGTGGAAGTGAGCACGGCGCACGGTGCCGTCCTCCAGCTTCCACACGCGGTCCGGAATGCTGACGGGCTGGAGCGCCTGCTGCACCTCGCGCGCCAGGTCGATTTCCTTTTCCAGCGCGCGGTTGCGCTCGTCCAGCTTGCCGGCAATATCGCGGTAGCGGTGCTGCGTTTCGATAATCTCCGTGACATCCGATGAAATGCCGACGATGCCCTTGACGGAGCCGTCCGATGCATACCAGGGGAATTTGGAGATGCGGGTCCAGGTGGAGTGGCCCTCCTTCCAGGGCTCGCGGTGGATGCGGTTGGTGATGGGCCTTCCGGTGGCCATGATATCGCGTTCCTCGTTGCGCGCCACGGCGCTCATGTCCGCATCAAAGAAATTCTCGTCGCGGCTGCCGATGAGGTCGGACGGCGTGCGCACATGCATCTTGCGCGCGGTGGCCTCGTTCGCAATCACAAAGCGGGATTCGCGGTTCTTGAAGTAGATGCTGTCCGGCAGGTAGTTGATCAGCGTGCGGAAGAGGTCGCGGTCCTCCATGGCGTGCAAATCCGCCATCTTGCGGCGCGTGATGTCCACCCACACACCCACCAGGCGCACCGGCTTGCGGTCGTCTCCCTGCTCCAGCAGGCCGTTCACGCGAATCCAGCGCCAGCTGCGGGAGCGCAGGTTGAGCAGGCGCACCTCCACGCGCAGCGGCGCGGAACCGGGGCTGCGCAGGAAGCGCTGCACGGCGGCGCTGAAAAACTGGCGGTCCTCCGCATGGATGGTGAGGTCCGTTTCCGTGAAGATATTGGGTGCCCACTCGGTCAAGGGCAGGCCGAGCATGCGCATGCATTGCTCCGTGTAATAGATGTGGCCGTCCTCAATTTCCCAGCAGTACGCACCCTCCTCTGCGGCACGCAACGCCTTGCGCACCATCTCCCACTTGAACACGCCGTGCACGGTCTTGCCGTCGCCGGACGCACTGCCGCTCTCATCACTCATTCCCTCCATTTAACCACGCCTGCCCTCGTTTTTCAAGGGCGGAATTTCAAAAATTAACACAAAGGCCCTCCAACATTGTTCTTGATTTTTCCCTGCCGCGCGCGTAAAATACGCGCGCCGGGGTGTTACCAAGCCCCGCCATGCGCTATGTCCCAAGACAATCTTCAACATATCGAGCAGAACTACATGTGCGACCCCGACGCCGACGGCGGGTTCGTCTACACCACGGTGGAGGCCGCCATCAACTGGGTGCACAAGTACTCCCTGTGGCCCATGCCCATGGGCACCTCCTGCTGCGCCATCGAATACATGGCCGCATCCTGCTCCCGCTACGACATTTCCCGCTTCGGTTCGGAAGTGAACCGCTACGCGCCGCGCCAGGCGGACTTCATGTTCATCTGCGGCACCATCACCTACAAGATGGCCATGCTGGTGCGCCGCATCTGGGACCAGATGCCCGCGCCCAAGTGGTGCATCGCCTGCGGCGCCTGCGCCTGCTCCGGCGGCATGTTCCGCAGCTACTCCGTGCTGCAGGGCGTGGACAAGATTGTGCCGGTGGACGTGTACATCTCCGGCTGCCCCCCGCGCCCGGAGGCCCTGCTCCAGGGGCTCATCACCCTGCAGGACAAGATCATGGCCACGGACCACCCGCTCAAGGACTTCTTCAAGACGCACGACCTGCGCGAGGCGCAGAACGCCGCCTCCGTGCCCACCGACGTCATTCTCGACTAACCCCCACCCTTGCACGCCATGCCAAAACCCACCCTTACCGAACTTCAGAACGCCGCGGCCGACAAGCTGTGCGCGCATTTCCCGCAGCTGGGCCGCAAGGAATTCCGCGGCGACATCACGCTGACCGTCCAGCCGGACGACCTGGTGCGCGTGATGACCTACGCCAAGGAGGCCTGCGGGTTCGACATGCTCGTGTGCGTGTCCTCCGTGGACAACCTGGGGCAGGAGCCGCGCTTTGAGGTGAACTACACCATCACCCAGGCGGAAACCGGCGCCAACATGCTGGTGCGCTGCCCCGTGGGCGGCGAGGAACCCTCCGTTCCCAGCGTGGTGCCCGTCTGGGCCTCCGCCGACTGGCTGGAGCGCGAGCAGTACGACCTCATGGGCATCGACTTCGCCGGGCACCCGGACCTGCGCCGCATCATGATGTGGGAGGGCTACCCCTACCACCCCCTCCGCAAGGACTTCCCCGTGCAGGGCAAGGAGTTCGAGCAGGCCGGCATGGCCTTCACCCAGGTGGCCCCCACCGCCGGCGGTCCCTTCACCACCGCTCCCGGAAACACCGCCGGAGAGCGCGAACCCCACCCCCGCGCCTGATCTTCAACACCTTGCGAACGCTCGGCGGGTCCTTCCCGCCGAGCTTCATTTTCTCCCAATATGCAACTTTCACCCGATAGCGACCCCATTGCCCGCGCCCAGGCCTGGGTGGGTGATGCCGTGCTCGCGCTCTATGTGCGGGAGTGGATTCTCTCCTTCAAGGGGGAGATTGACGGTGATTTCTTTGTGGAGGTGACCAGCAACAACTTCCTCCGCCTCACCGGCAACGCCACCGGGGTGGAAGCCCAGATCGGCCGCATCTACAAGGCGGACGGCCTGGCCGCCGCCTACGCCTGGATTGACGAGAACCTGCGCCCCAAGATGGAGCAGCGCCTCCACTCCCGCCGCTCCGTTCACCCCCACCACAACAAGCGCTGAGGGGCGCAAAACCACTCATGGGGCAGTACCCATGCCACCTCCCCCAAGCGAGCGCTCCGGGAGACTGTCTACCCGGCATCCCTTCTGTCCTTCTACAGTTTTTGGAATACTGTATTCCTAACGCACCGGGGGAATCGTTGATATTGAAAACATTAGGGATGTTGGGAGCAATTCCGGACTCTTGCCGTACGTGTAGGAAGCAGGCCGTTTTTTTCATACTGGCGAAGAAAAATGAAATCTTGCCTTGACATCAGTATTCCAAATACTGTAGTCTAACGGCTCCTTCGGGGTATAGGCTCCGCACATCACCAACATAGAAACCAAAAATAACAATGAAAAAAACACTTGCCCTGATAATGATACTGGGGTTGGGCTCTCTGGAAGCTGTGGAGCCAGGACAATACTGGGTTACAGGCGTAACCTACGATGAGGCGACCAGCACCATTACAGGCGGATATACGGCGTATAAGCATACACCCTCATCCGGGGTGAACGCTGAAGACCACCTCATGTGTTCAGCTGTTTCCGCGTCCAACGTGATTGCTTGGTGGCAGGATGAAGTGGAACGCAATGGCGCCGTCATTGTGCCGGACGAGGCCCCGCGAGGGCTTGCGGTGTGGGAAGATGTTCGCCTGATGTGGAAGAACCGCGCCTTGGTGGGAGGGCGTGTGATGCAACACTGGCTTGAAGGAGACAGCCAGTACGCCGCTCCCGAAAATTACATGACCGATAAAGGTGTGGAGTACAAAGGCTATTACAGCCATCTGATAGGCGCTCATTACGCGTTCGACGGCTCGGAAAGGCCCTCCTATTGCATGACCACCAACATAGACTCCGAGGATGTACCCATGGCAGATGTTACGGAGCAGCTTGTGACCGCCATCCAAGATGGCTGGGGCTTTACCTTCGGTACGAACAACCACGCCATGACTGTATATGGCGTGGAGGTGGACGAAAAGGGATTGCTGTGCCGCATGTGGTATTCCGACAATAACAAGCCTGCACGCGGAGACGGTCATGTGAGCGAATCCGGATTAAGCGGGGAGCGCTACCTGTACGGTTCTCTTATCGGTTATGGTGGCTACATCAATCATTTTTACGGAATGCGCTCCCGTGGTATTCAGTTCGATACCTACACCGTGTCCATGACGGGCAAGGAAGGGGAGGAGGACTTATTCTCCCACTACCTGAACTTGGAGGTGGATGGCGCAAATTACAGCTTGAAGTACGACCTGCGCAATGCCCAGGCCGAGGATAGCCCCGTTGAGGCACTTGCAGAAGACGGCTCGCGTTTGCGCACAGGTGATATTTCCCTGAAATCCGGGCATTTGACCCTGATAGACAGCACGGCGGAGAAACAAGAGTTTGACAAGGGAGGCAGCACGGAGGGCACGCTGTCCTTTGACGCCCCTACCAAGGCAGGAGCCAAGCGTACTTTGACAGTGGACAGAAGCGGTGCGATCGCGGACACTATTCAGATTAACACCGCAGACGGAAACAAGCTGGAAGTGACTGAGAGTAACACCGCCACCTTCGGCTCGCTCTCGGGTGAGGGCAATCTGGACAAGACTGGCAAGGGTGCAGCAAAGGTGACGGATACCGTGGAGCTCCAGGGTGAGATCCGCGTGAAGGAAGGCGACTTCATTTTCGGCAAGAACGTAGTTCTCACAGGCAATACTCGACTTACCGTCTCTGACGGAGCCCACGTGCAAGGTGCAGAGGGTCAGGACATCACCCTCACTATTACCTCTGGTGTGCAAGTCAACGATGGCGTATTGGCTCTGACTACCACGGTGAAAACGGGAGCCACCCTCAAGGGCAGCGGCACCTTTGCCGCCGTAACTGTAGACGGAGGTACGCTCATCGTGGGCAACTCCCCTGGTCATCAGGACTATGAGGGTGCGCTTACTCTCAACAGCGGCAAGCTGGTGTTCTGCGTGTCCGGGTTCGAGGAAGCCAGCGAGGGCGAGAACACGGGCTGGGCTTCCGGCACCTATTCCACCATCAATATGCGTGGGAACGAGTTTGTCGTCAACGAAAATGGCGAAATTGTGATTGCCCTGAGTGCAGATGCGGCCAACAGCCTCACCACCGCCAACGGCACGCTGGAGCTTACCTTGGCCACCGAGCTGAAGTCGGGTGCGTTCACGGAGGAACAGTTGGCCGCCCTGGCTGAGCAGACCAGCTTTGAGCTCTCCCTTGAGGATGGAGCCGGGACAAAGGGGCTCCCAGAGCTGAATGCTCCGCAGTTCTCCTACAAGATGGTGGATAATGCGCTTGTGCTCACCACCGGGATAAGCGGCGCTACTCCCGCCGTTCCGGAACCCGCCACCGGCACGCTTTCCCTGCTGGCCCTTGCTGGCCTCTGCGCCCGCCGCAGGAGGAAATAAGTCCTACTAAATCAACATTCGACAAACAATGAAGAAAACACTTGCCATAGCCGCCCTTCTGGGGGTCCTGTACGCTTCTGTCCCATGCTCCGCAACGATTCACTGGGCAGACGGCGTAACGTGCGACTTGACAACCGGAATGGCCACGGGAGCCTACACATCCTACAAACACAATGCTGTATACGGAGACGATTCCCAACTGTGCTGGGCTGCATCCGCAGCCAACCTCATTGCCTGGTGGCAAGACCGGGTAGAGGAGAACGGGGCCATCATCATCCCAAACGGAACGCCGCGCGGTTACGAGGTATGGGAAGAGGTGCGCCTGAACTGGGGCAACCACGGGGGCTGGGCTCCGGCTACCATCCAGCACTGGATTCATGGAGAAACGATACAGTGTAGCTATGATAGTCGAACTGAGCAAGGTCTCCAAGCCAAGGGATACTACAACCGCATTGCCGGTGCAGAATACAGTATCTACAACTACCACGGGCAGAAGGATTTCTTGCCCGAGGGCGGGCTAGTGAGCACCTACTACGTTTCCGGCAACAACGGCCATAATTTTGCAGGAGCCGCAAAATGGCTGGCCGACGGCTTTGACAATGGCGACTGTTTTGCCTTTGCTACAGGAACGCATGTCATGACAGTCTACGGCGTGAACTACGACGAGAATACTGGAACATTCTCCACAGATACCAATTTCTTCTGGACGGATAACAACAATACTGCGGACCCATACCCCCAAGACAAACTAGTACGAGGCGATGCAACCACAGGGGATGATGGACGCTATTTGTACGTGAATGGTGCTGTCGGAGGATTGGTACTCTACCTGTATGGCATCCACACCACTGGCATCCACTTCAACGACTACGATGTGGTGCGCAACGGCACGCGCACGGATGACATGTTCTCCCACTACTGCAACCTCATCATCGACGGCAACCAGGAGTTTGCTCTGGAATACGACCTGCGCAGCGCGGATGAAAAGGACAGCCCCGTGACGCCCTATATATACCACTACAACTCTGAGGACAGCAGGCTTGTTGATAGCAAGGAGAAGGTGACCACGGGAGACATCAAGCTTCACAGCGGCACGCTCTCCCTGGTGGACTGCAAAGAGGGAAGAGAGAAACTGGACGGCGGCGGCAGCACCACCGGCACCATTTCATTCCTGGCCTCCGAGACCGGGGACGACACTCGCACCCTGAAAATAGACCGCACAGCAACTATTGCAGGAACCCTCCAAATCTCCACGCAGTCCGGAAACGAGTTGGAGGTGACAGGGAGCAACACCGCCAGTTTCGGCACACTCACGGGCGAAGGCAACTTGGACAAGACTGGCACAGGTACTGCTGAGGTAACGGAAACCTTGAGCCTGAAGGGTGCCGTCAACGTGAAGGAGGGCCACTTCGTATTCGGTGAAAGTGCCACCATTGGCGGGGAGACGGTGCTCAACGTGTTCTCTGCTGGTCAGGTGGAAAGCAAGTCCGGCTCAGCCGTTACACTCACATTGGAAGCAGGCACCCACACCAATGACGGTGTGATGGCTCTGACTTCAACCGTGAAGACAGGGGCTACCCTCAAGGGCAGTGGCACATTTGCGAATGTCACCGTGGACGGTGGTACGCTCATCGTGGGCAAATCCCCCGGCCAGCAGACCTACACGGGCGACCTTGCCGTGACCCTGGGCGACATTGTGTTCAGCGTGGACGGTTGGAACGCGGCTGATAAGGATGGCGCAGGCTGGAGCAACGGCGTGTATTCCAACATCAACATGGTCGGCGATACAAATGCGCTCACGCTCGGCGCAGACAGCAGAATATGCATCAATCTGGGCAACAATGCCCTCACGGAATTGATAAGCGGACAGGAGGGCAACTTCTCCATGGACATCGTCGCCGGGATTGACAACGTAGGTGTATTCAACTCCGCCCTGCTGGAGCAGCTTGCCTTGCAAACGCATTTCTTCGCCGCCGGCGAAGAAGGCGCCTCCACCGGGGCTCTTGCCGCCGGCAGCAGCCTGGACAGCTACCTGCGCAACATGCAGTACAGCATGAACGGCGGCGTGCTTACGCTGAAAGGCAGTTACGGATCGGCGAGCTCTGTCCCCGAACCCGCCACCGGCACGCTGAGTCTGCTGGCCCTGGCAGCCCTCTGCGCCCGCCGCAGGAGAAAGTGACTCCCCACCAAAGAAAATCATCCCCACGCCCCGCCCGGCACATCGCCAGGCGGGGTGGATTTCTTCCAATGTACCGCTTTCACCGAATGTTTGCATCAATATGACCAAAAGCGAGTGGCGGCCGGCTTGCAAGCGTGGGAAGGTTGTGGTAAGGTGGTGAAATGGAGCGGTTGACACAGGCAATGGTTGGCGGCGCGGTGGCGCTGGCATTGGCGGCATGCACGCAGCACCACGCCTTTGAGCCGTACAAGGGCTACAAGATGGCGCCGTACACCGTGCGCGGCAACCATTTCGTGCCCATGGGGATAGATGCCGCCCTGCGGTACGACCAGTGCGGCGTGGCCTCGCACTACGAGGCGGACGGGGACCGCGGCGCGATTGGCCAGCGGTTGTACAAGGACCAAATGTATGCGGCGCACCGCACGCTGCCCCTGCCCTGCATGGTACGCATCACCAACCTCTCCAACGGGCGCAGCGTGGTGGCGCGCGTGGCGGACCGCGGGCCGTATATCGCCGGACGCCTCATCGACGTCAGCAGCCTGGTGGCCAAGCAATTGGGGTTCCACGGCAAGGGTCTGGAAAACGTGCGTGTGCAGGTGCTATCCGTGGGCGACGGCCCGTACCGCCGCACCGCACAGGGGAATTGAGCACCCTAGTCGTTCATGCTCTTGCGGCCCTGCATGGCGCGCATGAGGGTGACGGCATCTGCATGGCTGAGGCCGGCACCTGCGGGCATGCCCTGGGCAATCCGTGAAACGCGGCAATCGAGGGGGGAAAGCTGGTTGGCAAGGTAGAGCGCGGTGGCCTCACCCTCCACATCGCTGCCCACGGCCAGCACCACCTCGCAGCCGGGGCGGCTGCCCACGCGCTGCAGCAGCTTGTCAATGGAAAGGTCCTCCGGCATCACGCCGTCCAACGGGGAAATTTTGCCGCCCAGGCAATGGTACAGCCCGCGGAACGCGCCGGAGCGCTCAATGGGCAGCACATCCGTGGGTTGCTCCACCACGCACAGCAGGTTGGTGTCGCGCGCGGGGTCGCTGCAGGCGGCGCAAGTCTCGCCGTTGGGAGCAAAGAAACCGCATTCCGGGCAGGTGGAGACGGTGTCTGCCGCCTGCACCAGGGCGGCGGCGAGGGAGCGGGCATCCTGCCTGCCCTGCTGGAGGAACCAAAGGGCGAGACGCTCCGCGCCGCGGCTGCCCACGCCGGGCATGCGCTTGAGGGAGGAGATGAGCTCCAGCACGGCAGATGGGTATTCCTGCGGCTTCATGGGAGGTTGGGCCGCAGGAAGCGGTAGTACAGGGATTTCACCAGCGGCTTGAGCTCCACACCCAGCCAGGCCAGCAGCACGCACAGAACCGGCGCGCCCATGTTCAGCACACCGTGCCACAACACGCACAAAACGCCCGGCAGCGCCAGCGCCACCAGCGCCAGCAGCGCATACAGCACCCGCTGCACAAACAACTTCTCCCGCAGCAGCAGAAGGGAAATATACAGCGTGACCAACACGCAGATACAGAAGATGCCGCCCATGCCCAGCAAATCCCTCTGTGCCTCCAGCGCACTCATGTAGAACGGCGAGCCTGCCAGGAAGCGCACCTGCTGCAACCCCAGCTCGTCCACCACCCCGCACCGCATGAGCAGCAGCACCAGCGCCAGCACACAGAGGCTCAGCGCCGCCCACTCCAGCAGCAGGCGGTCCCAGCTCCCACGCCGCCGCGCCGGGGCCAGATAGTCCACCAGCCGCGCCGCGCGCGCCTTGAAGGAGTCTGGGATTCGGGGAGACATGCGGGTGGGTGGCGCCGCCGTTTACTCGGAGAAGCGCTTGACGACAAGGGTGGCGTTATGGCCGCCGAAGCCGAAGGAGTTGCTGAGCGCCACATCCACCTTGTGCGCGCGTCCCTGGTTGGGGCAGACGTCGAGGTCGCACTCGGGATCCTGGTTGAACACGTTGATGGTGGGCGGAATGAAATTGTCCTGGATGGCCTTCACGCAGGCAATAAGCTCCACACCACCGGCCGCACCCAGCAGGTGGCCGGTCATGGACTTGGTGGAGCTGACCACCAGGCTGTCCTTGGCGTGCGCGCCGAACGTGCGCTTGATGGCCTTGACCTCACAGACATCTCCCATGCTTGTGGAGGTGCCGTGGGTGTTGATGTAGTCCACCTGTTCCGGTTTGACGCCGGCGTGCTGCATGGCAGACTCCATGCAGCGGCTGGCGCCTTCGCCCTCCGGCATGGGGGAGGTCAGGTGGTAGGCATCGCAGCTCAGGCCGTAGCCCGCCAACTCCGCATAAATCTTCGCCCCGCGGGCCAGTGCGTGCTCCAGGGTTTCCAGCACCACCACCGCAGCGCCCTCGCTCATCACAAAGCCGTCGCGGTCCACATCATACGGGCGGGAAGCCGTGGCGGGTTCGTCGTTGCGGGTGGAAAGCGCGCGCATGTTGCCGAATCCGGCCAGGCCGATGAGCTCCACCGGGGCCTCGGAGCCACCGCAGAGCATCACGTCGGCATCCCCGAACTTCATGATGCGCCAAGCCTCGCCAATGGAGTGGTTGGAGGTGGCACAGGCGGTGGAGATGCTCATGTTGGGCCCGCCGAATCCGTATTCCATGGCCACCAGGCCGCTGGCCATGTTGGTAATCATGTACGGAATGCAGAAGGGGGAGACACGCCGCGGACCGGATTCCAGCATCATCCGCATGTTCTCGCCGTGGATGCGCAGACCGCCAATGCCGGAGCCGATCATCACGCCAATGCGCGTCAGATCCTCCTTCTCCGGCTCCAGCGCAGCGTCCTCCACCGCCTGAACGGCGGCGGCCATCGCCAGCTGCTCAAAGCGGTCGCAGCGGCGGGGAGCCTTGGGGTCCTTCTTGAAATACGGCGCGGGGTCGAACTCCCGAACCTGGCCAGCCACGCGGGCCTGTACTTCAGAGGTGTCAAAGGTGTCCACCAGACGTATCCCGGAGCGGCCTTCTTTCATAGCCGCCCAGGTTTCATCCACGCTCAGGCCGAGGGGCGTCACAGCACCCATCCCGGTGATTACGATTCGTCGTTCTGCCATGGCTGCCTACAATCATACCCTCCGTCACACGTACCGTCAAGCCCAAACGCTAACGCCCAAATGGGCTCCTAATGGCCGAATGCGCTTGACATGCAGGGAGCGGGAAGTTATCCTCCGCGCGCATGCTAAACGGCATCGACGAGTTTCTGGGCGGGTTCAGCGGATTCCTTTGGGGCTATATCCTGCTGTTCTGCCTGTTGGGTACGCACCTGTATTTGACGCTGGTGCTGCGCTTCCCGCAGCGCTACCTCTTCCGTGCGATGTCCTACTACTTCAAGCGCAGCGGGGAGGGGCACATCTCCCACTTCGCCTCGCTCATGGTATCGCTGGCGGCCAACGTGGGCACGGGCAACATTATCGGCGTGGCGGTGGCGGTGTCCACCGGCGGACCGGGCGCGGTGTTCTGGTGCATGGTGACGGGCCTGCTGGGCATGGCCACGCGCTACGCGGAGTGCCTGCTGGCCATCCGCTACCGGCGTGTGGACGCGCTGGGGCACCTGGTTGGCGGGCCGATGTACGTGCTGGAGCACGGGCTGCACTGCAAGTGGCTGGCGGTGGTGTTTGCGGTGCTCACGGCCATTGCGGCCTTCGGCATAGGCAACCTCACGCAGGCCAACGCGGTGTCCGCCGTGCTGCAGGAGAGCGCGCTGAACATTCCCACCTGGGCCACGGCCACGGTGCTGTGCATCCTGGTGGCGGCGGTGCTGCTGGGCGGGCTGCGCGGGATAGCGCACACCTGCAAAGCCTGCGTGCCCACCATGGCGCTGGTGTATGCGGTGGGCTGCGTATTGGTGCTGGCGGCACATGCCGACTTCATCCTTCCGGCAATACAGTTGATTTTCGACAGCGCGTTCAGCGCGCACGCAGCCACGGGCGGCTTCATCGGCTCCACGCTCATGCTGGCCATGCGCACCGGCGTGCAGCGCGGCCTCTTCTCCAACGAGGCCGGCATGGGCTCCTCCCCCATTGTGGCCGCTCCCGTGCAAACCCCCAACGCCGTGCAGCAGGCCCTGGTGGCCTCCACCGGGCCGTTCTGGGACACCGTGGTCATCTGCACGCTCACGGGCATCACGCTCACCACCTGTTTGTACGCGGAGCCCGCCATTGCTGCGGCAGACGGCTCCCTGCTGAGCTTCCACGCGTTCAATACCATCGGCCTGCTGGGTTCCGGGATGCTGACGGTGAGCCTGGCGGCGTTTGTGGTGTCCACGCTGCTGGGGTGGTCCTACTTTGGCGAGAGCGCTCTGGAATACCTGGGCGGTGTGAAGCTCATCCGCCCCTACCGCGCGGTGTGGGTGGCGGCGGTCTTTGTGGGTGCCGTCATTCCCAAGAGCTCCATCGTGTGGAACTTCTCCGACTGCGTGAACGCGCTCATGGCCCTGCCGAACCTCATCAGCCTGATTGCACTTACCCCCCTGCTGGTGGCCCAGACCCGCCGCTATCTGTGGAGCAACCACCTGGACGATACCGACCCGGAAATTGCCGTGGCCACAACCGCGCACGAGGGCAAGTAACGCGTGACCGCGCGGAATTCGTGCGCACACGCTCACGCGCGCGAACGCGCACGGCTTTTTTCCTTGATACGGCGTAAAATTCTGGTAGTATATCAGGGATATGAACTGGCTGAAGCACGTATCCGCCACAATGATAATGATGGGAGCCTTAGCAACAGGGCAACAGACCGCGCCTTACGAGCCGAATCCTGATTGGGAGAATCCACAGAACCTCAGTCAGGGGAGGGAATCCGCCCGTGCGTTCTTTGTTCCCTTTGCCAACAAGGATGAGGCCATGAAGGGCGACCGTGCCGATTCCTCCCTGGTGCATTCCCTCAACGGAAACTGGAAGTTTCATTGGTCCCCCAGCCCCCAGGAGCGCCCCGTGGACTTCTTCAAGCCGGAATTCAACGTCAGCGATTGGAAAGACATCGATGTGCCCAGCAACTGGCAGATGCGCGGCTACGGCACTCCCATCTACAGCAACCAGCGCTACACCTGCATCCGCGATTGGCCGCGCGTGATGACCCCGCCCCGCAACGGCGACGAGCAGGCCTTCACCACCCCCAAGACGGAGCCCAACGCCGTGGGCTCCTACCGGCGCGATTTCGAGGTGCCGGCGGACTGGAACGGGCGGCAGGTGTTCGTTCGCTTCGACGGCGTGGACTCTTTCTTCTACCTGTTCGTGAACGGCCAGAAGGTGGGCTTCTCCAAGGACAGCCGCACCGCCGCCGTGTTCGACATCACCAAGTACATCCACCCCGGCACCAACGTGCTGGCCGCGGAGGTCTACCGCTACAGCGACGGCACCTACCTGGAATGCCAGGACATGTGGCGCCTCTCCGGCATCTTCCGTGACGTCTACCTCTACTCCACCCCCCAGGTCTTCATCCGCGACTTCTTCATCCACACCGACTTTGCGGAGAAGGACGGCAAAACAGACTTCACCAAGGGCACGCTGCGCATTGAACTGGGCGTGGCCAACCGCAGCCAGGCAGATGCCGCCTGCACCGTGGAGGGCACCCTCGTCAACGCCGCCGGCAAGACCGTGGCCACCCTGAAGACGGATACCCTGGTTCCCGCGCAGAACGCCGAGGCGAACGCCATCTTCAGCACGGAGGTTTCCAAGCCAGCGCTGTGGAGCGCGGAGAAGCCGAACCTGTACACGCTGCTGCTCACGCTCAAGGATGCACAGGGCAAGGTGACGGAAACCATCTCCCGCAAGGTGGGATTCCGCAAGGTGGAGCTGCGGGACGGCCGCTTCCTGGTGAACGGCATGCCCGTGAAGCTCAAGGGCGTGAACCGCCATGAAAGCCAGCACGCCAACGGTCACGCCGTCACGCGCGAGGAGTGCCGCACGGAGCTCCTGCTCATGAAGCGCGGCAACATCAACCACATCCGCAACTCCCACTACCCCCAGCCCGACTTCTTCTACGAGATGTGCGACGAGCTGGGTATCTATGTGTGCGACGAGGCCAACATCGAATCCCACGGCTACTACTACGGCGACGATTCCCTCTCCCACCCCGCGGAATGGCGCGCCCAGCACGTCTGGCGCAACCAGAACATGGTGGAGCAGAGCAAGAACCACGCCTGCGTGGTCATGTGGTCCTACGGCAACGAGGCCGGCCCCGGCGACAACTTCGCCGCCGTGCGCGACTGGATCAAGAGCCGCGACACCTCACGCCCTACCCAGTACGAGCGCAACAACGACCTGGCGGACCTCCACTCCAACCAGTACCCCAGCGTGAACTGGGCCAAGGAGGTGGCATCCCGCCCCATCCGCAAGCCCTGGTACATCTCCGAGTACGCCCACATCCTCTGCAACTCCATGGGCAACCTCAAGGACTACTGGGACAACATCAACACCAGCGACTCCATCATCGGCGGCGGCATCTGGGAGTGGATCCACCAGAGCTACGACCAGGAGGTCACCCTGCCGGACGGCCGCACCGTGGTGCGCCAGAGCTACGGCGGCGACCACGGGGAATACCCGAACGACGGCATCTTCTGCATCAAGGGCGTCATCTACAGCGACCGCACGCCCACCCCGCTCTACGATGAAATCCGCAAGGCCCAGCAGAACGTGGAAATGCACCTGGCGGACCTCCCGGAGGGCGCCAAGGAGGTGACCGTGGGCATCACCAACCGCAACTGCTTCACCAACACCAGCGAGTATGATGCCGAGTGGGTGCTGCTCAAGGAGGGCAAGGAGGAAGTGGCGCGCGGCAGCTTCAGCGCAGATATCGCCCCGCTGCAAACGGGCAAGATGAGCATCCCGGTCCAGAAGCTCGGCGCGGGCAAGTTCAGCGCAGACGCCCGCTACTTCCTCAACGTGAGCTTCAAGCTCAAGCAGGACACCGCCTGGGCTCCCAAGGGCTACGTGGTGGCCACGGAGCAGCTCGTCCTACCGGAGGAGTTCACCAAGTTCTCCACCAAGGCCCACCTGCTGGCGCTGGACAAGGATGCCAAGATCAACGTGCGCAACGAGAACAGCCGCCTCATCGTCATCGGCTCCAACTTCTCCGTGACCATCGACAAGGCCACGGGCGGCCTGCGGGACTACATTGTGAACGGCCACCAGCTGCTGGGCAGCAAGCCCACGCTGCTGCTCAACGCCTTCCGCGCGCCGCTGGCCAATGACAAGTGGGCCATGAACCAGTGGCTCAACAACGGCTTCCGCAACCTCAACCACTCCAGCAGCCCGTTCATTGTGGAGCGCATGCCCGGCGGCATCGTCCGCGTCTCCTGTGATATCGTCAGCCAGGGCATCCGCAAGGAAAGCCTCGACAGCCGCGACTACGACACCGGCAAATTCACCGTGAAGGACCAGGGCCCCGTCATGGAGCGCGAGTTCCGCTTCACCACCCAGATGGTCTACACCATCATGCCCAACGGGTACATCTGCGTGCAGGCTGGCATTGTGCCCAGCGTGGAAAACGTGGTGCTGCCCAAGCTCGGCTACCAGCTCACCCTGCCCAAGCAGTACAGCAACGTGAAGTGGTACGGCCGCGGCCCCGGTGAGAACTACCCGGACCGCAAGAGCGGCTCCGACATCGGCATCTGGGAACGCTCCGTGGCGGACATGGTGGAGAAGTACCCCTTACCCATGGAGATGGGCAACCGCATGGACACCAAGTGGGTGGCCGTCACGGATGATTCCGGAACCGGCCTCATGGTGGCGGCATCCACCGAGGAAACGCTCAACTTCTCCGCCCTGCCCTGCACCGCCCAGGCGCTCTTCGCCGCCTCACACCCGGAGGAGGTCCAGCAGGCAAACGCCACCATCCTCAGCATCGATAAGGTCACGCTCGGCCTGGGCGGCGCCGCCTGCGGCCCCCGACCCATCGACCGCGACATCCCGCTCACCGCACCCACCACCTTTGTCTTCTCCCTGCGCCCCATCACCCCGGAGCAGGACCTCTGCGTTGTGGGGCGCGAGGTGATGCCGCTCACCGGCGCCGTCACCCTCACACGCGACAGCATGGGCTACGTGCACGCCGCCTGCGGCACGCGTGACGCCAAGATTGTGCTCATCCTGCCGGACGGCTCGGAACACGTGTACAACGGCCCGTTCCTGCAGCGTGAGGAAGGCAACATCGTTGCCATGGCCAGCACGGAGGGCTGCATGGATGCCGCGCGCACCTTCCAGCACATGGACGCCTGGAAGCCCGCCAACCTCATGCGCATCCATTCCTACTCCAGCAGCAGCGGCGCCGCGGAATCCGCCTGGAACCTCATCGATGGACGCCGCGACACCATCTGGCATTCCTACTGGCACCAGCCCGCTGCGGAATACCCGCACAACGTGGTGGTGGACCTCGGCGTCACCTCGGAACTGCGCGGCTTCTCCATCACACCGCGCCAGGGCCGCGCCTCCTCGCGCGTCCGCAAGCTCGCCTTCTACCTCTCCGACTCTCCCGACAAGTGGGGCGACAAGCCTGACTGCGAGATCACCATGGAGGACAGCGACAACGAGCAGCGCGTGCTCCTGCCGGACCTCAAGTCCGCACGCTACGTCAAGATGGTGTGCCTGGAGCCCATGGTCAAGGGTGAGCCTTACGCCTCCGTTGCAGAGCTGGTTCCCATCGTCACCCATGTGGAGGGTGAATACCCGCCGCACGCGTTCTACGCGGTGGTCTACGCCAGCTCCGAGCGTGAGGAGGGCGGTGCCGCGCGCAACGTGCTGGACGGCAACCCCGACACCGTGTGGCACACCATGGTGGGCGTGACGGTGGCCAGCTTCCCGCATGAGCTGCGCCTGGATTTGGGCGGCCAGCGCAAGCTCAAGGGCATGCGCTACCGCGGCGGCGCGCGTTCCATCGGCCGCGTGAAGGACTATGAGGTCTACGTGAGCAACGATGGCAAGAACTGGGGCGAACCCGTGGCTCGCGGCACCTTCTCCGACAACGCGGAGGACCAGCAGGCCATGTTCTTCACCTCCACCTCTGCACGCTACATGCGCTTTGTGGCGCTCTCCGCGCATGATGGCGGGGATTCCGCCGTGGTCTCCGAGATTGATGCCATCTTGGAAGAAAATTAGGAACCCCCGCATGCTTGAGAAAAAAGCTACAGTAGAGGAGCAGCAGAAATACGATGGCGCCGTAGCGGCCATTAAACTTGCCATACTGCAGCAACAGGTGCAGGCCGCCCGGCGGGTCAATGCAGTGCAGCTTGCGCTCTACTACAGTGTAGGGGCCTTTGTGTCTGCTAATACACGACTCGGATACTGGAAGAAGGGAGCTGTGAATTATATCAGCAGCCGTTTGCAGGAACAACTTCCTGGATTGCGCGGATTCTCCGCCACGAATATCAAATTGATGCGTTTGTTTTATGAGGCGTGGTCAACGGTTCCTCAATTGGGAGTGGAGCCAGTCTTTGCAAACGCATTAAATGTTGACGCAAAGTCATTTATAAAATCGTCAGAAGCGTCTGACGATTTGGGGCCAATCCAAACAACTGCATCTCCGCCTGCCGGGGATGGGAGATTTCTAAACGAGTTCAATGCCATATCGTTTTCGCATCATTGCCTGATATTGAGCAAAGTCAAAAACCAGAGGGAGCGGGTCTTCTATGTTCGCTTGTGTGCCGCTGAAAGACTATCCCTGTCGCAACTGAAGGCCGCTATTGCCGATGATAGGTATCATCACTCCGGGCAGATGCCAAACAACTTTGAGATGGCTTTCAAAGATTCACGCTCAGCCCTGAAGGCTGTGGAAATGTTCCGTGATGAGTATTTGCTGGACTTTATCAATCTCGAGGCGCTGGGCGCGAGGGACAGGGAGGATTTGGATGAGCGTGTGCTGGAGAATGCTATCGTGCACAACATCCGGGATTTTATCATGACCTTTGGGCGCGATTTCTCCTTTGTCGGCAACCAGTATCGCATTGAGGCGCACGGTAGAGAGCATTTCATTGATTTGCTATTTTACAACCGCGATTTATCATCCCTGGTGGCGGTCGAGCTGAAGGCCGGCCCCTTCAAGGCAGCCTACCTTGGGCAGTTGAACATGTATTTGCAGCTCTTGGATGATTTTGTACGCAAGCCGCATGAGAACCCGAGCATAGGTATCATTTTGTGCTCTGATGCAGAAAAGCCTTATGTGGAATATGCCGTGAGAGACTATGCCAAGCCTATGGGCGTGGCTGTTTACAAGACCCGCGATGAAATGCCTGAAAAACTCCGCCGGGCCTTGCCAAGCATTGAGGATTTGCGCAAGCTCTTGTAGCATGTTTCCCCAGGCAGTTTGCCATCCTGGAAGAGTATTGGATTATTTAGAAATTGCAAGTTAGGCGCGCTCCGTGCGCGGAATTTGAAGGGCGCATCCGGCCATATGCCGGATGCGCCCTGTAAATGCTGCGGGAGTGGGAATCAGTCCACGTTGTCGAAGATTTCCTCCGGCTTGAAGAAGCGCTTGATTTCCGCTTCGGCGCTTTCGGGGGAATCGGAGGCGTGGCAGATGTTGTACATGCTGTTGGTGCCGTAGTCGCCGCGGATGGTGCCCTTGTCGGCCTTCTGGGAATTGGTGGGGCCCAGGATGGTGCGCACGCGGGTGATCACGCCGGGACCGGAAAGCACCAGGGCCACCACCGGGCTGGTCTGCATGAATGCGGAGAGCTTGGGGAACAGGGGCTCGCCCTCGATCACCAGATCGATGATGTGCGCGTAGTGCTCGCGCAGGATGGCGTCGTCCAGCTGGATCATCTTCATGCCGCGCAGGCGGAATCCCTCCGCCAGCAGGCGCTGCAGGATGATACCGGAGAGGTTCTTGCGCACGCAGTCCGGCTTGAAGAGGATAAGTGTATTTTCGTCGGTGTTCATAATGCTGAATAGTGTTTCTCTGCCACATTGATACCGCTCGCCGCGCGCAAAGTCAAGCGCGGAGTTGTGTGCAGCACGGAGACAGGGCGCTGCGGGCGGACGCCCGCGCTCAGAACGGGTTGATCTTGAACCAGGGCATACTGATCTTCTCATCGAATTTGGAAATGCAGCTCTCTCCCATCAGCTCCACCCAGTCGTCTATGGAGGACTTCTGGTGCGCGTAGCTCTGGAAATCCTTGAGGTCATACCCCAAGATGCTGGACTGCCCGGGCATGTACTTGGCGAACTCGCAAACCACACGGCCGGAGGGATCCCTGAAACGTGTGCCGATGCAGATGGAACCCTTGTCCTCATCCTTGCCCATGGCATAATTGGCCACGGCACCGGCGGTTCCGGCCACAGCGCCAATCACCTCCATGGCGGTGTTCATGTCCGTCACGGTAGGCGTAACGGAGAGGATGGCGCTCTCAATGGTGAAGACGCCGGGGCCGCCCTGCTGCACCAAGTGGAAATTGTTGCCGGTATCGGCGCTCAACTTGCGGAGCTCTTTCAGGAGGGCCCTGTCAAAGTAATGCTTCAGCTCCATGATTTCTTCCAGCTCCTTGGTGGAAGAAGGGCGGTTGACCAGGTAGTTCAGGCTCACCGGCGTCACACACATGCGCACGCCCTGGATGTTCTCCCCGGTCACACGGCGGTCCCATTCCTTGCCGGAAATGTTCTCAGACACCCAGTATGCATCCACTGGCATATCCTTGTAGGGGTTCATCTGCAGATGCTGGAAGAACCCCGTATTTTGCGGAATCTTGTCAAAGTGCATGGATTGGCAGGACACCAATCCCACCGCCGCCGCAAACGCCACTGCCGTTGCAATTGTTTCCTTGAGCATCTCTCTTGCATACTACACCGCTTGGCGTGCAGCGGTCAAGCCGTTTCCACCCGACGGCGAACGGTCGGCGACCTAATGCGCAAGGCCCATCCGGCAGATACCGGGTGGGCCTGTGTTTCCAGCGGTGGCGGGTGGAATTAAAGCTTGGCGTCGTAGAAGGTGTCGTACTTCTCATGCATCATGATGCGCATGGTTTTGTTGGCCATGTCGTACACGTTGCCGTAGGTGGTGTCCCAGAGCAGGAGGGGGTTGTTCTCCGGGGTCACCACCTTGAAGGCCTCCATCTCATGCTTCATCAAGGCTTGCAGTGAGGGGTCGTACAAGGGGGTGTGAATGGTGATGTCCTTGCCGTCGGGAGCGGTGCCGGTGTATTCGGAATACCAGAAGGGTTTGGTATCCGGCTTGTACTTCTGGGAGTACTGCACGCGGCGCATGAGGTTGTACATGCCTTCCACGGAAGAACCCTCGCTGTAGTGCTCCTCCAAAATGCGCATGCGCTCCATCCCCCAGGGATGAGCCCGCAACCCGTCGTCGGTCACGATGAAGTTGGTCATCACCTTCTTCTTGTCCGTGAAGCGCAACTGGTCGTCCACCACCTCCACAATGTAGCTGTGGTTGCAATCGGCAATCATCCAGTGGAACACCATATTCGGTGACACCACGCGGATGCTGCGCTTCTTGAGCAGCTCGATAGCCTCATCCGCCGTGGCGGCGTGGTCCAGCACATAGCGGCAAACCATGAAGAGGGAGAGTTCCGGTGCACCGGGGTTGGTACCTTTCTCCGTGTTGTTGGAATCCCAGGCATGCACCACGTGGGTGGTGCAGCAAACGCCCTTCTCGTTCACGCCATCCAGAGCCATGGTGGTGAGGCGCGCCATCTGCTCAGGAGTGTTGTAGAGATTGATGTCATCCTTGGCTTTCGCGGAGGAGTTCAAGGCATCGCTCACATCCAGCGGAGACGGGCTGATGGCCAAGCTGGCGTAATGGTCCTGGCCGCCATCCGTCCACACCATGAAATAGGGGGCGGGCGTGTTGAAATAATCCAGATTGCGGCCCACAAAGTTGCCGTTGACCACGGAGGAGCAGCCGAAACGCTGCACGGTGCACACACTCTGGGCGGGGGGCAGGGAGGCATCATACGGGCCGTAGCTGTTGGCGGCCTTCTTGTCCATGCCGGCACAGCGCAGTGTGTAGAGCCCGGTCTGCACCTTGGCCAGCTTCATGAATTCCACAGGCTTCTCGATGGGGATTCCCTTGACGGGCGGGGGCGTCTCCTGTTCAGCTGCCGGTGAGGAAAGGGCGGCGCAACAAGCAAGCGCAACGCCCGCGGCCAATTTCGTGTTACGGTTTTTCATGGCAATGGATGTCAATATCAATACTCTCCCACATACCACATGTCCCCGTGAGAGTCAAGTTGATAACGCTTGCCGCACCATATCAACACATGTGTCCCAATGGTTTTTTGCAGGGCGTGGTAGGTATGCAATGATTGGTGGCAACGAAGGTGGTTGG
>CALCWC010000128.1 GCA_937905985.1 uncultured Verrucomicrobiales bacterium | reverse complement strand
AAATGGCACGTACAGTGGTGTGAGAGGGGGGCGAAAGCCCCCCTACTCGATCCGCTCGCCGGCAAACTCCCGCCTCACGCATCCTCCTCGTCCACGCGGTCGTACACATTCCGCATAAACTTCGCCATGTTCCCGCAGGCCGCGGCCGCCCACGCCAGCAGGAAATGCAGCCGCCCAGTGTTCGCCGCAGCTCCAAGCGTCAGCTCCGCCGCATCCACCAGCGCCATCAGCTCCCCAAACAGCTTCGCCCCGCGCCCAAGCCGTCCCTCCTTCTCGTCTCCGCGCACACGCGCCAGGCTCCACGCCTCCACCTTGCGCCGGAACTCGCGCGCAAGCTGCGCCGCATACGCCTCGTCCGCTCGCGCCTCCAGTACCGCAAGCGCGTGCGCGCTCGCCATCTCCATGTCCTGCTGGGAAAAATTCAGATTGTGCTGATTTTTGTACTTGACAAGGTCGGCAGGAGTGAGTACCTTACCACCAGTGCCCGCCTTTAGTTGGTTTGCCGTCGGCAATTGGAGCCCTCCGTTTTCCAACCAAGCGCGGGCTTTTTCTTCGTTCCAGTAACGCATCGGATGCGTCAACAGCTGTTTTACCCGCTCCTTGCCGTACAAGCTGACAATTCGGTGAACCTTCAAGGAATTGCCTTCAGGCGCTCCCGTTCCAATCTCTATGGCTACCAGCACATTGTGCCCGTTCTCCATCATCTCGGTCACCACCTCCAAGCGGCCATGTATGTCTGATTCCGCTATACAAACAGGGTCGGCAAGCTGCCCGGGAATCTTCGGCAAATCCGCCAGCTTGAACTTGTGCTTGGCAACATTTTTCACGTTCCTGTAAAAGTCGGCATTGCGCATGCCGTTGCCGTACACTTCGTCAGCTCCTATTACTTTTGCCAAAATAGCATACCCGACAACAATATCCAACTGCGGCAATCCCAGCATCCTGAACACCGCCGGCATCGGGCACACCGTCATATCCCGGCGGAACCCGCTGCTGCCGGAGGGCGGCGGATTCTGAATGAAATGTTGCACCCGCGCACTCCATGCGGAATACACCTCATCCGCAGACATCTCGCTAAACGTTATATCCGCGTTCCTCCCATCGAACGTGCCCCGGTTCTCGGTCGCGCTCTTGATTTGGTTCGGCTTTACAGCGACAATCTCGCTAAAGTTCTTGGGGTGCGAGTAGGGAAGTTCCTCGTACTTGTCGTTACCCACAATGATTCCATCATGGGCTTCCTCATCAACATATCCAGGGGAACCCCAGTAGGCGTTATGGTGAAGCGGCTCGCGCATGTTGACAAACACGGCGTACACCTTGCTCTCGTCTCCGCCGAAGTTCAAATACCCTGGCAGGGAGTACGTCTTGGCGTACTCCTTGCTCGGCGTGAAGTAGAACCCCTTGCCAAAATCACCAGGGTCGCGCTCCCCCTGCCTCTTGGCGTCAAACACAGTGAAGCCGTGGTTCGGCGTGCCGTGGTACACCACCAGCGGCTCCCCGTTCTCGTCCAGCACCTTGCTCGCGTGCTCCGAGTCGTTCTCCCAGTCGCCAAACCACGCCTTGAACGCCCTGGTGCGCACCTGCAACCACTGCCGCTCCGTCAGGTTCGTGGGCACCCCGTTCGGTGCCTTCATGAACGTGTTGTCCGCGATAGCCGCTTCTCGAATCGCTTTTATCTCATCGTCCTGCTCGGACGCGGAGAAATTTTTATTTTTTTTGTTGACATCCCCGCTCTCCTGTGGTACGTCATCATTGGATATGTTCTGGGTTTGCAAAGAGATTAATGCTGCGGTGGAACTCACCGAAGCTGGTTTTATGCGATTCAACAAGGCATCGGGTGAGTTTGAAACCCCCTTGACTCCTTCTGAAATATCCATCTTCGGCAACAGCGAGCGCAGACACTGCAGCGAGGATGCAGCCTTGGCTTTCGAGCGTTCCAAATCTTCTGCTGTCGCTTCGGCATCGTAAATCGCGGCACTCAATTCATTCAAGGAATGAATTGCCTCAAATACTTCTTTGTAGTTGTCTGCGTACGGTTCAAGCTCCCGCCTCACCTCGTACACAAGGTGTCCGCCCCTGTTGAACTTGGCATCGTTGATGAACTCGGACACCACAATGATTTCCCCGATGATTCCGCTGGGGAATCTCACAGAAACCTTGATGTCGTGGTAGCTCGGTTTCGCTGAATTGAAATTGAACTTCTTCAGCTTCACTATGTTATCCTCACCTGCCGCCTCCTTGATTGCGTCAATGACAGCCACATAGCTGCCGCCGTTGGGAATGATGATAGTGCCGCCAATCATGTCGATTACACGGCTGGCATCTCCCTGGTAGTCGTTTATCGCCTTTTCGATGATACGGGCAGCCTTCTTGGTTCCCTTCCGCATCATTTTGCTGCACCCCGGAACGGCGGCGCACGTCTTGTCTATCACCCGCTCCAGGTGGGGTATCATCTTGGAGGCCTCCTTCAGGGCGGCATCTACGCCGGGAGCAATCATGTCCTTTAGCGCGTTCCTCGCTTCCTCCGCCTTTTTGGCATCCTGCGCTTCTCGCGCATGCTCGTACTTTGTAACGGCCTCATCCAAGCCTGCCGGCCTTTGCATCCCGTGGTTGCGAATGTTTCCGTCCTTGTCCGGTCTGCTGATGTTCTGTATCGAACCCGCGGCGGCCTGCATGTTGTCCTGCAGGCTCGCGCTCATCTGCAAGCCTTTCGCCTCTAGATAGCCCTCCGCGTCCAGTCCGCTCTCGCGGCGCTCCTGCTCACGCTTCCGCGCCGCTCGCCCCTGGTACATCCCTACAGGATCCGGCTCCGTCTTTCCGTCCCACCGGCGCCGAGTACATGCCGGAGAGCCGCGAGCCCTTTGCCTAGAGCCTCCCCGTTCCGTGTCATACAATCCGGCACGAAACCAGCACGACCCCAACGCAATCCATAGAAAAATCAATCCCAACATCCCCGCCGGGACTATTGGATTTACAATCTACAATTTACGATTTACAATTTACGATTTACAATTTGGGAAGTTAGCCGCGCCGTTCGGCGCGGGAGCGGGTGGGTTTCATCTGGCATTTTGCCAGATGAAACATTTTAACGCGCGGCTCCGCCGCGCCAATATTTGAGCCGCCTTTGCGGCGACAACTTTTTCCCCAGGCGGAAGTCTGGGGGGTGTCCCCCTCCGCACTTGCACTAACGGAGTCCCGCCGCATGGCGGCGGGGCGGATTCGGGGTCGGTTCGCATTCCCACCACGCTCGTTACCTCCAAGGATTGCACCACCCGCAGGCCTCGGCGTAGCCCTGAAAGACTCGGCGTAGCTTTAGCGAGATGGGTTGGCGAAGACGGGTCCGAGCGTTTTTTCTCTGCTATGCAATGGGGGGGCTTCCGTTTTCGAGAAAATTTCAACGCTATGAGCATCAGCCCCTTGCAAAGCCTAAAAGAATTCTTTGGGACACACGTGGGTGGCAATGGCGTATTACACATTTCTTTGCCAAACTTATTCACGAGCAATGCGATGTAAATATGACCCCCTGCCAAACATCATGCCCGCTTCATCCTATGCCTGCAACGCCATGGGATATACACAAACCAAACAAGCAGAGTTGCATACGAATGGCATTCCAAGGCCGTGACGGAACGCGCAGGGGGAAAAAAGAATTTCAGGGAAGTTAAGTACAACACACGTCCACTGCCCACCACTACCCACTACCCCACCCATGGCAGCCCAGAGCAACCGACCGGAGCGCGGCGCGGCCAGCTGCGCGCGTAGCGGCGACCTGCAGCGCACGCTGCTGGGCGTGGGCGGGGTGCGCTTGATAGAGATGGCTGGGGTGAACTACCCGGAGCGTATGCTGCGGGCGCGCCCGGGGTATGAGCGGAAGAGCGGGGAAGCCTACCGGGAGGTTCCAGCGTGGGGCATCAGCACGCGGCAGGCGGCGCGTTTGCTGGGGTGCAGCGATGCCGCTGCGCGGGACTACCTTCACCGCCACCGGGTGAGGTTCCGCGTGGTGGCGGAGCCTGGGCGCCCGTACTGCAACTACTGGGAGCGGGCGGCGGTGCAGGCGCTGGTGAAGGAGCGCGGGCAGATAGTGAAAAGGGAGCCGGAGCGGCTGATGGGGATGGAAGAGGCGCTGGCGGTGCTGGGAGTGGGGCGGAGCACGCTGCAGAGGTATGTTCAGAGCGGGATGCTGCGGCAGGTGAAGCTGCGGCTGCTCACGGGGCGCGGGTTGCGCGAGCGTGCGTATTTCCTGCCGGGCAGGGTGCGTGCGCTGGCGGGGCGTCTGCGCGCCCTGCGCCAGAGGGCGGCGGAGCTGCAAGCCATGCGGGAGCAGCTTAAACGTATTTGCGGTCCTTGAACAGGTGCGCGCGCAGCGGGTCGGTGGCCGCCAGGTGGGAATAGCCGATGGCCAGCGCATCCGCGGCATCGGGGGCGGGCGTTTCTTGCAGCCCCAGCAGGGCGCGCATCATGAAAGCCACCTGCTGTTTGGCGGCGCCGCCGCGCCCCACGGTGGCCAGTTTCACGCAGGAGGGCGGGTACTCCATGATGCGCAGGCCGTGCTTGGCCGCGGCCAGCACGGTGGCGGCGCGTGCGGAGCCCATGGAGATGGCGGTGCGGTGGGATTGCACGTAGATGATGCCCTCAATGGCCAGCTCGTCCGGCTGCCATTGCTCGATGAGTTTGCAGACGTGCTCGTGGATGGCGAGCAGGCACGCGCTCTGCGGCAGTTTCTGCGGCATGGAGAGCGTGCCGTAGTCCAGCGCGCGCGGGCTGCGGAAATCCCCCTCCAGCACGGCATAGCCCGTGTTGCGGATGGCGGGGTCTATGCTCACGACACGCACGGGAGGGCAGGGGGGGCTGAAGGGAGCATCAGCGGCGGCGCTTCATGGCCGGGCGCGGCTTGCGCAGCGGGCGCGCCGTGTCGTCCAGCAGCGCCGTGTACACGTACGGGAAGCCTTCCAGCTTGCGGCGCTCCACCTTCCGGTTGATGAAGCATTCCACGCTCTTGGCGAAATCCAGCTCGTCCGCGGTCAGCAGGGTGAAGGCGTCGCCCGTGTTCTCCGCGCGGCCGGTGCGGCCGATGCGGTGCACGTAGTCCTCCGGGTTCTCCGGCACGCGGTAGTTGATGACGTGGGTGACGCCGTTGACGTCGATGCCTCGGGCGGCGACATCCGTGGCGACGAGAATGCGGTACTTGTCCTCCTTGAAGCCCTTGAGGCTGGCCATGCGTTCCTTTTGGGGGATGTCGGAGTGCATGACGGTGACCTCGTTCTCCCAGCCGTTGCGGCGGAGCATGGAGCCGACGGTGTCGGCCTCCTTGCGTGTGCGGGTGAAGATCATGAGGTTTTCAAAGTTGGTGGCCTTGATGAGGGCGAGCAGCAGCTCGTCGCGCTGGTCCATACCCACGGGGTAGAATGCGTGGGAGATGGTGGCGGCCACCTCGCGCCGTGCAATGGCAATCTCCTGCGGATCCGTGAGGCACCACTTGGCGAAGCCTTGCAGGATCTGCGGCATGGTGGCGGAGAAGAACAGTGTCTGGCGTCCCTCCCACGGGCACAGGTTCACAATCTTGCGCACAATGGGCAGGAAGCCCATGTCGGTCATGCGGTCAACCTCGTCCAGCACCAGGGTTTTGACCTCCTTGAACTTCATGTTGCCGCGGTAGAAGTGGTCTACCAGGCGGCCGGGTGTTGCCACCACCACATCGCAGCCCTTCTGCAGCTCCTCGGTCTGTTGGCCGTAGCCCACGCCGCCGTAGAGCAGGCCCACGGTGATGTCCGTGTGCTTGGCATAGGTGCGGAAGGCTTCCGCCAGCTGGTCCGCCAGTTCGCGCGTGGGCTCCAGCACCAGCACCTGCGGCTGCCCGGTGTGGGTCATTTTGGTGAGCAGCGGCAGCGCGAACGCAGCGGATTTGCCCGTGCCGGTCTGGGACGCGCCGATGACGTCCTTGCCCTGCATCACAAAGGGGATGGCTTGCTCCTGAATGGGAGTGGGGTTTTCATAGCCGCAGTCCTTCACGGCTTCCAGGATGGGGGCGGAAAGCCCCAGTTCTTCGAATGTCATTGTCTTGTTCTAGGTAAAGGGTTTTTCAGGTGAGGTAGGGGTTGTTGAGCATCTCCTCCTGCAGGGTGGTGGCGGGGCCGTGCCCGCTCATGATTTGTGTTTCCGGCGGCAGCGGCATGATTTTTTCCCGTATGCCCGCCAGCAGGCGCGCCTGGCTTCCCTCCGGGAAATCCGTGCGCCCTATCGATCCCGCAAAGATGATGTCCCCCACGAACAGCAGGCCGTGCTCCTCCAGGTAGTACGCCGCGCCGTCCGATGAATGCCCCGGTATGGCCAGGGCCTGCCAGTGCTCGCCTCCCCAGTCTCCGCCGGCGCCGCCGCGCCCGAAGGCGTCGTCCACGCGGTAGGGCTCCACGGGGGGGATTCCCCAGCTGCGGGCGGTCTCCTGCAGCGTGAGCATGCTGCTGTACGGGTATACCGCATGGATACGGCAGCCCGTGGCCTCCTGCAGCCGCGCGGCATCCTGCACATGGTCGAAATGCTGGTGCGTGAGCAGCAGGTGCGTGATTCCCTTCCCCTGGGGCACGCGCGAGAGCGCCCAATCGGCAAAGCCGAGCGGCGCATCCACCGCCACAAAGCCTTCCACCGTTTCCAGCAGATAGCCGTTGCAGGCAACAGGCCCGCCTGTGTACACATGGATTTTCACGCGCGCCATGATACCACGCATTCCCGTGCCTGGCTAGCTTTATTTCCCATTTTTCGCGGCAGCGGCGCGCAACCGCAATGATGGCGGATGGCCCGTGGCGCCGCCGTTGGTTGGCATGCCCCATTCATCTCACGAAAAAAGCGCGCCGACCAATTGGTCGGCGCGCCTGAAATGTTTTTTGTCGGGATTGCCCGCTCTCGGTTAGATAGCCATGCCAAAGTGGCGCTGAATGTCCTCGAAAATGCGGTCGCGCAGGCGGCGGGCCTTCTCGATGTCGCGCGTCTTCAGGGAGAAGCGCAGGCGTTCCGCCGTGGCGTCCGGCTTGTGGACGGTCACATGGCACCACCACACGCCGCGGTTGTTCCACAGGTGGTGGTTGAGGTTCTCATCGTTGATGCGAAGAGCGATTTTTGTGTGTTGCGGAGTCATGATCTTTACTTGGGGTATGTTTGGATTCACTACTGCCGGCGCTCGCCGCTCGGGCCTTCTTTATCCGGGCGCGGCGCCTGCTCTTGGTGGTAAGACACCGCAGGGGCCGCAACCGTTCAAAAAAAAGTTAATCAGTACAGAATGCCCGCCTTTTTCAAGGTGTTGAGCGCGCCGTTCTTGGAGATGGTGCGCAGAGCCTTGCAGGAAAGCTTCATGCGGATGTAGCCGCCCTTGCCGCCGTTGAGCTCGGGCACCCAGATGCGCTTCTCCTGGAGGTTCGGGTAGACCGTGCGGTTCACAGTCTTGGTGACGTGGCGACCGATACCGCCCTTCTTCTTGGCAAGACCGGAGCGGTGGATGCGGCGGCCCTTGTGCGGCATAGCGAACGTGATATTGCAGATTCTGGACATAAATTTTTCTGAGGTTGAGTTCTCGGAGCGCGTATTATACCCAACTTTTCTACCGCGTCAAGCAAAACAATAAGAATTTTCTAAAAAAATCACCGCTGCGGGCAGAATTTAATGGTGGACAGCGCCTCGCGCGTGCGGTATTATAAGGAAAAGGCTCGGGTATGACAGCCCGCAGAAAAAATAGTTACGGATTTTAAACAAAAACGGATAGGCGGCGCGCCTGAACGGATGAAAGCCGGGATGCGCAACCGCATCCCCCTCCTGAAAATGAAAATGAAAAACGGAATACTGGTGGCCGCACTGGCCTGCACTTCTCTGGTGGTAACCTCGTGCTATACCCCGTACCCTGCATACGGCAGCGTGGGAGTGGGCTTTGGCCCCGACGGCGTTGAGAGCGTGGGGGTGGGCGTTGCCGGCGCGGGGATATCAGCCGCCGCGGAGTGGACCAACGCCAGCTATGATGCGGCCGGCTATCCCATTTACGGCTACAGCTACGGACGCCCTGTCTATGGTTACACGGCGGCGGGCGTGGCCATCTTCACCCTGGCGGCTCTCACCACCGCATACTACCTGCCGTACTGGGGATGCGCCCACTGGTGTGTGCACCACGACGTGTATGTACACTACTGCCCGCGCCACTGCCACAGGTGCTGGGCTCCGGAGCGCTGCCCGCGCGGCCACAGGCCGCATGTGCGTCCGTCGAACGGTGGCCCGCATCCCGGCAAGGGCGTGCGCGTGCATGAGCCCAGCCACCGCGGCGTGCCGGATAGCGGTCGTCCTTCCGGGCACGGTGCCCAGGGACCCCGCAACGGTGGGATGAACGGACGTGACATGGGGCGCAACGGCAACATGCCCCGCAACGGCGGAATGAACAACATGCAGCAGGGCAACCGCGGCATGGGCCGCAATGGCGGGATGAACAACATGCAGCCGGGCAACCGCGGCATGGGCCGCAACGGCGGAAACAACATGCCGCAGGTCAACCGCGGTGACCGGAACCTGCCGGGTAACATTCAGACCTATTCCCCGCAGCGCAACGGCATGAACAATACGCAGCAGGGCGCCATGCAGCGCGGCCTGCCGAACAACGCCATGCAGCGCAACAACGTGCAGCGCATGCAGAATAATGCCATGCCGCAGCGCGTGAACTCCCGCACCATGAGAAACCAGCCTGCCCAGCGGCCCGCCGCCATGCAGCGGCGCGCGCAGACTAATGCCATGCAGCGCCCCTCCACGCCCCTGGGCGGCACCATCAGGAGCTACGGCCCCGGCGCATCCAACCGTGCCGCCCTTGGCGGCAGCAGGGCTTCCATGCCCTCCGGCCGCGTCTCCTCTCCTTCCTTCGGCGGGGGGGCTGCCCGCAGCATGCCCAGCGGCGGCGGCATGAGGGGGATGGGCGGTATGCGTAGCGGCGGCAATATGGGAGGCATGCGCGGCGGCATGGGCGGCCGCGGTGGCCGCAGATAAGGCTTCCGGGTTTGACACAACCGCAGCGCGGTGGTAGCATGGAGCGCATGAGAGGGCTTATATCCCATTCCCTGTTGCTCGCTGCCGCCGCGCTGGCTTATTTCCCCCAGCCCGCGCCCGCCGCGAATGAATACGACGGCATGACGCGCGAGCAGAAGCGCGAGGCCAGGAAGCAGGCTCGCGAGGAAAAGCGCAACGCCAACAAGAAGGTGGACTGGGAGTACAACTTCAAGCGCGAATTCGCCGCCCTGGAGGAGGCCGCCAACCTCTTGGATTCCATCACGGACGAGAAATCCGCCTCCCAGGTGGCCAACAAGATCTCCCGCACTTTCACCCTGCTCCCCATCCCCACCAAGGGCACTGATGCCCAGCTGGAGGAATGGGCCAACCGCCAGAACAAGGTCAACGCCAAGATGGAGGAATTGAAGAAGCTCGACTACTTCGAGTCCTCCGGGCTCCAAAAGGCCTGGACCCTCATTACCGACCCCAACTCGCGGCGCACCAACAGGATTAAAGCCTGATGAGATTTACAATTGACGATTTACAATTTGAAAATAGAGCGCGCCCAATGGGGCGCGTTCCTTTTTGGGGTGGGCTATCCGTTTGTGAACGGGGGTGGGGTGGGGGACGTCTGACGCTGCATGGAACAATCAAACCCCATGTCAACATGTCCCGTGGCGGGCAAGCCCGCCTGTATCTGCAAATGTGCGCGCCATATCGGCCTGCTGGTGTTTCGCATCGGCCTGGGCGGCATGATTCTCGCGCACGGCTACCCGAAGCTCTTGGCCCTGTTTGGCGGCGAAGGCCCGCAGTGGATGAATCCCATCGGCATCGGCTCCACGCTCTCGCTCTCGCTGTGCGTGTTTGCGGAGTTCGTGTGCAGCATCGCCGTGATGCTGGGCTTTCTCACCCGCCCCGCCGCGCTGGTGCTGGCCATCAACTTCTGCATCATTGCCTGCACCTACCGTGAGGGTACCAGCGCCGAGATGAACGAGCTGGTGCTCGTCTACCTGCTGAGCTTCGTCACCCTCATGCTCACCGGCCCCGGCCGCCTGAGCCTGGACCGTATGCTCTTCCGCCGCTGCCTGCACCGCAAGTGCTGCCGCGGTTGATTGCCTCATCCCATCAAACACCGCATGCACCCGCATCCTTGAACAAGGATGCGGGTTGTGCTATATTTCCTGTATGCTCAAATCATGGATAGCCGCCGCCGCGGCGTGTCTGCTCACCGCGTGCAGCGCGGACAAGCCCCTGCTGGCGCCGAATTCGCCCGTGACCAAGATGCCGGACGGTTTCTGCTACTTGGATACCGTGGTTCCGCATCTGCGAACCGACCTCAAATACGCGGGGTGCGACAACTTTGTGGGGCGCCCCATCCGCGGCTACACGGGGCACCGCGCCATTTTGGGCAGGGAGGCCGCCGCCTGCGTGGGCCGGGCCGCCCGCATCCTCGCGCGCCAGGGCTATGGCATCCTCGTGTGGGACGCCTACCGCCCCACTTCCGCCATGCAGGATTTTTTCGAGTGGTCGCAAACGCCCGACGACCGCATGAGGCTGCAATTCTACCCCCGCCTCACCAAGCGCCAAATCTATGAGCAGCGTTACATCGGCACCGTCTCCGAGCATTCCCTCGGCATTGCCGTGGATGTCACCCTCTATCATCTGAAGGACGGCTCTCCCGTGGACATGGGCGGCCACCACGACCTGCTGGACGCCTCGTCCACTTGGGATTCCCCGCTCGTCACCCCCGCCCAGCGCGCCAACCGCCGCATCCTGCGAGATGCCATGGTCGCCTCCGGCATGAAGGGCTACGACAAGGAATGGTGGCACTTCTACAAGCCCGGCGAGGGCCCCTTCGCCCTCTACGGCTTCCCTCTCAACGATTCCCTCCCCCAGCAGCGCTGATGCTCAATTACGTTGTTCATCGCGTATACCTATACGGTTTGCGAGGCTGTTTGGACTCTTAGAGTCCGCAGAGGATGGCGATGCCGCAGGCGGCGATGGTTGCGCCGGCGATTTCGTGGGCGTAGTTCTGGAGGGCGTGGGAGTGGACGGCGCGGAGGCCGAGCATGCCGACGGCAACGGCGGCGAGCATGGTGGCGATGGTGATGCCGGAGAAGATGAGGGTGGAGGAGACAACCGCACCCGTACCCATGACGGTGGCGGCGGCGAGGACGGGGAAGAGGGCCTCGCAGGGGCCGAGGATGAAGACGATGAAGACAACCCAGATGGAGATGCTGTTGCCGTTCTGGCTGAGGGAGTGCAGGTGCTCGTGCCCCTCGGCATGGCGGTGGAGCCAGCGGTGGCGCAGGGCGTGCAGAAGGTAAGCCGCGCCGATGCCGATGAGCAGGTATGCCGCCAGATCGCTCTGGTTCTCCTGCAGCCACTCAAAGTTCTCCGCGGCCAGCCACTTGGCGAAAACGCTGAACACGGCGGCTATCAGCAGCGCGCTGCCTATGTGGCCCACGCCGCACAGCGCGGTCCACAGCAGGGTCTTGCCCAGTCCGTACCCGCGGCTCTTGGCAATGGCAATGAACGGCAGGTAGTGGTCTGGCCCCGCCAGAGTGTGGATGGCCGCCACGCCCGCCGCGCTGAGCCACAGCGCCACGAGTGCGTGGTGCGTGTGCAGGAAGTCGCTGTGTCCGGCGGTCAGCACCAGGCATGCGATTCCGGCAATGAGCACGGCGGCTGCGGAGAGGGCTTTCATGATTGAGGTGTGTCGAAGCTGCCGGAGCGGAAGCCCTGCAGGTCCAGGGTGACGAATCGGAAGCCGATTTTCTTCAGCTCGGCGGTGATGGAATCCGCGCGCTCCACGGCGGCGGGGAACTGCGCGGGCGGTATCTCGATGCGCGCCAGGTCGCCGTGTACGCGCAGGCGCACATCCGCTGCGCAGGGCAGGGCGGTGTGCAAGAAATCTTCACCCTCCTGCACGCGGCGCAGCAGGGCGTCCGTGAGTTCCGCGCCGTAGTCGAACCGCGTGGCCAGGCAGGGTTTGGCGGGGGCATCCGCCGTGGGCAGTTGCAGCGCGGCGGAAACGGCGCGCACGTCCGCCTTGGTGAATCCCAGCTCCGCGAGCGGTGAGCGCACCAGCAGCTCCCGGATAGCGCGGCGGCCGGGGCGGTACGCCTTCTCGTCGTCCGCGTGGGAGCCCTCCAGCACGGTGCGCAGCGCGTGCGCTTCCGCGTAGTCGGTGAAGCGCTGAAACAGGGCGCGCTTGCAGTGGTAGCAGCGGTCGGGGCGGTTGCACCGCACGGCCTCCAGCTCCAGCGGGTTGATGGGGAACACCTCAATCGGCACGCCGAACGACTGCGCCAGCTCGCGGGCGCGGGCTATCTCGTCCCCGCTGTGCATGGGGGTGTGCGCGGTGAGCGCCACCACGCGCCCGTTGTTCTCACGCGCCAGCTCCGCGCATACGGCGAGCAGCAGCGTGCTGTCCACCCCGCCGGAGTACGCCAGCGCAATCCCGCCTTCCATCATCGGGCGGAGGGCATCCTGCAGCCGCTGCAGCAGCGTGTCTGGCGCGTGCTCCGTCATGCGTCTTGTCCGGCGGCGTTGCGCGCGGCTTGGAAGACCTCCTCCAGCGGCACGCCGACGCGTTCCGCGGCGGCTGCCGCGCTGTCGTATTCCGGCTGTCGGCGGACGATGTCGCCGTAGCGGCACTCCTTCACCTGCACGGGGCCGTACGGGGTCTGCACGGTGACGATGCGGCGCTCCATGGTGGTTCGCTCCACGGCGTGGCGGCGCACGCCGATGGTGCCGGTGTGGCGCAGCAGGGCATCCTCCACCGCCTGCAGGTGCTCCGCGTCCGCAAGCGCGCCCACCTGCACGGCGGGGCGGTTCTTCTTCATGTAGCAGGGGGTGAACCACGCATCGCGCGCACCTGCCTCCAGCACCTTCTGCAGCGCGTATCCCAGCGCCTCCGGCGTGGAGTCGTCCACGTTGCACGCGCACTCGAAAATCTGCTGCGGGTCGGCGGCGTCCTCAATCAGGAAGGTGCGCAGGAAGTTGGCGCGCCCGAAATCCCGCTTGCCCAGCCCCACGCCGCATTTCAGGATTTTGTACGCGGCGGGCAGGGTGTCGCGCGTGCGCGCGGCGGCGGCAATGGCAATGCCCGTGGGCGTGACCATCTCCCCCTGCGTGCTGGTGGGGCGCAGTGTGATACCGTGCGCGCGTGCGATGTTCATCACGGCCGGCACGGGCACGGGAAGCTCCCCGTGCTGGCACATCACGGTGCCGCTGCCCTCGCTCAGTCCCGTCACGATGCAGCCGTCCGCTCCCAAATCATCCAGCAGCACGGCGGCGGCCACGATGTCCACGATGGAATCGATGGCACCCACCTCATGGAAATGCACCTCGTCGATGGAGACACCGTGCGCCTCGGCCTCCGCTTCCGCCACGATGCGGAAGATGCGCTTGGCCAGCGCGCGCGCGGAGCCGGTCATGGACGCGGCGTCGATGATGGCTTCCACGTCCGCCAGGTGGCGGTGCTCGTGATGGTGGTGGTGGGCGTGAGCGTGATAATGCTCCTCGTGCGGGTGGTCGTGATGGTGGTGCACGTTGAAGGAGCAGCCCGCCATGCTGTAGGAATGCCCGCGCTCCACGGAGTGGGTGAACTCCGCGGGGAGAGTTGCCAGCACGGCGTCCAGCTTGGCGGCGTCCGCCCCCAGATCCAGCAGGGACGCCACCGCCATGTCGCCGCTGATGCCGCTGTGGCCCTCAAAGTAGATGAACTTGCTCATATCAGAACGGAACAGGTCCGCCTCGGAACATGCGGCACACCAGGGATGCCGCGCCGAAGCCGTTGTCGATGTTGACCACGCCCACGCCCTCCGCGCAGGAGTTGAGCATGCTCAGCAGCGGCGCGAGTCCCTGGAAGGACGCGCCGTACCCCACGCTTGTGGGAACGGCTATCACAGGCACGCGCACCAAACCCGCCAGCACACTCGCCAGCGCGCCTTCCATGCCCGCCACGGCTATTACCGCGTCCGCCTCCAGCTGGATTTCATCCAGACACGCGAACAGGCGGTGGATGCCCGCCACACCGACGTCGTAGTGCCGCAAGACGCGCGCCCCGAAGAACTCCGCGGTGACGGCGGCCTCCTCCGCCACGGGGATGTCCGCCGTGCCGCCGGTGCAGATGGCCACGGTGTGGCAGAGGGGATAGTCGCGGTTCTTGCCGAGGGTGAGGACGCGCGCCTGCTCGTGGTACACGAAATCCTTGAGGCGGTGCTTCTTCAGGTAGTCCACCTGTTCCTTGCTGCAGCGGGTGGCGAGCACGGCGCATTTGCGCTTCTGGAACGCCTTGAGGATGGCCAGCAGCTGCTCCGGGGTCTTGCCCTGGGCGAACACGCTCTCCGGCTGCCCGGTGCGGTCCGGGCGGCTCAGGTCCAGTTTCGCCACGTCGATATCCAGTAGCTTCTCAGACATTATTTCACCTCGATGAGTTCGTATTCGCGCTCGCCGATGCCCATCTGCGCGCCGTACACCAGTTGGTGCATGCCCTCCTTGGTCTCGATGCGCTCCAGCAGGTCGTGCTTCTCCTCCTCCGGCAGCTTGTGCAGCAAATCAACGCATGCCTGGTCGATGGCCACGATGTCCGTGGATGCCAGGATGCCCACGTCCCGCGCCTTGACGGGTTCCGCGGCCACGCCCATGCAGTCGCAGTCCACGGACATGTTGCGCATGACGTTGAGGTAGGTGATGTGCGGTGCGAAGTGGTCGATGGTGGCTTTGGCGGATTCCACCATGTTCTCCATGAAGGGGGAGAGGGTGGCGCTCCACGGGTTTTCCTTGGAGTGGCCGTGCACCTGCGCCTTGCCGATTTGTCCGTCTGCGCAGCCGATGGCGATGTTCTTGATGGAGCCGCCGAACCCGCCCATGATGTGGCCCTTGAAGTGCGTGAGCACCACCATGGAGTCATAGTCCACAATGTGGCCGCCCATGCTGACCTCCTTGAAGTGCTTCCCGCCCTTGACGGGGAGGTTCACGGTGCCCTCCGCGTCCAGGATGTCCACGGGGCAGAAGTCCCAGCCGTTCACCTTGAGGGTTTCGCGGTGCTGCTCGGTGGTGTAGCGGTCGCCCTCGTAGAGGGTGTTGGTCTCCACGATGGCGCTGTTGGGGATTTCGCGCTGCAGGGCCATGGCCATGTCGCGCGGGATGATGTTGGGTCCGTGCTTTTCCCCGGTGTGCAGCTTGATGGCCACCTTGCCGCTGATATCAGCGTTCACCAGCTTGTAGAGCTTCACCAGCGCATCCGGCGTGAGCTCGCGCGTAAAGTATACCTTGCTCATGGTTTATTTGACTTCGATGAGCTCATACTTGCGGCTGCCAAGCCCCATTTCCTCGCCGTACTCCACCTGGCGCATGCCCTCGCGGCTCTTGATGCGCTCCTGAAGGTCGTGCTTCTCCTCATCCGGCAGCGTGTCCACCAAATCCACGGACGCCTGGTCGATGGCCACGATGTCCGTGGAAGCCAGGATGCCGATGTCTCGGCATTTCACCGGGGCGGCGTTCACACCCGCGCAGTCGCAGTCCACGGACATGTTGCGCAGGACGTTGACAAAGGTGATGTGCTTGCCGAAGTGGTCGCAGGTGGCCTTGGCGGATTCCACCATGTTCTCCATGAACACGGCACCCATGATGTTCTTGCCGGTGCCGCCCTGGTGCACCTGTGCCTTGCCCACCCTGCCGTCTGCACAGCCGATGGCGATGTTCTTGATGGAGCCGCCGAAGCCGCCCATGCCGTGGCCCTTGAAGTGCGTGAGCACCAGCATGGAGTCATAGTTCACAATGTGGCCGCCCATGCTGACTTCCTTGAAGTGCTTGCCGCCGTTCACCGGCAGGTTCACCGTGCCCTCGGAGTCCATGATGTCCACGGGGCAGAAGTCCCAGCCGTTCACCTTGATGGTTTCCAGGTGCTCCTCCGTGGTGTAGCGGTCGCCATCGTACAGGGTGTTGGTCTCCACGATGGTGCTCTGCGGAATGGTGGCCTGCAGGGCCTTCACCATGTCGCGCGGGATGATGTTGGGACCGTTCTTCTCCCCGGTGTGCAGCTTGATGGCCACCTTGCCGGTCATGTCCTGGTTGACCAGGCTGTACATCTTCACCAGAGCCTCAGGGGTGAGCTCGCGGGTGAAGTACACCTTGGGAACCTCCTGTTTCGTTTCCGTTGGCAAATCCGGCTCTTTGGGCGAGCATGATGCCAGCAGCATGCCCAAGCCGAGGGTGATTGTGGATATTGCTTTGATGTTCATAGCTGATATGGGGTGAAATTCAAGATACGCTTTCATTATCCCCCCGCCGCCGCCCGCTTGCAAGCTCGTTTTGCGGCTTTTTCTCTTGCAAGACGCCACCGCTCGGAATATTCTGGCGGCATGAGAACTCTTGACGAGGAATTGCTGCAAGCCGCCTACCGCGGCGACCGCGTGAGAGTGCAATGCCTGCTAGATGCCAGGGCGGATGCCAAGGCTGTTTCGCCGTACGGGGAAACGGCCCTGATGGGTGCCTGCCAGTATGACGATACAGAGACGGTGCGGCTGCTCATTCAGGCGGGTTCGAATGTGAACGCCGTGAGGGATACGGGAGAGAACCTGTATCTGCGGGAAACGCCGCTGACCAAGGCGGTGGGCTACGGCCATGCCGCCGTTGTGCGCCTTTTGCTGGAATCCGGGGCGGAGTTCGACTTCTTCAAGGATGATGCGCGGTGTCTGCTGTACGCGGCCTGCCTCTCCGGAAACGCGGAGACGGTGGATCTGATTGCCGGGCTGGACGCCATGCCGCCGGATGAGCTGCCGCCGCTCAGCTACGCGATTGTGCACAATCGGATGGATGAGGTGAAATCCCTGCTGGATGCGGGGGAAAATCCCACGGAGACGGATGCCGAGGGAATGGCTCCTCTGGAGTGGGCCGCCCTCTTCGGGCGGCTGGAGGCGGCAGCCCTGCTGGAGCAGGCCGGGGTGTGCGTGAAGGATCGCCCCGCCGCCCTGCATGCCGCCGTGCGTGGCGAGCATGTTGACATGTGCGCCTGGCTGCTGGACCGTGGTATCTCGGTTGAGGCTCGCGACGAAGATGACTGCACTCCCTTGGAAACCGCCATCTGCCACAACAGCATGCAAGCCGCCGAGTGCCTCTTGCAGCGTGGCGCGAATCCCGTTGCTCCGACCTCGTTGAGGCAGGTTCCGCTTGCCTTTGCCGTGGAGATGGGGAACCTGCCCATGGTGGAGCTCATGCTGCGCCACGGCACGGATATCAACGCCGTTCCCTATGAGGGCGGCAGCACCGCCCTCATGGTTGCCGCAAGGGAGGACAATGCGGATATGGTACGCTTTCTGCTGGAGCACGGCGCCGACGCTGAGGTGGCGGATGCGGACGAGTGGACCGCCCTTTTCCATGCCCAAAGCGCGCCTGTTGCCCGCCTGCTCCTGCAACACGGTGCCAATCCCCATGCACGGGATGATTGCTACTGGACTCCTTTGCAAGCGGCGCTCAAGCTTGACAAGGACGATGCCCTGGTGGCCCTGCTGGAAACCGCCACGAAGGGCAGGGGAAACTAGCCGCGGCTTCACCCAATCTCCACCGGCTCATCCTGCGTTTTGAGCAGCTTGTCCTGCTTGGGGCGTGCGCCCATCTCGCGCAGCATGTCCACCTGGCGCACAAAGTTGCCCTTGCCGCGGCACAGGCGGTCCTCCGCCTGGTTGAAGGCGCGCGTGGCGTCCATGAGCTTCTTGCCCACGTCCTCAAAGGATGAATAGAAGTCGGAGAACTTGTTGTACAGGTCGCCCGCGCGCTTGAAAATGGCTTCCACGTTCTGCTCGCGTGCCTCGTTCTGCCACAGGTTGTAGGCAAGCTGCAGCGCCATGAGCAGGTTGGTGGGGCTCACGATGAGCACGCCGCGCCGGTACGCCTCGTTCGTCAGCTCCGGCTGCGCCTGCACCGCCGCTATGTAGCTCGCCTCGTTCGGGATGAACATCAGTACGTAGCCGATGCTGTCCTGCACCACGCGCGTGTAGTCCTTGGCTGCCAGCTCCTCCACGTGCTTGCGGACGGATGCCACATGCTCCTTGAGGGCGGCCTCGCGCTCGGCGTCGTTGTCGGCGGCCATATAGCGGGCGTAGGCGGTGAGGGAGACCTTGGAATCGATGATGACGCTGCGCTCGCGAGGGAAGCGCACCACCACGTCCGGGCGCAGGCGGCGGTTGTTCTCGTCGCGCACCTCCTCCTGGATGACGTAGTGCTCGCCGCGCTTGAGCCCGCTGTTTTCCAGCATCTGCTCCAGAATCATCTCACCCCAGTCGCCCTGCTTCTTGGAATCCCCCTTGAGGGCGTGGGTGAGGTTGACGGCATCCGTGCCGATTTGCCGGGTCTGCTGCATCATCTCGCGGATGACGGCATCCAGGGAAGCCTTGTTCTTGGATTCGGCCTCGCGGGCGTCGGCCACGGCCTTGCCGAGCCCGACGAGCTGCTCCTTGAGGGGCTTGATGATGGCGTCCATCTGTTCACTGTTGGCCATCTTGAGCTGCTTGCTGCGCTCGATGAGGGTGTCGGTGGCGAGTGTCTTGAATTGGTCCACCATGGCCTTGCGGCCCTCGTTCCAGCGGCGCTCCAGCTCCAGCTTCTCGTGTTCGTGGGAGTTCTTGAGCAACTGCAGTTTCTCCTGCCAGTTCCTGTTGTCCTGCTCATGGAGCTTCTGAGCGTTGGAAACGGCCTGCTCCATTTCCTGGCGGATGGCGTCCTGCTTCTGGATGGCGGCGGCGTTCTCCACGCGGAGCTTGGCGGAGGTGCGCAGGCTGAGTAGCCAGGCAATCAGGAATGCGAGCGCCAGCACGCCCGCAGCGGCAATCATCATTTGCTCGTGGGTTAGATTCATAGGGTTCATGGGGTGTCCTATACCACAGAACGGGTCGAAAGTCAAGCCGATTCGCCGCGCTTACAAGGCCGAAAAACGGCCGCCGGCCTGGGCCTGGATGCGGCGCTCCACCTGCAGGCGCATGAGCAGGGGCGTGATTTCTCCCGCTCCTGTGCCGAGGGCGCTGCACAGGGCGTCCAGCGTGTCGTGCCCCGCGCGGATGGCCTCAATAAGGCGGCTTTCCGGGGAATCCGGCAGGTCGGCCTGGGAGGGCTCGTGGTCGAAAAGGTTCAGCTGTTTGGGCTCGCCCCACCCCATGTCCTCGATGAGCTCGTACGCAGAGGTGCAGAGGATGGCTCCCTCGCGGATGAGACGGTGGCAGCCTGCGGATGAGGTTTGCGTGACGGCACCCGGCACGGCGAAGACGTTGTTGCCGTAATGTCCGGCGGCAAGCCCGGCGGTGTGGAGGGCGCCGCTGCGCTCCGGGGCCTCCACCACCAGGGTGGCGCGGCTCCATGCGGCCACGATGCGGTTGCGCTGGGGGAAGGTGTTGCGGTTGGGCGGCATGTAGAGCGGGAACTCGCTCACCAGCGCGCCGTGGCCGTCCAGGATGCGTTCCACCAGCGCCGCGTTCTCCGGTGGGTACAGGTCCGCCAGGCCGAATCCCGCCACGGCGATGGTGCGGCCCCCGGCATCCAGCGCGCCGGTGTGGGCGGCGGTGTCGATGCCGCGCGCCAGACCGGAGATGACCGTACACCCGGCGTCCGCCAGCTCGCGGGCGAACTTGCGCGCCACGGTGACGCCATAGGGCGTGGCCCGGCGCGTACCCACGATGGCCACGCCGCGCGTGCCGTCGCTCTCCTGCCATGTACCGCGCACATACAGCACCACGGGCGGGTCCGCCATGCGGCGCAGCGCGGCGGGGTAGTCCTCGTCCTGCAGGGTAACCATGCGCACGCCCATCTGCCGGGCGGCGTCCATTTCCGCATGCACGTTGGTGCAGCTCTGCCAGTCTGCGATGGCGGCTGCCTGTGCAGCGCCGATGCGCGGCACCTGCTGCAGCATGTTGACGGGCGCGGCCAGCGCGAGCTCCGCGGAACCGAAGTGTTCCAGCAGGCTCTGGATACGGATGGAGCCCAGCCCCGGGATGAGGTTGAGGGTGATCAGCGCCTCCCTGGGGGTGAGCTCCTGCATGGTCAATCAGCGCTCCACCGTGAAGTCCAGCCCCAGATCAAGAGAGGGCACGGAGTGCGTGAGGCAGCCGAAGCTCATGAAATCCACTCCGCTTTCCGCCGCGGCGGGCGCCGTGGCCAGCGTCAGCCCGCCGGATGCCTCGAAGTACGGCTTGGATGCCGATCCGCGCATCTCCACGGCGCGCTTCATGTCGTCGTTGCTCATGTTGTCCAGCAGGATGTAGTCCACCCCGGTGAGCTTGAGGAAGGATTCCACCTGTTGCAGGTTGTCGGCCTCCAGCTCCACCTCCACGCCCGGCTTTTCCTGGTGCAGGCGGTTGATGCAGTTCTGCAGGTGCTCCACGTTGCCGTCCGTCATGAGGTGGTTGTCCTTCACCATGGCGCGGTCGTACAGCCCCAGCCGGTGGTTGGTGCCGCCGCCGTGCACCACCGCCGCCTTCTCCAGCAGGCGGTAGCCGGGCGTGGTCTTGCGCGTGTCCAGCAGGCGGCACTTTGTGTGCGCAATGGCCTTCACGTAGCGGCGCGTCATCGTCGCCACGCCGGAAAGGCGCTGGATGAAGTTGAGCGCCGTGCGCTCCGCTCCCAAAATCGACTGGGCCTTGCCCTCGATCATCATCACGATGGCTTCCGGCGATACCTCGTCCCCGTCGCGCAGGTACACTTCCACGCGCAGCGTCGGGTCAACCGCCTTGAACACCGCCTTGGCCACCTCCACGCCGGACAGCACGCCCGCCGTGCGCGGCCGCAGCAGCGCGCGCGCCTGCAGGTCCGCCGGCACAAAATAGGTCGATGTCACATCGCCGTCGCCGAAATCCTCGTCCAGCGCCAGCCGTATTAATGCGTCCACGTTATCAGAAACCTTGGGGTTGCTCATGCCCACATATTAGACAACCCCGCCGCGCTTGTCAACCATGTTGCATTGACAAGGGTGGAGTGGGGGGAGCCGGTCGGTTGTTTTTTTGTTTGGGCTTGACTCCTCATTGTGAATGGGTATGCTTGTTCCGACATGGTGAAGAATGGCGCAACATCCTGCATTCTGCTGCGTGCAGAGTGGTTGGATATCGCCCGCGTGGTGGTTACTTTGGGGATTGTGTTCTATCACATGGGTTCCTGCTACATCTCGTCATCAGCCCAGCCGGAACTGGTGGCCGGGGCCAAGTCGTTGTTGAGCGTCCCCGGCGGGTTGCTTGCGTTTTTCTTTATGGTGTCGGGCTATTTCTGCAAGCCTGGCATGCCCGTTGGGAAATGGGTGCGTCGCATCGTGATGTTGCTTGTGGGCTATGTGGTGTGGAACCTGCTGTATGCGCCCGGTTTGAATGACGAGCCCACGCTAGGACGCATTTTCGGCTTGGGCAGTGCGGGAGCGGTATGTGCGGACTACCCGTTTTGGTACATTCGCGCCCTCATCATGATGATGCTGGTGCTGCCACTGTTCCGCCGGTGCATCTGGCTGTACGCGCTGCTCGGCCTGGCGGGAACCGTTTGGGGCAACAGCTGGCATTGTGCCTGGCTTGAGGGCATCCCCTTTCCCTCGCCGTTCTGGGTGTTGATGTTTGCCGCGGGCAGCCTGTTCTCCTGTGTGCCTCTCCCCAAGATGCGTTGCTTCCTCTTGTATACGGCGCCCGTCTGGGTTGCTGGGTGCGCTGTTTTCGATTGGGGCACATTCAGCCTGCCGTGCCTGCACCAGCTTTCCGCCGCGCTGCTTTTGCTGTCTCTGGGCACTTTGCTGGCAATGGTTCCGAGGGTGGGAGGCTTTATTGCCAAGGGAGCGGATGCTTCCTACCTTTGCTATGCTGTGCATGCGGGGGCGCTGCTGGCCATCAGCATCTTGCTGCAAAGATATCTTCCCGCCGCCTGTGCCAGCAGGTGGGTGTACTGCCTGCTGCCGTTTATGGTGTATGCCGGCTGTGTGGCGGCCATGAGGCTGATGCGCGCCTATGCCCCGTGGTTGCTGCCGTGGCTGGCGCATGAGGGCAAGCTGCCGTTCCTCAAGTGATTCACTTCTTCACCTGCAGGTAGATGATCTGCTTGGCGAAGCGGGGGTCAGCGGAAACCAGGGTGAGTACCAGGCGGTTGAGCACGGGCTTGTCCGTGGAGTGCGGGGTGATGGTTAAGGTGTACTCGCGGCCTTGCTTGACCTTGTGCGGCACGTAGGCGAAGGCATCGCCGCTCAATCCGGCCTCTTTGACATCCGTGACGGGGGAGCCCTTGGGCAGGGTGATGGTGAGCACCTGCGGCGCGGGCTTGGCGCCGCGCTGCCACACCAGGCTGCGCGCGGAAAGGACGACAGCCGCCGGCACCTCGAAATTCATCGTCAGGCGCGTGGTTTTTCCATCCGCCGTGGTGGCGTCGATCTGCTTGGCCACGGATTGGTCGAACATGGAGGTGTCCACCTTGGCAATGAGCTTGTTGCCCTGGATAGTGACGGTGGTGCAGTCGCACAGGGGTTTGGCCTTGGTGACGGCGGGGCCGTCCGTGGTGAACTCCAGCACGGCGGTCTGCTGGCTGTAGGCGAGCTTGACGCTCTGCTGGGGCTGCGGGAACCCGGCGAGCGCGGGCAGCGCGCATGCGGCTGTCAGGATGATGGTGTGCACCGTGTTCATGCTTTCTCCTTTTCCTTGTCTTTTTCCTCCCGCGGCATGGTGAAGCAGGATATCAGGAACAGCGCGGCGGCCACGCACACGCAGGAATCCGCCACGTTGAAGGACGGCCAGTGGTAGTCGCCCAGCCACGGGAACGAGAAGTCCAGGAAATCCACCACGTACCCGTTGACCAGGTTCTGGAAGAATCCCAGCGCCTCTGCGCCGGGGCGGAAGAAGCCCTGCACCAGGCGGTCCGTCATGTTGCCCAGCACGCCCACCGTGATGAGCGCCCATGCAAACTTCAGCATCGTGGTGGAGAAAAAGCCTTTGCGGTACAGGCAGAACAGCCACACCAGCGCCGCCACCTGCACCCCCAGGAACAGGAACGGCGCCCACGCCGTGCCGTTCCCCGTGCCGAACGCCACCCCCGTGTTGTGCACGCGCACAATGTTGAAATTCATGATGGCGCTGTCCGATATCACGCGGTCGATGCGGAGGCAGAGATCTGTTGCCCAGTCATACGGGAAGTTGAGCACTATGTACCATTTGCTCGCCTGATCCAGAGCATACAGGAGCACGATGAGAATGACCAGGATGACGGTGAGCTTGTTTTTCACGGCTGGGGACACGCGCGTATGATAGCCCAAGCCCCCCGCGCGCGCAAGTGCAAATGTGGCTTGCTGCGCTGCGTATGACTTGACAACGCGCGCCCCCGCTGGTATCCTCTGCGGCCGTGGGAACGAAGAAGATACCGATGCTGACGCTGCCGACCACCGACTATGTGCAGATGGTGGGAATGAGCAATGCACGCCTGGTGGGCGTGCTGCGCAGCGCGGTGCTCACGCCGGAGCGCATTGGGCGCTTCTCCCCGCGCCCGCCGGAGGAGCATGACGCCTACATGGTGCGCCACCGCTCGGATTGCATAGAAATACACCTGTACAGCGAGGGTGCGGAGGTGTTCCACATCCGCTTTGTAGAGGCGCAGGAGTATTGATGCCGCGCCGCGTCAGTCCTCGAACGCGAGGGTGATGCTCTCCCCGTCCTTGGGGATGTGCGTATCCGCAAAGATGCGGCAGGCGTAGTCCTTGAAGTGCGCCGGGTTGGGCAGGGACGGGCTGAAGTGCGTAAGCCACAGGCGTTTCACGCCGCCGGCATCCACCGCCAGCTGCGCCGCCTCCGCAAAGAGCATGTGCCGGTTCTCCAGCGCCTTGAGCTGCATGTCCACATCCCCGTACATTCCCTCGCACACAAACAGGTCGGAATCCTTGGCCGCGGCGGATATCGCCGGTACGGGCCGCGTGTCCGTGCAGTAGGTCACCTTCAAGCCCGCGCGCGGCGGTCCCATCACCATGTCGGGCGTGTAGGTCACACCGTCCTGTTCAATGGTCTCTCCCTTTTGCAGGCGGCTCCAGAGGGGCAGGGGGATGTTGCGCTCGCGCGCGGCGGCGGGGTCGAACTTCCCCGCGCGCGGCAGAGAGATGCTGTAGCCGTAGCAGATGACGCCGTGCAGCACCTTGAACGCATGGATGCGGCAGTCCAGGAAATCCAGGTGCTCGTCCTGCGCCTTGATTTCGGTGGTGCGGATGGGGAAGGGCAGGTTGGGGGCGATGACGCGCAGGGCGTTCACCACGCGCTCCGTGCCGGGGGGACCCACGATGTGCAGCTCTTCCGTGCGCCCCATGTTGCCCATGGTGAGCAGCAGTCCGGGCATGCCGCTCACATGGTCTGCATGCAGGTGCGTGAGCAGCACCAGGTCCACGGGTTTCAGGCTCAGCCCCGCCTCTTGCGCGGCTATCTGTGTGCCCTCTCCGCAATCAATCAGCACACCATGCCCCTGGTAGCGCACCATGAGCGAGGTGAGCCACCGGTTGGTCAGCGGCAGCGTGCCGCCCGTTCCCAGCAGGCATACGTCTAGCATTGTGGGCTCATACTGCCATACCGGCGGCGTGTTTTCAAGTACAATGTCCGCGGCAACGGGAAAATCACTCTTCCTCCTGCAGCGGGGCGTGTTCCAAATGCGCCTGGGTGACCTTGCGCTTGTCCGTTCCGGTGACGGTGACCAGGTAGTCCTTGATGCGCAGCTTCTCGCCGCAGGCAGGCAGGTGCCCCAGCAGCTCCGTGATGTATCCGCCAAGGGTGGAGACGCCGGATTCCGGCTCTATCTCGCCGATGTCCGGCAGGTATTCCGAGAGGTCGAAGAGCGCGAGCGCGCCGCTGGCGATGTACTGCCCGGGCTCAATCGGGAAGAAGTCGCGCGCGGAATCCGCCTCGAACTCGTCCTGGATGTCGTCGCCCACAAGCTCCTCCAGCACGTCGTCCAGGAACACCAGCCCCAGCGCGTCGCCGTACTCGTCCACCACCAGCGCAAAGTGTGTTTTCTCCTTGGAGAAGAAGTCCAGCAGCGTGTCCAGCTTCATCGTCTCCGGCACCACCTTCAGCTCGCGCTTCACCTTCATCATGTCCGGCTCCGCCATGGTGGCCAGCTTGAGCATGTCTTTCACGTGCAGCCAGCCCTGCAGCGCATCCAGGTGGCCGTCCACCAGCGGGAATCGGCTGTGCGGGCTGTTGGTGACAATCTCCAGGTTGTGCTGGAAGCCGTCGTTGATGTCGAGCATCTCCACGCTGCCGCGGGGCACCAGGATGTCGCGCACGGAGCGGTCGTTGAGCTCCAGGGCGTTCTTGGAGATTTCCGCCTCGGTCTCGGTGACCTCGTTGCTGCGGCCGCTTTCCTCCACGATGAGGGCGATTTCCTCCGCGCTGTGGGTGGTGTTGGGCACGTAGTGGGGGTCCACGCCGAAGAGGTGGTGGGCGATGAAGTTGGCGGTGTTGTTGAAGAGGTAGACGAGGGGCTTGGTGAGCTTGGCGAAGCGCTTCATCCACGGCGCGGTGAGCAACGCCACCTCCAGCGGCTTGCGGATGGCCAGGCTCTTGGGTACCAGTTCGCCCAGCACCACGTGGGCAAACGTGAACAGGGAATACGCCACCACGTATGCTATGATGCTCACCGCCTGTGGCGTCAGGTGGCAGAAGTACGCCAGGGGAGAGGTGAGCAGTTCCTCGATGAACGGCTCACCCATGTTGCCCAGCGCCAGGGAGGCGATGGTGATGCCCACCTGGTTGGCAGAGAGGTAGGCATCCAGGTGGCGCACGATGTGCAGGGCGGTTTTGCGGCGCTTGGCCGCGCTCCTGCCCGTCACCTCCAGCTCCTGCAGCTGGCTCTCTCGCACGCGCGCGCTCGCAAACTCGTTCGCCACGAAGAATGCGTTCAGGAACAGGAAGAATGCTATCCCTATCAGGAAAAGCAGAATAGATGACAGGCTAGGGAAGCTCCAGGTGACTTGCGCCGCTTCCTCCGCGCTTAGGAACAGGTTCATGAATGGGGGTTACAGTTTTTCAAAGGTGCCCTCATCCCGCCGCTGAAGCACGGTGAACCCCGCCTTCTTGGCATCGGTGATGGAGAGTGGTGCGGTGATTTTCGGCACGTTCACGTTGCCGATTTTCTTGCGAACCGGGTTTTTGCAGTACATGCAGCGCGTCAGGGGCTCCCGGTCCGCCGGCCTCATCAGCTCGAACCCCTTCCGGCACATCGCGCAGGAGCGGTGCGGATCCTCGGGGTGCTCGGAGATGTATTCGTAGATGGGCATGCGCGCCTGTTCGGGTAAACGAAAATTGCGGGCTACTCAGGGAATAGCCCGCAGAAGATGTTCTGTATATTGCTGCTGCAACTCGCCCGGGCTTACCAGCTCGACTTCGTCACGCCCGGAATCATGCCAGCGTTGGCGAGTTCACGGAAAGCGATACGGGAAAGGTGGAAGCGGCGAAGGAAAGCGTGGCGGCGGCCCGTCAGCTCGCAGCGGTTCACCTGGCGAATCGGGGACGCATTGCGCGGAAGCATCGTCAGACCCACGTAGTCGCCCTCAGCCTTCAGCTTGGCGCGGAGCTCCGCATAGCGGGCCGCGACGGCTGCCTTCTTCTTGTTTCTCTCTATCCAGCTCTTTTTAGCCATAATTTGTGTGCGGAGTATTTACACCTTTCGCCGCCTTTTGTCAAGCTCAATCTGGAAATTTATGAAAAAAATCTTTCGAGGGCGCGTTGAGTCCTTGCCATGTGCGCGCGCCCGTGGTACTGTCTACGGCATGAAATCTGCATTGATAGGCATGCTGTTGGGCTCCGCCACGTGCTGGGCGGCGGTGAGTTTCGACCACACCTTTGGTGACCACATGGTGCTCCAGCAGGGGCAGAGCATCCCCGTGCGCGGCGAGGCCACGGGCGGGGGAGACGTCACCCTCACCTTCGGCGGCACCACGGTGAAGGCCAAGAAGAACGGCAAGCGCTGGGAGGCCGTGCTGCCCGCCATGAAGGCCAACGCCACCGGCGAGAGCCTCACCGTGAAGCAGGGCAACGACACCGCCGAGCTGAAGGACGTGGTGGTGGGCGAGGTCTGGTTCGCCTCCGGCCAGTCCAACATGCTGCGCCGCATGGATGAGATGGCGGACAAGGGCACGGCCATTCCCGCCTCCGGCAACCAGGATATCCGTTTCTTCCACGCCGAGCCCCAGGTGCACACCAACAACGCCTCCTACGGTGCCAAGGAGAAGGAAACCCTCAACAAGGAAGCCATGTACGTGGGCAAGTGGGCCGTCAGCGCCCCGGAGACCACGCCCCGCATGTCCGCCGTGGCCTGGTACTTCGCCCAGGAGCTGCAGAAGCAGCTCGGCGTCCCCGTGGGCATCGTCCACGCCTCGCTGGGCGGCTCTGAGATGATGGCCTGGATTCCGGAGAGCGTGCTCAAGAAGAAGTACCACGACTGCATGAGCGCCAAGTGGCTGGACAGCCGCTACATGAGTGATTGGGTGCGCGGGCGCGCCCGCAAGAACATCGGCGGCGACCTCGACATGCCGCACCCCTACAAGCCCGGCTACCTCTTCAAGACCGGCGTGCAGGACTGGGTGGACTTCCCCATGAAGGGCATCATCTGGTACCAGGGGGAATCCGATGCGGAAATCCAGGACATGAAGCAGAACTACGAGCTGCTGGCCGATCTCATCGGCGGCTGGCGCGCGGAGTTCAAGAAGCCCGATATGCCGTGGATTCAGGTGCAACTGCCCCGCATCAACGACAAGACCCCGCTGCGCGCCTACTGGCCGGAGTTCCGTGAGGTGCAGCAGCAGTCCCAGGACAACATCCCCGGCGTCTACACCGTCGCCACCGTGGACCTCGGCTCCACCAACAGCGATGTTCACCCCGCTCGCAAGACCGAGGTGGGCCAGCGCCTGGCCTATGTGGCCGCCGCCAAGGTTTACGGCAAGGACGTGGAGTACAGCGGCCCGCAGGTGGCCTCCGCCAAGCCCGCCGGCAGCACCCTGAAGGTCACCTTCAAGCATGCCAAGGGCCTCACCACCACCAACGGCTCCGCTCCCACAGGCTTTGAGGTCGCCGGCAGCAACGGCAAGTTCGAGGACGCCACCGCCACCCTCAAGGGCGATACCGTGGAGCTGACCGCCCCCGGCGTGAAGAAGCCCGTCAAGGTCCGCTACGGCTGGAAGGTCTTCTTCGAGCCCAACCTCGTCAACGAGGCCAAGCTCCCCGCCGTTCCCTTCGCCGGTACGGACAAGAAGTCCAAAAAAGGCAAGAAGAATTGACAATTTACGATTGACAATTGACGATTTTGAAAGAGAGCGCACGCTCCGCGTGCGGCAATTTCAAAGCCCATCTGGCATTCTGCCAGATGGGCTGAATCACTCTATCTGTTACGCAACGCCAACGCGCATGCGGATGTCCATGCCTTCATGGACGAAGAAGAAAACACCACCATCGGGGAATACAACCGCATGCTGTTCCGCGGGTGCCCCGCGGGTTCATTGCAGCTGGCGGGCGAGCTCACCGAGCGTTCCCTGGGCTATCCGCTCAACGTGATGAGCCTGCTCTACTATGAATGCGGAGACACCGTGAACACCGATGATGAAAGCGCTCCCCACCATTGAGCCCCGCTGGATGCACCGCGTTTTCGCCAGGCTCATCCTCCGCCTCCCCCGCAACCGCCGCATGGGAAGCCCCTGATAGATTTATCTACAATTTACGATTTACAATTTGGAAAGTTCGCCGCGCCGTGCGGCGCGGGGGATTATGCCAGGGCGTTGATTTCATCCTGCAATGCCCGAAGTTCGGCGAGGAGGGTTTGCAGGTCGGGGCGTTCGCCGTAAATCATTTCTGCCATGGCCTCGTAATCATGGGCCAGGGCATCCATGGAGTAACCGGGCGGGAGGAGACGGAAGCTGCCGGGCTTGGCTGCATCGTATGCGGTCCACGCGCTCCCGCCGTAAAAGCGTTTCTTGAAATCCACCACCCGCTGTAGAAGCGGGAGGTTGGCAAAGGCGCGCCGCTTCAAATCCGCATGGCGCGCCAGCATGACGAGGTCGTAATAGTGGCGGGCGTACCGCGGGCGGAACGTGTTTCCTTGCGGGCGGCCCGCCTCTGCGTGCAGAATGGTGGCTTTCTCCCAGAACGTGCGTTCATCGGTGGTCACCTTGACCTGCGCACGGGCATCGTGGAACAGCTGAGGAAAAGCCTATGCGGCATAGGGGACGACGTCTGCGCCCCTAAATGGTTCCCAGGCCGCCAGCGCACCGATTTCCAAGCGGATTTCCGGGCGCAGGTAATTCCCGCGTTGAACGGCCTGCGGATAGCGGATGGCGATAATGGGACAGCCGGACGACGTATCTTCCAGCGCAGGTGTGCACACGCCCGCGCAGAACAATTCCACCACGGGGTAAACGGTCTCGCGGATGGTGCGGTTGCTCCAATCCAGAAGCTTTTCATTGAAGGCGCCCTGCTTTGTCTTGGAGCGCGGCTCCATGGGGTCGCCGGCCGTGTTGTCGCTCCAGTTCAGGATGAGGTCGATATCCTCGGAAAAGCGTTCAATGTACCCGTACACCTTGGAAAGGCTGGTGCCGCCCTTGAAAACGACGCTCTCCGCCAGCTCCGACTCGAACAGGTTCTTGAGCACCCAGCACACCCAGAAATCCTTTTCCACAATTTCCGGTGTGAGGGCGCGCTTGGCGACGGTCTGCGTGAACAGCTCGCGGAGTTCCGCGGGCGATAGCTTTGCGATGTCCCTCATGGTTGCGATTGGCGGTGGATGGTGATGATGGCGTTGGTGATCCAGTCCGGCGCGGAGCGGGTGTCCTTGAGGATGCGCTGCCACTCCCTTTCCGTGGAAACGAAGGCGGCGATCCTGCCTGCGGCAAAGGCTGTGATGCCCCCGTTCCCCAATGCGCGGACAGCTTGCACTATAATCTCGCTCTTGCGGAAAGTAAAGCCCGAATCCTTGATGCGTGCCTTGCGGAATTCGATGGCGGGCGTGATGGTATCGTACACCCTGGATGCGCCGCTGCTTAGGTACACCATGCGGCCGGGAACCTGCGTGGATATGCCCAGCGCATACAGAGCGGCGTTGCCCGTCATCTGGATGTGCCAGCCATGGCGCCGCGCAATGGCGCGCGCCACCTTGTCCACATCCGGCGCCAGGGTTTCACCCAGAAGCGCGCTGTGCCTCGGATAGTCGTAGATGCCGGGCAAAATCTCGCGCAGCACGCCCTTGCCCTTGAGCGAAAACAGGGACCACCTCACGGTTTCGGGGCGCCCCAAATCGTGGAAGTCGCTGTTGGCGTACACATCTCCATATCCAATGGAGCGTATACGCTTTAATATCATGTCGCTTACGCTTGCCATTACAAACGGAAAATAGCATATTTCCGTTTGTAATGGCAAGCGTTTTTTATCAAATGGGGAGAATTTGCACGCCCCGCGCCCGCGTTCAACCCATTTGGCCGAGCATGGTTTGGGCCATGCGGTTGCCTTGGGCGGCGGCGTGGCGGAGGGCGGTGACCGCCTTGTCCGTGTCCTTGTCGATCAGACGGCCCTCGATGAGGCACATGGCGAGGACGAATAGGGCGACGTGGTCGCCGGATTGGGCGGCGGCCTCCAGGTCCGCCACGTCGGCGCGTGATTTGAGCTGGGCGAAATAGACGCGGGCGAGCTGGTCCTGTGCGGCGGTGTGGCCGTTGAAGGCGGCGTTGCGGAGGTGCTGCGCGCCCTGCGCGGCGTTTCCAGCCTTGAATTGGGCTGCGGCCAGTTCGTATTCCTCTTCAGGGGTGGACATGGTGGTCAGTTCTTTTTTTGTTCGGGTTTGACGGAGACACCGTGGGTGGCGTCGCCGATGGTTTGGCGGAGTTTCTGGTGGTCCTCGAAGCTGCGGGGCAGCTCCTCCGGCCCCCAGGCCTTTTGGGCGAACGCGGCGGCGGTTTCGGCAATCATGTCGCGCAGGTCCTCGCAGGTGTAGCCGTTGGAGCGCAGGTCAATCATATCGTTCCACACGGCGAAGGCCGCCCCCAGCAGCTGCGGGTGGCCGGCGGGAAGACGCTCGGCCAGCGGACGCCCCTGCGCGCCGATCTGGTTGGGCACAAAGTTCTCGTACAGCCCCTTCAGGTTCTGGTCCATGCGGTAGTAGTTGGCGAAGGGGACGATGTAGAGCTGGCTGTCCATGGTGTTGATGATGTCATACCCCTCGTTGATGGCCTGCCAGGGAAGGTTCCAATCCTTGCTCCAGATGTTCATCTGCACGCCCTCGGAGGTGACGGGAGTGCTGCCCTTCTTCATGGTGAGGCTGCCCCACAGGCGCGGCGTGTACCCGCGCTCCAGTATGTGGCGCAGCACGCCGTCCGTGAACTTGCGGTAATCCTCGTTGTTCCCCTTGAACTCATCCGCGCCTATGTGTACGGTGCAGCCTTCGAACACCGCGCGGCCGGACTTGCCGGGCAGCAGGTACTCGTCCCACAGCCCCTGGATGAATTCCAGCGTCTCCGGCTTGGCTGCATCCAGCTCCTCGCAGCTGCGCGGATCCTGGGTCTTGAGCATCAGGTTTGGCCGCACGCGGGTGAAGGCCAGCGCATGCGCCGGGGCATCGAATTCCGGTACAATGTTGACGCCGCGGGCCTTGGCGTACTTGATGAGCTCGCTCATCTGTTTCTTGGTGTAGGATGTGTCCTTGGCGGTGAGCGGCGTGCTGTCCGGCCCTGTGATATCGGATTCCAGGCGGAAGGCGGCGTAGGCCTCCTTGAAGGGATCGCGCCCGGCCTTGGCGTAGTCCTCTAGGAAGATGAAGTTGTCGTTGAGGTGCAGGTGAAGGTCGTTGAGCTTGTACCAGGCCATGGTGTTGACCACCTGCTTGAGGAACTCGTAGGGCACGGGCAGGCGGCCTACATCGAACACGAACCCGCGCACGGGGTAGCGCGGCACGTCCGTGATGGAGCCGGCGGTGAGTTTGTGCCCCTGGCGCAGCATCTGCAGCAGCGTGCGCGTACCCCAGTACAGCCCGGCAGGGGAATTGGCGGTGATGATGACCCCGCTGGGGTTCTCTCCCTCATCATAGATGGCCAGATGGTACCCCTCGCTTCCCAGCCAGGGGTCCGGCGTCGTGTTGATCTTCAGCTTGACCGCGGCGTTCTTGGCTTCCGCAGCGGGCATTTTGAACTCCTTGAGCAGGTCATCCTGCACAGCTTTCATGCACGGCGGAATGGAGATGCCGCGATGCGCCGCCTTGGCCAGGTCCAGCGTTTTGGGGCGCTCGTGGAAGCATCCCCAGTCCAGCACCTGGGGGATGGTTTGCGGCGCGTTGGCCCTGCCTCCCTTGGGCTGCACGGGGTCCACCTGCACCAGGTACTCGCGGCTCACGGCTTTCTCGCTGCCGCGCGTGAGCTCGAAATTGAGGCGCACTTTGGCATGCAGGCCGTGCACCTTGCCGTCCAGGCCGATGATTTCCTCGTAGTCGGAGTGGATGATGCGCACGTCCGTGCCGTCGATTTGGGGAATCTCCAGCTGCTTGGCGAGCATGTCCAGCTTGGCGGGAATGTTCAGGTTGTCGGCCTCCTCCTGCAGGGTGGCGTGGAGGGGGCATGCCGCCAGCGCGGCGGCCAGCATGATGGTTCGGTGTGTTTTCATTGCAGGAATTGTCTGGCAAGGGATTCCCCGCTCACCGTGGGCACGATGAACAGGCCGAACTTGGCGCGCGTGGCGCCCACGTACAAATCGTCCATGTCGAACCCGCGGCTCTCCTGCAGCCCCGGTATGTCCGCCAGGATGACGAAGGGCGCCTCCAGCCCCTTGAAGCGCTTGATGGTATCGCCGTAGATGCGGGTGGAGCCGGGCGCGGTGCAGCGAGCCAGGCGCGCCCACATCTCATCGTTGCTTTCGCCCTCCTCCGGGCAGGTGTCCAGCACGTCCGTCAGAAAGCCCAGGCAGCGGCGCTTGTTGCCCACGCGCCATGGGGTGAGTACAGCAATGTCGCTCGGCGCGGCGTGGATGTCGTCGCGCGCCAAAATGGCTTGGATGATGGCGCGAACGGTGTTCGCTCGCGCGGCGGGGTCGTCGTTCCCCGGGGCGATCTGCACCTGTGCGCCGCCGAGCTTGAGCGGTTCCATGGTTTCACCCTCCGGCAGCATGGCGGCGCTGAACGCGGCAATCTCCTGCGCGTTTCTGAGGTTGCGGCGCAGGCGCACGCGCGTGGGCAGCTCCGGCAGTGCGCAGCGGTGGTCGTAGATGCTCTGGTTGGCATCCGCAAAGATGTAGAGCTTGCCCTGCGGTGCAAGGCACGCGTGCACGATGTCCCACCACGCCTCCTTGAAGTCCTGCGCCTCGTCCACAAAGATATAGTCGTACGGCGTCTGCGTGGAAAGGTATTCCCTGATGGCGGGGTAGGCGGCCTCGCCGAAGAAGCGTGCCTTGTCGGCGGTGGAGATGAGGTCCTGCCGCCCTCCGGGGATGAGGGCGTGCTCAATGCAGAACTCGTGGAAATTGGAGATGGTGAGGTTGCGGCCCTCGAACGCGTGCAGGGCGGGGTCACGCCGCAGGGAGTCGCACAGGTTCAGGTTGTAGCAGAGCATCAGGAAGCGCTTGTCCTCCCCGTGCAGCGCAGCCAGGCGCGCCAGCTCGCGGCACGCCATCACGGTCTTGCCGGATCCCGCGCAGCCCTCCACGCGCACGCCGCCCGTGCTTTCCTCCAGCAGTGGCAGCAGGTTCGCTATGTCCACCCCCGCGTCCTCCATGATTTGCAGGTAGCTCTCGAAATCACGCCGGAACATGATGGACGGCGCCAGGTAGTTTTTCAACGCTTGCATCAGCTCCGGCGTCATGTTCTTGCCGTAGCGCCCCTTGTGTACGAACAGGGTGTCGATGCGCGCCTCCAGGTTGTCGTGCAGCGCCGCCGTGCCGCACACGTAGAGGGTGTCCAGCGGCACGTTGCTCTTGCTGCTGATGGCCTGGTCCTGCGCAATGGCATCCTCGGTAAAATTGACGGGCACGCAGTTGGTGAGCACGGCCATGCAGCGGAACTCCGGCTGGTACTTGGAATCCGCGGACACCACCTGGGCCTCCACCAGTCCCTTCATCAGGCGCTTGCTGCACAGGAAGGCCTGGTTGAGCGGGCTCTGCTTCTTGCCCAGCGACACCCAAGCGGCGCCGTCACCGCCGGGCTGGTGCTCCCAAATCCCGTTGCGGATGCGCGCGTTGCGCCAGTCCTTCACCTCCACCGTCACAATTCCGCGCCCGGGCACCAGAACAATGAAGTCCGCCTCGAAATTCACATAGTCGTCCTTCACCTGGTACAGCGCCCAGTAGTCATAGAACACCATCCAATCGTCCGGCAGCTTCTGCAGGACGTCGAAGACGATGCGCTCGCCGCGCTGGTCGCCCAGCGACTTGAATGGAGGAAACATCTGCGCCATGCGCCCCACTTTACCAAATCACCGCCCCAATGTCCAGCTTGCGCGGTTAGAATGCGCAGCCAAAGCCCACGCGCGGAAGCCGTGGGCGAGGCGGTGTCGGCCCTCTAGGGGGGCTCCTTCGTTTGGGTGGTGGGCAGCTTCTGCCCCGCTCAGGTGGGCATGGCCAGTAATACGGCCATGGCAAGTATGCGTTTCATGGCGTTTAGAAGCCCAAGAATTTGCCGAGGCTTTCCAAGAAGACGTGGGAGACTCGGTCTGTGAGGGAGCGCGGGCGGGTGATGGCGTTGCGCATGCGGAAAGAGCCGCAGCCCTGCAGGCGCAGGTCAAAGAGGGAGGCATTGCCCATCAGGAAGGGAATGAGCGTTTCCGTTCGGCGCACGTGGAGGCGAATGCCCTGCGAGGCGCTGATGAGGCTGTGCTTCTTGCGCACGGCGGATTCGCCGTCGGCCAGGGGGCTGGCGGTGATGCCGCCCTCCGCGCGCACCACCACGGTGCCGCTGCCGGTGAGCACATAGTAGCGGATCTGCCCCATGCACCAGGCGGGCAGCCAGGCGCGCCAGCGGGCGTACACGCGGATGCCTCCGGTGAATGCCACCAGGTCTGATGGCGTGATGTAGCAGCGCTGCCCCTCGGCCAGCGTGAAGATGGAGAAATACTCGTCGGGGTCGTCGGAGGTGATGGAGATGTCGTGCGTGCGCGTGCCGTTGGCGGGGTTGGTGAAGCGGGTGAGCAGGCAGAGCCCGCACAGCCAGCTCATCAGCCAGTAGGTGTGGGAGAAGAGCAGCTGTGTGCGCTTCTGCAGCAAGCCGTCGTCATACTCCATGTACCCGCCCGTGTAGGATTCGTCGCGCACCAGCAGGGCCTCGCCCGGGGGCAGGGGAACACATGCCAGCTTCACGCCCTGCTCACCGTGCGTGGCGGTGGCGGCATGCACGCCCTCCGCGCGCCCGCAGGGGCGGATGGACTCGCAACTCTCCACCAGGGGCGCCAGTACGTAGTAGCTCAGCAGGCGCAGCACCAGCATGGCCAGGAATACGCCGCAGGTGTAGGTGAAAGCCTCCCACGCATTCACCTGAAGCGCCAGCAGCAGGGCGGCTCCCGCCGTGCCGATGCCGAGCTTTGCCCAGCCGGATTCCCGCACGCGGCGCGCCTGGTCGCACTCCTTCTGGAGTTCGGCGCACTCGCGCGTGAGCACGGCTATCTTCTGCCTGCGCACGGGCTGTTCCGCCTCGATTTCCTCAATCTGCCTCTCCAGGGCGGCCTTTGCCCGGTCGTCTTTCCAGAAGAGCTTGCTGTTTTCCTTGAGGAGCTTAATCTCCGCGATGGTGCGGTGGATGAGGTCTGTGGCGTCCTTTCCCTCGTACACGGTGAGCTCCAGGCGCTTCTTTTCCAGCTGCAGCTCCTTCATCTCCAGGTTCAGGCGCGTGATGTCGCCGTCGTTGCGCCACCAGCTGCGGATGTCCTGCCATGAATCATGCAGCGCCAGCCCCGCCCAGAAGACGAGGAAGAGCATCAGGTAGCGGCTGAGCAGTTGCTTCATGACTGTGCGCGTGGGTTAGAAGCCGAGCAGGCGTCCCACCACGGTGGAGTGGGAGTAGGTGTTGCGGATGCAATAGGTGCCGTGGCCCTGCAGACGCAGGTCGAACAGGGTGGCCTTGCCCAACAGGTAGGGAATGAGCGTTTCCGTGCGGCGCACGTGCAGCTGCACGCCCTGCGAGGCGCAGATGAGGCTGTGCAGCTTGCGGACCGTCACCTGCCCCGGCTCCAGCGTGTCTGCGGTGATGCCGCCCACGGCGCGCACCACCACGGTGCCGCGGCCGCTCGCCACATAGGCGCGCACCTGCCCCATGCACCAGGCGGGCAGCCACAGCCGCCAGTGCGCGCGGATATCCACCCCGCCGGAGACGGCCACGATGTCCGCCGGCGTGATGTAGTAGCGCTGTCCGGGCTCCACGGTGATGACGGAGAAGTATTCGTCGGGGTCGTTGGAGGTGATGTTGACCTCGTGCGTGCGCGAGCTGTCATCGGGGTTGGAGAAGCGTGTGAGCACATGCAGGCCGCAGCGCCAGCTCATGTACCAGAGGCGCCAGGAGAGCATCATCTGCGTGCCCTTGCGCAGGCGGCTGTCCTCAAACTCCGTGTATCCGGCGGTGTATTCCTCATCGCGCACCAGCAGGCACTCCCCCGGCGGCACGGGCACGGCGGTGAGCTTCACTCCCTTCTCTCCCGCCGCAGGTGCGGGGTCTGCCGCCGGCTCGCTGCCGCAGAAGCACACGGGCGCGCACGCCTCCACCAGCGGCGCCCAGATGTAGTAGATGAGCGGTTGGATGCACAGCACCACCGGAATCACCAGCCAGGCATAGCGCAGAGCCTCTTCCGGCGGCATCTGCGTGCACAGGGCTCCCCACAGGGCGACAAAGAGGATGGCGGACCAGATGAGCAGGGTTTTCATGATGAAGAGGGGTTACAGGTGGATGATGTGGGGGATGGTGACGTCGTGTTCATCGGTGGGCACATGCGGCAGCATCTGCTCCGCAAAGGCGGCGGCGGTTATGCGCGCGTTCGTGCAGAGCGGCAGGAAGCGGTCGTAGTACCCGCCGCCGTAGCCCAGGCGTGCGCCAGCCTCCGTGAAGGCCAGCCCAGGCACCAGCACCAGGTCGAAATCCTGCGGTGCCACCACCGGCAAATCTTCCGCGGGCGCGGGAATGCCGAGCGCGGCGGGCACCAGCTGCGTGGCGGGTGAGGTCACATGGTGGAAGGTCATGCGGTGCTGCGTGCCGCAGCGCGGGAAGCAGAAGCGGTGCCGCGGGTATTCTTCCAGCAGCGGCAGCAAATCCACCTCGTGTGGCAGCGCGGCGTACACCGCCACGGCAAGAGGCTCCACGGAGCAGAGCAGGGGGGCAAGCAAACGGCGCAGGGCGGCCGAACGCCGCCCTGTGGGGTCTTGCGCCGCCGCGGCTTTCAGCGTGGAAAGCATGGTGCGGCGCATCTCTTGCTTGGTGGGGTGCATCAATCGTTGTCGCCGGGTTCCGGGATGCGGCCGAAGAGCGCGAGCATGCGCCCGGTGTTTCCCTTTTCCATGCGGTAGGAGTAGAAGGTATTCAAATCATCCGCAGTGTCCAGCCCGCTGTCCGTGATGTTTTCCGGCAGGAGCCCCGCTTCCGTGAGCTCCTCCTTGATGCGGGTGACAATGTCCACCTCATAGTGCGGCGGGCGGATGCAGGGGGAGATGACAGCCAGGCAGTTGATGGGCTGCACGCCCAGTATCTTCTTCATGGCGGCCAAGGCCTCGCCCACGATGTTCTGCTGCGTGCCCAGCTTGCCGGAATGCACCAGCCCGCGGGCCCCCGTCACCGTGTCGTACAGCCACACGGCCGCGCAGTCTGCCACGTAGATGCCCAGGCAGCAGTCCGCCTTGCGCCCGCAGAACAAACCGTCCACTCCCTCCACCGGATAGGAGCAGCCGATGTCTCCCACCAGCGCCACCTTGTTCCCGTGCACCTGCTGCGCGCGGCGCAACATCTTGGGGTCTATGCCCACTTCTGTGATGACGCTCTCATGTGTGGGGGTGAGCGCGGCGATGACGGCCGCGCGGTCTGTGGTGGTGGCCACACCCGGCACGCGCGTGATGAAGCGTGCGAAGTTGCCGGGGACGGCGTTCAGCTTGCTGAGGTATTCCGGGCTGTACTGGCTCATGGCGGTGCTGATTGCTGGGGGTTAGTCCTGTGCCTTGGAGGCGTGGCGGGAAATCACGCGGTGCGCGGCATCCATCTTCTCCGCGCGGTCTTCATGCGCCATCAATTGGGAGAGCTCCTGCGCGATGTTGTTGCGCATCTGCGCCACCAGCTCGCGCCCGCAATCCGTGATGCGCACCATGATTTTGCGCCGGTCCGCAGCTGCCGTGTAGCGCTTCAGGTGCCCCAGCGTCTGCAGCTTGTCCACCATGCCGGTGGCTGCCGCCGTGGAGTGCCCCATCATGCGCGCGATGCTGCTCATGGACAGGCAATCCTCTTCCGCAAGGTACGCCAGCAGGAAGAACTGCGGGTAGGACACCTTGCCGCGTGTCAGTACCGGGGAGAGACTCAAGATGCAGCTGCGCTGGGAGAAGAGGACAAAATCCGCAAGGTTCTGCACCTCGTCGGTTGTAAGCTTGCTTGGGGAGGAAGTATCGTTTTTCATCGGTTGACCTTTCCGTTGCTGTGATAGTAAGGTTTTGCTGACCTTTTGCAAGCATAAAAATTCAAGCGTGGCAACGGGAAAACGCCCTTGAATCCAAGTGGTCAAATCATGTGGTGGGGAAGATGAGACGATACCACTATATCTTGTGGTTGGCCAGAAATGAACATTGTCCAAAAAAGTTGGGCTCAGGAGGGGGGCAGGGTGATTATTCCCCCAGTCCGGCCTGCAAAAGGGAGCGCAATTCATCCGTCATGAGGCCTTCCTGCTCCAAGCGCTCCACGTGGGCGCGGATGGCCTTCCAGATAGGCAGGAATTGCAGCGCAAGTTCCTGGGAAGCCATGTAGTCCTGCATGGTGGGCTCAGGCAGGGCGGATTGTGCATCCGCCAGGCGGCGCGCCTCCTGCGCCAGCTCTCGCAGGCGGGGCAGGGCTGCCTGCACGGATGCCGCATCCGTGCATCCCCGCAGGCATACTTCCGTGCGGGAGAGGAAGCCGGTGATGGCGTGCGCCAAATCCCGGTGGCTCTCCAAGCCTGCTGGTGGTGCCGCCGCGTCCTGGGCGGATACGGGAACCACCAGGAGAGGCAGCAGGAAAAGTGTTGTCAGCAGGGCGCGCATGGCAGCGGAAGGGGGTATTAGCGTTTGGAACGGTGATCGTGGCGCGAGACGTAGAGGTTATGGGGCTGCCTCTTGTGGTGGTGGCTGTTGCGGCCGGAGAGCTTGAGCTTGGTTCCGCAGGCGGGGCAGGAGAACTTCAGGGTGAAGAAGATGCGCAGGGCGGTGGAGATGCTGTAGCCCAGCAGGGGAATGCGGAAGGCGTACTTGTTGCGCGGATACTTGCGCAGGGAGAAGATGTTGATGTGGCACACCGTGCAGCGCGCGTGGTAGTTCATCAGGAAGTAGAACGCCAGTATTGCCATGACAATGGCCATACCGATTCCCAGGCGCTCCGGGGGAAGCGTGTTGCCATGCGTGGCAACCTGCCAGAGCAGGGCAAGGACAATGAGCCCCGCCGGTATCAGCATGATGGTGGCGAAGGCTCCCACGTACACAACGACGGGGTGGCCGCAGCGGATGGTGCTGAAGCGCATGCTCTTGCCGCGCTCCGCCTTGGCGGGATCCAGGTCGGTGATAGGCTCCTTGCTCTGTTGGAGATCTTGGAGGAAAGCGGATTCCGTGGGCTCGTGGTTCACGAAGAATTCTTCATTCTGCTTCTGGGGGGTGGCTCCATAGACAGTGACTTTGGGCAGGATGCGGTTTGCTGCCAGCATCTCGCTTTCCTCCTCAACCGTCTCCGGGAACAAGTCTGTTGTTTGGGCCGCGGCAGAGCAAATCTCCGCAATGCGAGGCTCGTCGAGCACACCGTCGGGTATGTCGTCCGGGAAAATGGAGCGTGCCTGCTCCAAATCCTGAGCGAGGACTTGCGGGGTGATTTTTGCAAGCTGCCGGGCATCGGTGATGCCGCAGAGGGCGAGTGCCTTCTGCTCTGCTTCCGGAAGCGTTTGGAGGAATTCGTCGCTCATAGGTAGGGTCTTGTTGATTGATTTGGATTATTAGGCGAGTGCCGCCAGCATGGCTTCCAGCTGGGCCTTCTTGGCTTCCCAGTCGGCCAGGCGTGCGCGTTCCTGCTCCACCACGGCGGCGGGGGCGCGGTCCACGAACGAGGCGTTGCCGAGCTTGGCGTTGCTCTTTTGTATTTCCTTGGTGATCTTTTCAATCTCCTTGCCCAGGCGGGTACGCTCGGCCTCCACGTCCACCAGACCTTCCAGCGGCAGGAACAGCTCGCCGAACGGTGTGAGCGCCGTGGGCGTGCCCTTGGGAGCCTCGTATGCCGCATCCGCCGTGGCGGACTGGGCTCCGGCCAGCAGGGCCAGGCGCGCGCACAGGTCGTCGTCCAGCGGCAGGGCGGGTTTGATGACGAGACGCACCTTCTTGTTGGTGGCGAGGTCGTACTCGGCCTTGAGGTTGCGTGCGCGGTTGGCGGTCTCGTAGAGTGCGGTTGCCATGGCGCAGGCCTTGGAGACGTCGGTATCGTCCAGCCCGGAGAGCAGGGAGTCCGCGCAGGGCAGCTCTGTGCTCATGAGGGGCTTGCCGTCCTTGCGGGCGGCGAATCCGAGGCTGGCCCAGAGCTCCTCCGTGATGTGGGGCATGATGGGTGCCAGCAGCGCCAGGTAGTGGCGCAGCACCGTGTCCATGGTGAACAGGGTGGCGTTCTTCACGGCGGGCTCGCCTTCGCGCAGGTCGTTCTTCACGGCCTCCAGGAACAGGGAGCAGTACTCGTTCCAGAAGAAGGAGTAAAGGGCCTGGGTGTAGGTGTTGAACTCGTACTTGGAGAGGGCGTCCGCCACCTCCGCGTGCAGTTTCTTGAGCTTGGAGAGGATATCGATGTGCACCGCGGTGAACTTGGGCGCGGGCTCTGTGGTGGCCTCTCCCTGCATCATGCGGAAACGCGCGGCGTTGTAGAGCTTGTTGGCGAAGTTCTTGCCTTCCTCGATCTGCTTCTCGTCGAACTTCACGTCCGTGCCGGTGGGCGCTATGCGCATCAGGCCGAACCGCAGGCCGTCTGCGCCGTACTTGGCGATGAGGTCCAGCGGGTCCGGGCTGTTGCCCAGGCTCTTGCTCATCTTGCGGCCCAGCAGGTCGCGCACGATGGAGGTGAAGAACACGTTGGAGAACGGCTTGCCGCCCGCAAAGCGGTAGCCCGCCATGATCATGCGCGCCACCCAGAAGAAGATGATGTCCGGCCCGGTCACCAAATCCGTGGTGGGGTAGAACTTGGCCAGGCATTCCTTGTCCATGGTGGCGAAGGGCCACAGCCAGCTGCTGAACCAGGTGTCCAGCGCGTCCTCGTCCTGCACCCAGTTCTCCGCATCGGCGGGCGGTTCCACGCCCACGTAGATGTCGCCCGCGGCGGCGTCCTCGTTGTCCAGCTTGGTGGCCTCCTGCAGCTGCCGGGCCTTGTCCTTGCGGTACCACACGGGGATGCGGTGGCCCCACCAGAGCTGGCGGCTGATGCACCAGTCCTGGATGCCCTCCAGCCAGTGGGCGTAGGTCTTGGCCCAGCGGGCGGGGCGGAAGGTGATGTCGCCGTTGGCCACGGCGTCCGCGGCCTCCTTCACGCAGGGGTACTTCAGGAACCACTGCATGCTCAGGCGCGGCTCGATGGGCACGTCGGACCTCTGGCTCACGCCCACGTTGTTGTCGTAGTTCTCCACCTTTTCCAGCAGGCCCTTGGCCTTGATGAGCTCAATGGATTTCTCACGCGCCACCTCGCGGTCCAAGCCGTGCAGCTCCGGGCATTCCGGGCAGTTGATGTGCGCGTCCGCGGTGAGCACGTCGATGATTTCCAGGTTGTTCTTCATGCCCACCTCGAAGTCCGTGCGGTCGTGCGCCGGCGTGATTTTCAGCGCGCCCGTGCCGAAGTCTATCTCCACATGGTCGTCGGCGATGATGGGTATCTCACGCTCCACGAGCGGGCGGATAACTGTTTTGCCGATAAGGTGGGAGAAGCGCGGGTCCTTGGGGTTCACCGCCACCGCCACGTCGGCCATGATGGTTTCCGGGCGCGTGGTGGACACCAGCAGCTGGCCGGAGCCGTCCGCCAGCTTGTAGCGGATGGTGTAGAGCTTGCTGTGGGTGGGGGTCATGATGACCTCCTCGTCGGAAAGGGCGGTGCGGAGCACGGGGTCCCAGTTGACCATGCGGCGGCCGCGGTAGATGAGGCCCTGCTTGAAGAGTTCCGTGAAGGCGCGCGCCACCTCCGGGGCGAACACCTCGTCCATGGTGAAGCGCTCGCGCTCCCAGTCGCAGGAGCAGCCGAGCTTCTTGAGCTGCTTGATGATGATGCCGCCGTGCTTCTGCTTCCACTCCCACACCATCTTCACAAAGTCCTCGCGGCCCACGTCGTAGCGGGTGCGGGGCGGGTTCTCCTTGGCCAGCTCCTTCTCCACGCGGGCCTGGGTGGCAATTCCCGCGTGGTCCGTTCCGGGCAGCCAGAGCACCTCCTTGCCCTCCTGCCGCGCGCGGCGGGCCAGGATGTCCTGGATGGTGTTGTTGAGCACGTGCCCCATGTGGAGTACGCCCGTCACGTTGGGCGGGGGTATGACAATGCTGTAGGCAGGCTTGGAAGAATGTGGGTCTGCATGGAAGCAACCCTCGCTCATCCAGCGGGACTGCCACTTTTCCTCAACCTCTGCGGGTTCGTAAGCCTTCGGCAAATCTGTCATAGCGCGGAGATTGTACAGTCCGCGCGCCCGTTAGTCAATCACAATCGACTATTTCGGCAATTAAAGGCGGGCCGCTTCGCGCAGCAGTCGGGCCGCCTCCTTGTAGTAGGCAATCATGGTGGCCTTCTGGCCCTTGGCGGAAATGTCCGGGTGCGCCATCACGTGGGCAACGGCCTGCGCGCCGATGTTACCCTGGAGCATGAGCTCGTGCGCGGTCTTGTTGAGCATGCGCTCGTTGAGGGCGGCTGCGGGTTCCGGGTACTTGGCGTCAATGGCCTTGAACTCCTCCTGGTGGGCGGCCACCACGGCCTTCGCGGCCTCATCCGTGGCATTTTCCAAGGCCTGCACCTCCTGCACCACAGTGCGCAGCACGGCGTGCCGCTCCGCCAGGTACGCGCGGTGCGTCTCCGGCAGCTTGTCTGTGGAAACCGCCATGTTGACGGCGGAAACCTCCCCCAGCATGCGCTTGATGTCGCCCTCCGCGCCCTGCTCGTACAGCTCCGCCGTCTTCTCCATGATGGCGGCGGTCACCAGCATGACATAGGATTTCACCTCCGGCTGCAAGTCTGCTGCAGCGGCCGGAACCGCAGGCGCGGCGGGTGCAGCGGGCGCGGCGGGCTTGTCTTGGGCACTGGCCGGCAGCATGGCTGCTGCAAGCAACAGGGGAAGTGCGGAACGCATGGTCATGGCTTGTTGGATTCGGGATTGGGGGTGTATTCGGATTCGTTTTGCGGATGGTCCGGCAGGGGTTCTTTCCAGCGCGTCTGCACATCCTCCGGCATGGTGGAAAGGCAGGCTTGAACCTCCGCGGCAAAGGAGGCATCCGCCTTCGCGCGGCTCAGCACGCTCCACTTGGCGGCCATGGACACAATGTCCTTCCCATCGGGGACTTTTGGCGCCTGCACCCGCTGCTCCTCCGTCACCATCCAGAGCTTGCGGGGCTTTTCCGGCGCGGCGGTGCGGGTGCCGCAGCGGATGAACGAGCAGAGGATGTCGCGGCTGCGCGTGGCATCGTATGCGCCCCACGCCATATCCAGCGCCATGGCCTCCATGGGGGAGGACGACAGCTCCTCCAGCTTGGTGAAATCCGGCTTGGGAGAGTCGGGCTTGATGCGGGACCACGCCTCCATGATGGGGTCGTGCTTCAGCATGGTTGCGGCGGCCTGGTTGCTCTCCGGGGTGTCCGCCAGCCAGCAGCAGATGCAGATGTGCATGCGGATGGCCGGCGAATCCCCACCGCCCGCCTTCTCCAGCAGCTCGTTCAGGTGCGCGCTGTGCTGCCGTATCAGCTGGCTGCAGAACCCCGCGCGGTACGTGCCGTTCTCGTCGTTCAGGGTCGAGAGCGACAGGATTCGCGCGGCGTTTTCCAGCGTGGGCCGGGTGGCGTAGGAATCCAGCAGCTGCTGGTCCCTTTGCTCTTCGGAAACCTCCGCGGAAGTCGCGGGGGCGGGAGACTCCTGCGCGGCGGTGATGCCGCACAGGCAAAGGGAGAGTGCAAGGATGGCGCCTTTCATCACTTACTTGGTGGGGGGAGGGGGAATCTTCTTGCCGTCATGCACCAGCGGGGCATCCTTGCCCTCTTGGAGCTGGATGCGCGCGTTGGTGATTTTCTCAATGTACATGTCCGGCGTCATGTTGGGATTGTAGCTCAGGTGGCAGATGAATTTGCCGCTCGGCTCCACCAGCGCGCCCATCGGCATGCCCTTGTCGCATTTGTACTTGGGCAGCGGGGAAACGGAACGGTAGCCGATGCAGATACCCTTGGCCGACTTGAGCTTGCGGGAGTTGATGATGTGCTTGTCCAGCGCCTGGCACACGCCGCACGTGGCGGGATTGGAGTACAGCACCCACACCGGCAGGTTGTATTTCTGGGCATCCTTGAACGCCTTTTCCTCGTCGGTGTACCACTTGATTTTCAGGCTCTCGGACTTCTTCTTGATTCTTTCCGCCTTGAGCTCCTCGGGGGAGAGCTTGGGCTTGGCCGGCTTCTCGGCTGTTGTATCGGGAGTATTATCGGCGGCGGGGGCGGCATCCTGGCTGTACGCGGGGGCACCCAGCAGCGCGGCCAACAAAGCAATGGAAAGAAGAGGTTTGTTCATTTAAGCCGCATTCTGTCACCACTCACCGCCACCTGTCAAGCACATAGCGCGCCCTTCTGAAAAAATGTTCGCCGCCAGCGGCGCGGTGTGGTACAGTATGCGCATGCAGAGAGACGTGCTGGAAAAGAGCCTGGGCTACACTTTCGCGGATGCCGCCTGGCTGGAGCAGGCGCTCACCCACCCCAGCGTGGACCAGAAGCGCAGCACCAATATCGCCTATGAGCGGTTGGAGTACCTGGGGGATGCCGTGCTGGAGCTGGTGGTGAGCCGTGAGCTGTTCTCCCGCTTCCCCAAGGCGGACGAGGGGCAGCTCACCAAGATGCGCTCCGCGGTGGTGAGCCGCCAGCACCTGTCGGGCCTGTGCCGTGCCCTCGGCTGGGGCGACCAGCTGGCCATGAGCCCCCAACTGGAGAAAAGCGGCGGCCGCAACACGCCCTCCGTCCTCGCCAACACCTTTGAAACCGTCATCGGCGCCGTGATGATGGATTCCGGCTACCCCGCCGCCCGAAAGGTCTCGCTCGCCTTGCTGAGCGACAGCCTGGACCGCGCGGAGAGCCTGACCGCCGTCAACTACAAGGGTGCGCTGCTGGAAACCCTGCAGGCCATCAACAACTGCGGCCCGGAGTACGCCGTGGAGGCTGTGGGCGAGGATGCGGGCCTGGGCCCGTTCCGCGCCACCGTCACCTGGTGTGGCATCCTTCTCGGCACCGCGGAAGGCCCCAGCAAGCACAAGGCAGAAATGGCCGCCGCCAAGGACGCCATGCAGCACAAGCGCTGGGAGAGAAAATGATGCTAGCTCCGCCAAAGCGGGTGTTCAAAGCAGTTTTTTCAATGAGATCTCGGTCACTGGGCGGCAAGCCTTGCTCAATGAGTAGTTGAGCAAGTGCTGGAATGGAGAGAGGTGGACCAAATGCTGACATGTTTTAAAATGATGTCCGCCCATAGCTTTTGTGAGCTATGGGCGGCGCTAGGAAGTGGAACCTTCATCTGTTTGCACAGACTTATCCACGGCGATGGATGTATCCTGGCTCACTCCACGGAAAAGTCAAGCAATATTTCATTTTGATTCCTAGATAAGCAGTCGGCATGCTTACCCACCACGTCAGCACCCGCCAACAAAAAATCCCGCCCCGCAAGGCCCAAGGCCAAGCGGGGCGGGGAAAATACCTACAAGGTAAACCTTACTTTCTCCGGCGGATGCAGAGCCCCGCCAGCGCCAGCAGACCCAGCGTGCCGGTCGTCGGCTCCGGCACGCTGCCGGGAATGCTCAGCGAGAGCGTCTTGTTGTCGTTGCTGAGCACCAGCTGGCCTTTGGCAACCACCTTGTCGTCTCGCTTGATGTCCACCTCCTGGCCGCTTTCGATACCCGTGATAGTTCTGTTATCCTTATCCAGCTGCACCAGAGTGACCGTGGTGCCGGGGGTCCAAGCCTGCACATCCACATTCACATCCTGGATGCCAATGGTTACATTGGTGAGATTCATGCCATAGGTGGTGAGGGTAAGCATGCTGTCCTCTCCGCCAATCTGGTTTTGCGAGATATGGAAGTTGAGGATCTGCATCTTGTCCACATAATTAGAGACGGTAATGCCGGTGCCGTAGATGTCTATGGAGTTGTTGGCGAGGGTGCCCTCTCCAGTTCCGGCGTAAACCGCCTTCAACTTGATGTTGCCGCCAGTGTATGTACTCGTGATTCCCTGGGCGTCCGCAATGATGGCGGTGGCCCCTTTGCCCACCAGATAGACCTTGTTGTCCTTGGCATCGCCGTGCGAAGAATACCCGCCGTATAGTTGGGCAGTGGTGAGTTCACAGTCTCCCGCTACAATGACAACGTTCTTTTCAACAAGCGGCGTTACAAGCTCCGTTTTATCTGCGATGGAATGGCCGCCACGCAGGGAGGAAGTAACTTTGCCTCCGGTCATGATAACGGTATTCCCGGAGACAGTGGTTTTTCCCTCGGCTCCGTACAAACTCTGCACCTGACCACTGGTCATAGTGATTTTGTTGTTGGCGGCCGCTGTGCCGGCACTGCCGCCATACACATTTGCTCGGCTCAAGTCGGAGCCGGTTTCGGAAGCGGAAACGGTGACATTATAGCCTTTTACCTCGCCGGAGTTGTTCCTCTTGCCGTAGTAGTTATAGCCCGAGTGATCGTTGTAGCCTCCCACTTCGGTGAGGATTGCGTCCGCAGCGAACACCTGCCCACCCAGCAGGGCGGCAGCGAGGATTGAGAGGTATAATGTGTTTTTCATTGTTGTTCTTTGATGATGGTTAATAAAGGTACGGACGCAACTGTGCCCGCATGCGGATGATTATAGTATTCCCAATACTGTAGGCTTGCCAAGGGCGAGGAAGCCTAGTGGCGGCGGGTTTTGCAGCAGGGTGGCGTGTGCGGCGGCGCGGCTGGGAGAGACAACCCGCCGATGCAAAAAACGCCTGAACAGCAATTATTTGCCGGATTGGGCTTGACCTACAGTATTGGGAATACTGTACACCCCCAAACGTGCTATATCGGCACTTGCCACCAAACCCGCCCGCGCGCACAATATCCCCATGGACAAAGCAAAGCAGCTCACCAAGGCCGCAATCGCCAAACTAGCCCCCGCCGACCAGCGCCACTATGCCGTCTACTTGTACATGCAGAAGCACAACGCCACCATGGCAAAGGCTTACCAGGCTGTCTACAACTGCTCCCCCGACTCCGCTGCGGCCGCCAAGGACGCCATGCAGCACAAGCGCTGGGAGAAATAAGTGCCTTATTTCTATTTTGCCTGCAGCGTCATCATCTGCACGGCGTTTTCCGTGGCCTGGACGGGGATGGTTTGCGGGGAGTCTGCGATACGGATTTGGAATTTGCCCTCGCGGGGCAGGTTGAGCTCGGCAAACTTGTTGGCATCGTCTTTGAGGGTGGGCAGGGTGGCCTTGTCCACCTCCTTGCCGGACTCGTCCAGCAGCACGATGGGCAGGGCCTCCTCCGTGCGCGGGGAGATGTTCACCATGAGGCGCTGCACGTTGGCGGGCTGGCCCTTCTGCTCGTGCCAGGCGCGGGAGAGCTTGAGGTAGCGTGCGGTCACGTCCTCCGAAGCCACGGGCTCCTTGCCAATCTGCTTGGCCAGCACGGGCGGGTAGAAAAAGTCCTTGCCATCGGGCGTGGCGGCCTTGATGCGCTCCAGGGCGTTGCGGTCGGGGTCCAGCATGCCGATATAGCTCATGACCCACGCGCTGTTGAAATCCTTTTCGTTGTACTCGATCATGTGCCACTCGCCGTCGAACCAGGCTTCCGCCCAGGTGTGGTTGCCCTGGATGTGGTGCCAGGACAGCAGCCCGCACACGCGCGCGGGGATGCCCACCGACCGCAGCGCGCACACCAGCAGGATGCTCTGCCCGGTGCACGACACCTTCTTCTCCGCCAGCGCCTCCAGCGCGTTCATGTCCGCCCGGCGGCGTTCGGTGGTGTAGTACACGCCCGTGGCCTTGGGCAGCTGGGTGGCAAGCGCCAGCACGGCCTCCCGCGCGGTTTTGCAGTCCTTCACCATCTCCTTGCACATGGGCGTGAGAACAGGCCGCCAGTCGCACGGATCCTCGGTGAACACGCGGTCCGGCTCCACGCTCGCCGCCTTCAGCTCCGCCCCAGGCGCATCGCTCCAAGGAAACTCCCCCGCCATCACCACAGACAGCCCCATCATCAATCCAACAAGAATCGCTTTCATAATCCTAATCCTAATCCTAATCCTAATCCTAATCCTAATCCTAATCTTAATCCTAATCTTAATCCTAATCTTAATCCTAATTACCCACTTCGCCATAAAGCGTGAACCCCGTACATTCCGTAATCCGCACCGGTACAATCGTCCCCACCTCCGCCTTGCCTTTCTGTATAATCACCGGCTTGTTTTGAGAGGACCTTCCTTGCTGCCTGTCGGGGTTGTTCTTGCTCGGCCCCTCCACCAGGATGCTCTGCTCCGTGCCCACCAGCGCCATGTTGCGGGCGGCGGCAATGCGGTTCACCGTTTCCAGCAGGTCGTGGTTGCGCTCCTCCTTCACGCGCAGGCAGATTTGGTCCGGCATGGCGGCGGCCACGGTGTCGCGCCGCGGGGAGTACTGGAACACGAAGGCGTTGTCGAACTGCACGCGCTCCACGGCGGCCTTGGTCTGCTGGTAGTCCTCGTCGGTCTCGCCGGGGAAGCCCACAATGATGTCCGTGGTGATGGCCAGGTCCGGGCGCGCCTCGCGCATGGCATCGCACAGGCGCAGGTACTTCTCGTTCTTGTACGGGCGCCGCATGAGCTGCAGGATGCGGTCGCTCCCGCTCTGCATCGGGAAGTGGATGTGGCTGCACAGCTTCGGCAGGTAGGTGTAGGCGTTGACGAGGTCCTCGCGGAAGCCGATGGGGTGCGGCGAGGTGAAGCGCAGGCGCTCCAGGCCATCGATGTCGTGCAGGCTCTCCAGCAGGCGCACAAAGGCGCCGCGGCCGTTGACGGCGGGTTCCTCCTTGCCGTAGCGGTTCACAATCTGCCCGAGCAGGGTCACCTCCTTCACGCCGCGGTCCACCAGTTCGCGCACCTCCTGGATGATGTCCGCGGCGGGGCGGCTGCATTCCGCGCCGCGCGTGCTGGGGACGATGCAGTAGGAGCAGCGCATCTCGCAGCCCTGCATGATGGAGACGAAGGCCGTGCAGCCGCCGGAGGGCGGCAGGTGGTCGCGTATCTCGTTCTGGAAGCCCTCCACCTCTCCCACCTCGCAGATGTGCGCGCCGCGCTGCAAGGGCTCGGTGAGCCCCATGCCCAGGCGGCTTTTGAGCAGGCGGTTGCAGATGCCGTACACGTTGTGGTACTGGCGCGTGCCTGTCACCACGTCCAGCCGGTTGATGTCTCGGAAGAGCGATTGGGCGCGGCTTTGCACCATGCAGCCCATGAAGCCGTACACCACCCAGGGCTTGGCCTCCGGGCGCGCGCAGAGCAGCCCCATCTTGCCGAGGGCCTTGAGCTCCGCCTTCTCTCGCACGGCGCAGGTGTTGATGAGGATGACGTCGGCCTCGGCCTCGTCTTTGGTGAGGGTGTACCCGCCGGAGAGGAACATGCTGGCGACCTGTTCGGAGTCGCGCTCGTTCATCTGGCAGCCGTAGGTTTTGATGAGGACGGAAGGCATGGCGTGTGTCAGGATTGGTAAAGTGTGGGGTCTTGGATTCCGGCGGCGGCAAAGGCCTCTTTCCGCTCGCGGCAGGTGGCGCACTGGCCGCAGTGCTTCTCTCCACCGCGGTAGCAGGAGTACGTGTGCGCGAAGTCCACGCCCAGCTGTGCGCCCTGCGCGGCTATCTCTCCCTTGCTTGCGTGGATGAAGGGTGCCAGCACCTGAAGCTGCGCGTAGGTGCCCAGGCGGATGGCCTCGCCCATGGCGTCCATGAATTCAGAGCGGCAGTCGGGATACAGGTCGTGGTCGCCCGCGTGGGCGGCAATCACCAACCCCTCCGCGCCCGCGCTCTCCGCCACGCCCGCGGCAATGGCCAGGAAGATGCCGTTGCGGAACGGCACCACGGTCTGCTTTAAATTCTCCTCCGCGTAGTCGCCCGTGGGGATGGCGTCTGCGCCGCTCAGCAGGGCGCTGGCCAGGTGCGGTTTCAGCACGGTGAGGTCGATTTCTCGGTACGGCACGCCCAGCGATTCCGCCTGGTGGCGCGCGCACGCCAGTTCCCGCTTGCCGTGGTTGCTGCCGTAGTCGAACGCTATGGCGCAGGCCACCTCGTGCCGGTTTTTCGCCCAGTGCAGCGCGGTGGTGGAATCAAGTCCGCCGGAAAGAAGTACAGCTACCTTCATGGTGAGTCAATGTTGGTTTCGGTGTTTCCAGGGTTCCAGGGCGTTCGGGTTGGTCCAGAGCCCCTTCCTGGCCTCTTTGGCCTGTTGGTGGGCCTCCCGCAGGTCGGCTTCGTCGGGCCCGTATTTCTCGGAGTGCCAGGCGCATCCCTCCTGCACCAGGATGAGGTTGATGTACTGGTCGCGGAAGTAGACCTTGCCGTTGATGCGCCCCAGCCCCTCGCGGCCGGGGAAGACCACATCCACATGCTTGCCCTGCACCAGTTGGGAAAGCTTCTGCCGTGCCTCCCGCCCGTACTCCTGGTCCATTTCAGGGGCGTCGATGCCCAGCAGCTGCACCTTTTCCTCACGCCCGTTTTCCATGCGCACGGTAAGCGTGTCGCCGTCCGTCACGCGCACCACCTGGCCGTATATCTTGCCGGAATCCGGCACCACATCGGCGGCGGGGTCCTTCTGCGGCTTGTTGTCGGCGGTCTTGCCGCCGCGGCGGAAATCCCATGGCGCGGTCGGCTCGCCCTCCACGTTCCAGAGGCCCTTCTTGGCGTTCTTCGCCTGCTTTTGCGCCTCCTCCAGCTCGGTGAGCTCCGGCGCGTAGTAGTCATAGTGCCACGCGCAACCCTCCTTCACCATGATGAGGCCGATGTCCTTCTTGCCGAGGTAGACGTCGCCCAGCACGCGGTCGTACTGGTCACGCCTGTGGGTTTTCACCGTGATGGTCTTGCCGTCGATGAGCGATACCAGTTTCTCCCGCGACTTGTCGCCGTAGTCCTGGTCGCTCTCCGGGGCGTCGATGCCGTAGAAGCGGATTTTCTCCTGCGTGCCGTCCTTGAGTCGGATGGTCACGGTGTCACCGTCCGCCACGCGCACCACCTTGCCCTTCAGCTTGGCGGGCACCGGGCCCGATGCCGCAGGGCAGGGCAGCACCACGGCTGCCAGCAGCACCAGACAGGCTACTTTGAGCGCGCGCAGCATGGACAATCAGGGCAGCCTGTTTTCCGGCTGGTGCTCTGCGGTGCAGGTGAGCTGGATGCCGCCGCGCATGCCGAAGCGACCCTCCACCATCATCCACGCGGGAGAGATGGCGGCCACCAGGTCATCCAGGATGCGGTTGACCACCTGTTCGTTGAATGCGGGATAGTTGCGGTAGGAGGCCAGGTAGTACTTCAGGCTCTTGGTTTCCACACACTTTTCCGCGGGGCTGTACGTGATGGTGAGGTGGCAGCTGTCCGGCTGGCCCGTCACGGGACACAGCGACGAGAATTCATGCGTGTCCAGCGTGATTTTGTACGGCCTGCCCGGCGTGCGGTTCGGGAACGCTTCCAGCTTCGCATCATCGGGAGAACCCACAAATGCGGTGTGCTTGCCCAGAATGGTGACGTTGTTTTCCATAATCAGATTTTGGTCAGTTTGTATTCTTCCTTGCCGTCCTTCATGCCCCAGCCGAGCTCAGCGAGCTTGGCGCGCAGCTCGTCCGCCTTCGCCCAGTCCTTGGCGGCGCGGGCGGCCCAGCGCTCCTCCGCAATGGCGCGGATGTCCTCCGGCACCTCGATATCCGCATCGGGATCCGGCAGCTGCAAGCCCAGCGCCTCTGTGATGAGGCGGAACTGCCGCCACAGCTCGGTGGCCTGTGTGGCGTCCATCTCCGCGGGCTTCACGCCCTTGATGGCGCTGAACACGTGGCCCAGGGCCTCCGGCGTGTTGAGGTCGTCTTCCAAGCTGTCCCATGCGGGCTGGAACGGGCCGGCCTCCGGGCGGTTCTTGATGAGGTCGCGGTAGGTGGGTTCCTTGGCGGCGTTTCCTGCGGCCTTGGCGAGCTCCTTGTCGAAGCGGCCGAGCTTGTTGAGGGCGCTGGTGGCGTCCTTCATGCCGGCGAGGGTGAAGTTGAGCGGGCGGCGGTAGTAGGCACCCGCCAGCACATAGCGCAGGGCGGCGGGCGCGTAGCCCATCTCCTGCAGCTGGTCCAGCGTGTACATGTTGCCCAGGCTCTTGCTCATCTTCGCCCCGTCCACCAGCAGGTGCGTCACGTGGAACCAGTGGCGCGCGCTCTCTCCGCCGCATGCGCAGCGGCTCTGCGCTATCTCGTTCTCATGGTGCGGGAACACCAGGTCCACGCCGCCGGAATGCAGGTCAAACGTGTCGCCGAGGTACTTGTGGCTCATGGCGGAGCACTCCAGGTGCCAGCCGGGGCGGCCCTCGCCCCACGGGGAGTCCCAGTAGTTGGGGCCGTCCTCCGGGCGGCGCGCCTTCCACAGCACGAAATCCGCCACGCTGTCCTTGTCGTACTCGTCCACGTCGGCGCGCGTTTCCGCGGTCTTGCCCAAATCGAGGGTCTGGCGGTCCAGGTGCGCCAGCTTGCCGTAGTCGGCGTAGGATGAGATGCGGAAGTACACGGAGCCGTCCTCGCTCTGGTAGGCGTGGCCCTTCTCCATGAGCTTCTGCACAATGTCGAGCTGCTCGGCAATGTGGCCCACGGCGCTCGGCTCCACATGCGGCACCAGGCAGTTGAGCGCCGCGCAGTCCTCATGGAACTTCTCCGTCCACTTCGCCGTGTATTCCTGCAGCGGTATGCCCTGCGCCTGGGAATTGCGGATGGTCTTGTCATCCACGTCCGTGATGTTGCGCACATGCTTGGTGCGCAACCCGCCAAGCTCCACCACGCGCCGGAACACGTCCTGCACCACAAACGTGCGGAAATTGCCGATGTGCGCCGCCGCGTACACCGTCGGTCCGCAACAGTAGAAGCGCAGCGTCTTGCCGTCTTCCGCCTCCACGGGCTTCATTGCCCCCGACTGTGTATCGTATAGGTTTAACATGCCCGCAGTATGCCCCACGCGCGCGCGCATGTCAATGCCCGTCTGTATCATCCACGCGTTAGCAATTCTCCAACGCGGCGCGCATGGCGGCGGTGTCGGGCAGGGAGCCGAACCATTTTTCAAAGGCGAAGGCGCCTTGCCAGAGGAGCATGGCGCGGCCGTCGGCGGCTTGGCAGCCGCGTTCGCGGGCGGCGGCCTGGAGGGGAGTGGGGTGGGTGACAATGTCGTACACCCATTGGCGCGGGGTGAGCCAATCCGCGGGCAGGGGCAGCTCATCGCCCTCGTTGAGACCGAGCGAGGTGGCGTTCACCACCAGATCGGCCTGCTGCACGGCGGCGCGGCGAGCGTCGTCCTCACCCACGGCCACGGCCTGCACGGGAGCGTGGGGGGAGAGTTTTCTCTCCAGTTCCTGCAGGGCGGGCTTGGGGCGGTTCACCAGCGTGAGCTGCCTGCAGCCGGCGAGGGCGCATTGGCAGGCGAGCGCGCTGCCCGCGCCGCCGCATGCTCCCATGAGCACGATGCGCAGCTCCGAGAGCTCGCTCCCGCACCATTCGCGGATGGCGCGGGCGAACCCGGGGCCGTCTGTGTTCCAGCCCACCCACCGGTTGCGCCAGGCCAGGGTGTTGCAGCTGCCGCAGAGGGTAGCCAGCGGGTCGCCGCTGCAATCTGCGGCGGCATAGGCGCGGTACTTGAACGGCACGGTGACGTTCAGCCCGCAGAACCCCATGCGCTGCAGGGAGGAGAGGGTGCGCTCGAAGTCGTTTCCCTCGCGTTCCGCCAGCACGCGCACATAGGTGCCGGGAATTCCGGCGGCGCGCAACGCGGCCAGCTGCATCTGCGGCGAGCGGGAATGGGCAATGGGATTGCCCACCACCGCCAGCCGCGCAGCGTAAGACGCGGTGTCAGCCGCCAGTGCGGCGTCCGCTGTGTAGACCTCTTGCACGTTTCGCGGGAAACGCGATTGGAAAAATCACTTCTGCGGGATTTCCGCGGAACCGTCCTTGTTCACCAGGGAGACGATGCTGGTCTTGGCGATCTTGATGACGGTGTTGGGGGCGATTTCCAGCTTGACGGCGGCGTCCATCACCTCGCGGATGATGCCGTAGATACCGCCTGCGGTGACCACCTTGTCACCGACCTTGAGGTTGTTCTGCCGCTCGCGGAGCTCCTTCTGCTGCTTCTGCTGGGGGCGGAAGAGGATGAAGTACATGATGACGAAGATGAGGACAATAGAGATGATGCCGCTCATGCCACCGCCCTGCGGGGCGCCGTCTGCCAGGAATAACATGGTGTTCATTGTATGTCGTTAGCTTGGTATCGCGAGATGAAGCTGCTCTTGAAGGCAGCGAATTGACCGGCCGCGATGGCGCTTCTCGCTTGCGCCATGAGCCGGAGGTAGAAGTGGAGGTTCTGGAAGGAGAGCAGGCGCAGTGCCAGCATCTCCCCCGCGCGGAAGAAGTGCCGCACCGCCGCGCGAGAGAAGCGGTTCACGTGCGGATGCCCCTCGGGGTCGATGGGCTTGGTGTCGTTCTTCCAGCGCTCGTTCTTGATGTGCATGGGGCCGTCCGGCGTCATGGCGATGCCGTGGCGCGCCAGGCGCGTGGGCATCACGCAGTCGAACATGTCCACCCCGCGCTCGATCATCTCCAGGATTTGCACGGGGGTGCCCAGGCCCATGGCGTAGCGCGCCTTGTCTTGCGGCAGGTGGGGGGCGGTGTTCTCAATGGCGCGGAGCATCTCCTCCTCCGGCTCGCCCACGGAGACGCCGCCGATGGCGTAGCCGTCGAAGTCCATGGCGGCGAGCTCCTCCGCGCAGGCCTTGCGGAGATCCGCGTACACGGAGCCCTGCACAATGCCGAAATGCTGCTGCAGGCCGGGTCCGCTCATGGGTTGGTGCTCGTCCACCCAAGCCTTGCAGCGCTTGGCCCAACGCAGCGTGTAGCCCAGGGATTTCTCCGCGTACCTGCGGTCGCAGGGGTAGGGCGGGCACTCGTCGAACAGCATGGCGATATCACTGCCCAGGTTGGCCTGGATTTCCATGCTGCGCTCCGGGGAGAGCATCATGTACGCGCCGTCGATGTGGTTGCAGAAGCGCACGCCCTCCTCCGTGATTTTACGCAGCTTGGCAAGGCTCCACACCTGGAAGCCGCCGCTGTCCGTGAGCATGGGCTTGTTCCAGCCGGCGAAGGTGTGCAGCCCGCCCAGGTTGCGGATGGATTCGTCGCCGGGGCGCAGGCAGAGGTGGTAGGTGTTGCCCAGAATGATTTGCGCGCCCAGTTCCTCCAATTCGGCGGGGTGCAGGGTCTTCACCGTGCCCTGCGTGCCCACGGGCATGAAGATGGGCGTCTGCACATCCCCGTGGGGTAGGTGCAGGGTGCCCAGGCGGGCACCGGAGGGATCCGTGCTGTGTAAATCAAACGACATGGCTCTTGATGAATCTGGCGGCAAAAATGGGCTTGCCCATGGCCTCCCATTGCTTCTGGAAATCGGTCTTGGGGTAGAAATCGGCGTTCCACTCCGCGCGGGTGAACAGGGGAGAGGCCTCCATCAGTTCGCACACCCACTGGAAATATTCCTCGTGGTCGGTCTTGAACAGCATCTCGCCCTCCTCCGCCAGCGCTCGGTGCAGCACGGGGATGAAGCTCTCCTGCACCAGCCGGTTCTTGTGGTGCTTCTCCTTGGGCCAGGGGTCCGGGAAAAGGTAGTGCAGGCGGCTGATGCTGCCGGGAGCCATCATCCACTCCAGGAAGTAGCGGCTCTCCACGCGCAGCCCGCGAACATTCGCCAGCCCGCGCTTCTCCGCATCCCGGCACACCTTGCGGATGCGCCCCAGAAGACGCTCCACTCCCAGGAAATTCCGCTCCGGGTAGTGCGCCGCCATCTCCAGCAGGAAGCCCCCGTCCCCGCATCCCAAATCCACCTCGCACGCCTCCCCCGTGCCGAATATCTCAGGCACGCTGTAGCGCGCAAAGTAGTTCTCTGGTACGAACGCGGTGTCCATTCTTTTCCGCATTCTAACCCGCCTCACGCCCAAAGTAAAGGCGTTTTCAGGTGTGCAGGGCGTCAGCGCTCCAAACAAAAACGCCCCCGCCCGCAGAATCACGGACGGGGGCGCTTGATGGGAAGCGGTGATTAGATAAGGTTGTCGCGCTCCTTGTCCAGGTAGTACTTGTAGGTGTCCACCTTCAGCTCGCCGCAAGCGGCCTCGTCGCACACGATGATGGCGGCGGGGTGCATCTGCAGGGCGGAGGCCGTCCACTTGTGGGAGACGCTGCCGTCGATGATGTGGGCGAGCGCGCGGGACTTGTGGTGGCCGTTGCACACCAGCAGGACCTCCTTGGCGGCCATCACGGTGCCGATGCCCACGGTCAGGGCCTGCTTGGGCACCTTGTTCACGTCATTGTCGAAGAATCGGCTGTTGGCGATGATGGTGTCCGTGGTCAGGGACTCGATGTGCGTGGGGGCGGTCAGGGAGGAACCGGGCTCGTTGAAGGCCAGGTGGCCGTCAGGACCCACGCCGCCCATGAACAGGTCGATGCCGCCGGCTTCCACAATGGCCTTCTCGTAGTCCTCGCATTCCTTCTTCAGGTCTGCGGCGTTGCCGTTGAGGATGTGTACGTTCTCCTTCTTGATGTTGATGTGGGAGAAGAAGTTGGTCCACATGAAGGAGTGGTAGGACTCGGGGTGCTCCTCGGGCAGGGCAACGTATTCGTCCATGTTGAAGGTGACGACGTTCTCGAAGGAGAGCTCGCCAGCCTCGTACTTCTTGATGAGGGCCCTGTAGAGGCCGAGGGGTGAAGACCCCGTGGGGCAGCCGAGCTTGAAGGGCTTCTCCGGCGTGGGGTTGGCTTCGATGATCCGCTTGGCCACATAGTCGGCGGCCCAGGCGGACAGCTTGTCGTAATCGGGTTCGATAATAACGCGCATGGTGCTAGATGATGGGTTGGTGCAGCGGGAGGGGAGGGCAACAGCCCCCCCTCTCCCGTACACCACCAGTCTACCATGTAGCCCCCGCCATGTGAAGCTTTTTCTTGCACGCCGCGGTGTTGGCCTTGCCGGGAGGACATGGAAAGCGCTTGACAAAAGGGAGGTGTTCCTATACCTTGCGCGCACGCGAGACTGCATTAACTGAGAAAGAAGGAAAATATGGAAAAGATAGTATATCATTTTGGCGGCGGAAGCGCCGATGGAAACGGAAACATGAAACCTCTCCTGGGCGGCAAGGGCGCCAACCTGGCGGAAATGGCCCGCATCGGCCTGCCGGTGCCTCCGGGGTTCACCATCACCACGGAAGTGTGCACGTACTACTATGACCATGACAAGAGCTACCCCGCGGAGCTGGATGGTCTGGTGCATGAGGGCATTGCCCGCATGGAGAAGCTGGTGGGCCACAAGTTCGGCGCCTCGGACGAGATGCCGCTGCTGGTTTCCGTGCGCAGCGGCGCCCGCGAGTCCATGCCCGGCATGATGGACACGATTTTGAACCTGGGCCTGAACGATGATACGGTGAAGGCCATGGCAGAGGCCACGGGCAACCCGCGCTTTGCGTGGGACTGCTACCGCCGCTTCGTGCAGATGTACGGCGACGTGGTGCTGGGCGTGCAGAAGGAGGACGGCGAGGACCTGGAGCCGTTTGAGAGCGTCATCCACGCGGTGAAGGTGGAGCGCTACGGCAAGAACATCTCCGATGCCCAGCTCACGGCAGAGGATTGCCAGGAGCTGGTGAAGCGCTTCAAGAAGCTGGTGCTGCTGCGCACCGGGCATGCTTTCCCCTCAGACCCGTGGGAGCAGCTGCAGGGCGCCATCGGCGCGGTGTTCGGCTCATGGAACAACGAGCGCGCCATCACCTACCGCCAGAAGTACGGCATTCCCGCAGAATGGGGCACCGCCGTCAACGTGCAGTGCATGGTCTTCGGCAACACCTCCAACGAGTCCGGCTCCGGCGTGGCCTTCACCCGCAACCCCGCGGTTGGTGTCAACGAGTTCTACGGCGAGTTCCTCATGAATGCCCAGGGCGAGGACGTGGTGGCCGGCGTGCGCACGCCCGACCCCGTCTCCAAGCTCGCGGAGGTTATGCCATCCGCCTACGAGGAGCTTTGCTCCATCCGCAAGAAGCTGGAGGACCACTTCCGCGACATGCAGGACTTCGAGTTCACCATCCAGGACCGCAAGGTCTACATGCTCCAGACCCGTAACGGCAAGCGCACCGGCATCGCCGCCTTCCGCATCGCCTGCGAGATGGAGCGCGAGGGGCTCATCGACTGGAAGACCGCCGTGAAGCGCATCCCCGCCGACCAGGTGGACCAGGTGCTCGCGCCCGTGTTCGACGAGAAGGCTGCCGCGGAGGCCAAGGTGATTGCCCACGGCCTAAACGCCGGCCCCGGTGCAGCTTCCGGCCGCATCTACCTGAACGCGGCGCGCTGCATTGATGCCACCAAGCGTGGCGAGAAGGTGCTGCTGGTGCGTCTGGAGACCTCCCCGGAAGACCTGCGCGGCATGATTGCCGCGGAAGGCATCCTCACCGCCCGCGGCGGCCTTTCCAGCCACGCCGCCCTGGTGGCCCGCCAGATGGGCAAGGTCTGCGTGTGCGGCGTGCAGGATTTGGAAATCGACTATCAGGCGCGCACCATCACCATCGCCGGCACGGTCTACAACGAGGGCGACTACCTCTCGCTGGACGGCACCGCCGGCCTCGTGTACGCCGGCAAGCTGCCCACCGCGCCCAGCTCCATCATCCAGGTGCTCATCAACAAGACCCGCAAGCCGGAGAACAGCCGCAGCTACCGCAACTTCGCCCGCGTGATGGAGTGGTGTGAGAAGGCCACCAAGCTGCAGGTCCGCACCAATGCAGACTCCCCGGAGCAGGCCGCCGTGGCCGTTGCCTTCGGCGCCGTCGGTATCGGCCTCTGCCGCACGGAACACATGTTCTTCAGCGGCAACCGCATCGACTTCATGCGCCGCATGATTCTCTCCGAGCGCATCGACGACCGCAAGGAGGCCGTGGACAAGCTGCTGCCTTTCCAGAAGAGCGACTTCAAGGGCATCTTCAAGACCCTGGCCGGCCGCCCCGGCACCATCCGCCTGCTGGACCCGCCCCTGCACGAGTTCCTGCCCCAGACCAAGGAGCAGCAGCTGGACCTGGCCCACAAGATGAACATGCCCGTGGAGCTCATCATGCGCCGCGTCTCAGAGCTGCATGAGTTCAACCCCATGCTCGGCCACCGCGGCTGCCGCCTCGGCATCGCCTACCCTGAAATCACCGAGATGCAGGCCCGCGCCATCCTGGAGGCCGCCATCGAGGTCCAGGAGGAGGACGGCGTGGAGGTCCACCCCGAAATCATGGTCCCCCTCGTCTCCTTCAAGCGTGAGCTCGACCTCCAGAAGGAAATCATCGACCGCGTCGCCAAGGAGGTCTTCGCAGCCAAGGGCCGCAGCATCTCCTACAAGGTCGGCACCATGATTGAGATCCCCCGCGCCTGTGTCACGGCGGATGAAATCGCCCAGACCGCGGAGTTCTTCTCCTTCGGCACCAACGACCTCACCCAGACCGGCCTCGGCATGAGCCGAGACGATGCCGGTGCCTTCCTCGGCATCTACCAGAATCTGGAAATCATCCCCCGCAACGTCTTCGCCAGCATTGACCAGGGTGGCGTTGGCGCGCTCATGCGCATCGGCGTGGAGAAGGGCCGCAGCACCCGCCCCAAGATGAAGATCGGCATCTGCGGCGAACACGGCGGCGACCCCGCCTCCGTGAAGTTCTGCCACAAGCTCGGCCTCACCTACGTTTCCTGTTCCCCCTACCGCGTGCCCACCGCCCGCATCGCCGCCGCCCAGGCCGCGTTGGAAGAGGAAAAGGACTAAAGGAATTTACAATTGACTATTGACGATTGGCAATTTGTAAAGTGAGCCGCGCTGCGCGCGGGAAATTCACAAAGCCCGTCCGGCGTTTCGCCAGGCGGGCTTTTTCCGTACGACCGACGCGATACGCGAACTGTGGTGAAAGTCCACAAGGTGCCGTGATG
>CALCWC010000127.1 GCA_937905985.1 uncultured Verrucomicrobiales bacterium | reverse complement strand
GCGGCGCCGCGCGACTATGGAATGCCCCGCTTGGCAGGATGCCAGGCGGGGCGGGCGTTTCACGCGCGCGCAGCGCGCCTAACTTTCCAAATTGTAAATTGTAAATTGTAGATTGTAAATCATTTGCGGCGTCTTGCCGCCAGCGCGGCAAGCGCAAGCAAGGACAACGTTCCCGTTGTGGGTTCCGGGATGCGTACCAGCTTGCGGAACACGGGATTGCCTTGCTCGTCCGTGTCCATGGTTTGGCTGCCGTACCCGCCTAGCAGCATGGTCAAATTCGTGGCTTGGGCCATGTTGACAGCCTCCCCGAATTTGAAGCCGATGCCCCCGGTTTCTAAATCGAAGCCCTGCGGCAGGGTGAGGCCGGAGGCCTTGAACACCACCTCCTCCATATCCACGGAGCAGTGGAAAAGGTCGGTCAGGTCGAAATAATACACGCCGTCCTGTGGGTTCTCGCGGTCGAAGTGTTCCTCCGAGGGCTTGATGCTCACCTGATTCAGCGTGATGGTGTTGTTCTCGCCCACCAGGATGGAGTTGTTGTCGGTGAGGGTGAGATCCTTGAGTGTCAAGTCGTGCTCCTTGTGGTCAATGTACAGTCCGTCCATAAGGGCAGAGCTGTCTGTTCCGGCAATCATTCCGAGGGCCACGGACACATTTTCCAGAGTTGCGTTGTCCACGCCTTCACGTGTCAAGATGGCGGTGTTCGCATACTCGTCCAGGGTAATGAGGGCACCTTTGCCCATTTTAACGGAACCGGAATATGGGTAGCCGTTCAAACGCAGCTTGGCACCCGCTCCCAAGGATATGGCCCCGGTGCCGGAGAGGGTAGCCCGCAGGCGAAGCTCCTTGCCCTCACCCACAGTCACCTGACCATTGAACCCGCTGACGCTGCCCTGGATATAGGCTGTATCACCACTTAGGGAGACGGAATTGGAGAGGCCCGTGCAGCCGACCAAATCCAGAACAGCCGCATCCCCCAGTATAATGGCACCCTCGCTGGAGATGGTGCCTTTCAGGTGAAGTGTTGTTCTCTTTCCCACGGTCACATCGCCGTTGAGCGTGCCGTTGTGAATCTCGGCGGAAATCTCTGATTGGGATATGGAGACGGCGTTGGAGAGGACGTTGCCCTGCAGGTTCAGCACGGCATGATTCTCTAGGGTGATGGTGCCCGTGCCGGAGAGATCGCCGTTCAAGCTGAGGCGCTTGCCCTCCGCGACGGTCAGGTCTCCCTCAAGAATGCCGTTGCCGATGGTGGCGTTGCGGCCCAGTACGACTCTATTTGCGGCGTCACCGCCCAGGTGGAAGGTGTTGCCGCCCATGTCGAAGGTGCCACCGTCATTCACGGTGACGCCACCCGTGATGGTGGTGTTTGCCAGCAGAGTCAGGCTCTCGTTCATCGCCACGGTCAGGGCGCCCTCCAGCTTGCCGTTGCCGATGGTGATGTTTTTGCCCAGCGCGACTTTGTTTGCAGCGTCACCGTCCAGGTGGAAGGTGTTGCCGCCCATGTCGAAGGTGGCTCCGTCTTGCATGGTGACGCCACCCGTGATGGTGGTGTTTTCCAGCAGGGCCAGGTACTTGCCTCCCGCCACGGTCAGGGCACCCTCCAGCTTGCCGTTGCCGATGGTGATGTTTTCGCCCAGGACTACTCGATTGCTGGCGGGCTCTCCCAGGTGGAAGGTGTTGCCGCCCATGTCTAACCCGGCACCGTCTTCCAAGGTGACGCCGCCCGTGATGATGGTTCCTTCCAGCAGGGTCAGGCGTCTGTCCCCCGCCACGGTCAGGGTGCCGTCATACGTGCCGTGGCCGATGGTGGCGGAGCCCTTCATGGTGAAAGATTTGGAGAAGGTCTCACCCCCGAAGTTAAACGTGGCCCCGTCACCCAGGATGATGTTGCCCTGGAGTTGCAGGCCGTCCTCCGTGTTCCAGGTGTAGGAGACACCATCCTCCAGTATCAGGTCGCCGGAGACGATGCCGTTCGTTACGGAAGCGTCGGAGCCTTGCAGGATGACGGATTGGGAGATGGTGCGCTCGCAGATGTCAAATGCGGCGTTGTTTCCCAGGGCAACGTTGCGCATCAGGAGCAGGTTGTCGTTGCTCCAGGTGTAGGAGACGCCGTCGCCCAGTATCAGGTCGCCCAAGATGGTGCCGTTTCCTATGCGGTCGTTTTCATCGGCTGCGGAGCCTTCCAGGGCCAGAGAGCCGGAGAGGATGTGGCCGCCAAAGTCCAGCAGGGCCTTGTCACCCAGGACGATGGTGCCCGAACCGGAGATGTCGCAGTCCAGGGTGAGCTTGCAGTTTTCGCCCACGATGGCCAGCGTGCCGTCGATTGTAGCGTCGGCGAGGGTGACGGAGGTTCCCTCGATGATGACGGAGCCCTCCCGCACTTGCCACGTTTCCACCGTCAGGGGGACATTGATGAAACGCAGCTCGCCCGTGCCGCTCTTATCCAGCGTGCCGATCTTGAGCGTGCCGGGCTCCAGGGTACCCTTTTTCTCGTCCTTCTTAAGCAGGAACCTGTAGTCGTAGTCGTCGTTCACCACCTCCATGAGCGGGGTATTGACATCTCCCTTCACATAGTTTCTGAACTCGTACGCGGCATCCGTGAACAGCACGGGGTGTCCGTTTTCGTAGCCGCTGGTGTAGGTTCCGTCCCCGATTTTCACGTTCCATCCGAGAGTGGTGTCGGTGGACCAGTATTCGGTTTCTCCAGTCCACTCCATCGGTGTGGCCGGGTCGTGGAGTGTGTTGTACATCTCTTTCAGCTGGTCGGGTGTGTTGATGTGGCAGATGTCCGTGAGCCCCCACTTGAAGAGGCCGTCGGCGTGCCAGCCCTTTGTGCATGCCTCGTCCGTGAATATCAGCAGGCGCTCGTTGCCTTTGCTATCCGCCTCCACCTTCAGGTAGATGTGCTCGATGCGGTATTCCGCATCGCCCGAATCCGCGATGTAGAGGGAATTCACCAGGCCGCCCTCCCCCAGGGTGAAACCGTAGCAGGTGAGGACGTTGACGGATGAATTGTTCGTGACGGAGAGCGTGGGGATGAGCCCCGGCTCCACGGGCTTCAGGGTGCCGCCTTCCTGCCGTTCCAGACCGAAGGACTCGAAGATGCCCGATGTCACCTTATCCATGTCCACCACGCCCTGTTCATTGTAGATGCCGCATTCCTTGCAGGTTTCTATGCCGTCGTAGTATTCTCTGAAGAAGCCGCCTCCGCCAGGGCCGTTGTTGCCGCTCATGTACCAATCAAAGGCATTGGTGACGCCGATCGCCACGTCCGACCAGCTGCCGTAGAACTTCATGTTCACCTCTAGGCTCTGGGTGCCGCCCAGTGCCTCCAGGTTGTTCTTGTCGTAGGTGAGACCCTGCGGCAGATCGCGCCACTGATCCCACCTCTTGAAGAACGGCGCGTAGCAGTCCTGCCAGTATTGGATGGCATTGGACCCCGCGTTGTACCAGCTGGAGAATTGGTCGGCTACCAGCCCCTGGAACGCATTTGGATTGAATTCCGGTTGCTTGACATAGCGCTCCCCCAGCTTCCCCATGAAGGAGAAATCCCCCGTGCGGTTGTACAGCTCCTCCGTGGTCGACAAGTGGCTGTTCCAGTATACGGATCCCTTGCCTACATCGTAGAACCGCGTGGAGTCCGTGATTTTTTCCAAACTCACCCCCGGCGCCAGATAGGTGACGGACGCGGTTTCCTCCGCAGCGCACAGCGCCGGCAGCAATACCGCCGCCAACGGGAACAATCCCCTGATGAAAAACTTTCGCAAACGCACGGCCTATTGTCCACCTTTTAGCCTTGCATGTCAATTTCAAAATGTGTTTTCACGCACAGTTTCATGCGTGGAACATACACAAATCAGGGATATATTCTTCCGAGTCTATTGTGCAAATCAGCGTTGCCGTCGGTTGGTGAATGACATAGGATATCGCCCGGCAGAATTTGCCTTGAATACCCCGCACGCCTTCAGCGGCATCGTGGGATTTCCTGCAGTTTGGGGGCTCACAGCGCGGGACGGTAGTGCCCGGTAAGGGGGTAGGCAAAGAGGCAGTCCTCCTCTTGCGTGCCGTTGCCGATATTGTGGATAACGAGCGGGGTGCCGTCCTGCGCGCGGCGGTCGCTCACCACCATGATGTGCGGCAGGTTGCCGGCCACCATGCAGGTGACGAGGTCGCCGGGGCGGTAATCCGCCGCTTTTGTCGACACCGGCAGCTGCCAGCCGCGGCGGGTGAAATAGGTCTGCAGGTTGGGCACGCGGCGGTGGTCGATGTTCTTATCGGGGTGCTTGAGCCCCCAGAGCTTGGGGTAGGCGGAGAAATGCGCTTTCATATCCTCATGCACGGCCTGTTGCAAATCCAGGTTCAGCAGCCTCAGCGCGCGAATCACCACATCCGTGCACACCCCGCGGTCCGCCGGCACATCCCCGCCGGGGTAGTCCAGGGAAACATAGGCGGGGTCATACTCCACCGTCACCCCAACCTGCTGCCGGGCCGCCTCCGGCAGCGTCAGCGCGGAACACACCGAAGCCAGGAGCGGCAGGAGCGCGGAGAGCGTTGTTTTCATCATGACTCCAGCATAGCAACCCGCTTTTCCGGAAGCAAGGGAAAAGCCTCACTTCCTGCGGCGGACGATCAACCAGCCCGTCAGGAGACAGATCACGGAGACGAGACCGGTCACGAACACATAGGGGCCGGAGGCCGCGCCAAGCAAGATTTTTCCCGTGTGGAGGTCCTTGGCGAACTGCTTGAGCGACAAGGGCCGTTCCGCCAGGGAAGCGGGCATCTCCAAGGCTGGTGCACCCTCTCGGCTGGAAATCGGCAAGCCGCCGCATTCCACCGTATAGCCGGCCACGGGGCCGGCGGCCAGGGTCTCCACGGTGTTGTTGGAGCGGTTCCACTTGTACAAGCCCTCGGAGGAACCAACTATCCAGCTTCCGTCCGCCAGTTGCAGCATGACAGGCACGCCCTTGCCGGAAACCTTGGGAGCACCCGCAATGGGCGCGGGAGCGGCGGAGGGGGAGCTCAGGGAATAGAGGCCGGCACTGCCGGCGACAAGGAAATCATGGGTGGAGGCATCATACCGCAGGGCGGGGGCCTTGCCGAGCCAGGAAGGAGCCTCACCCACAGGAAGGGTGAAGGAGACGGCCCCGCGCAGGGGCTTCATGAGGAACCACCCCGTGACGGTTACCAATACCAGCCCCCACAGGGTCCAACGGCCGAGAAAGCGGTGGGAGGACAGGTTGAGCTTGAGGGAGCTGCCGGCCAGCGGGCGGAGCGAGCACCCCAGGCGGGGAAAGAGCATCCGGAGCAACCAGTAGAGAAACCCGCTGATGCACAGCACAATGAACACCACGGCAATCATATCCACCAGCACAATGCCGGCGGTGCCCAGAAGCTTGCCATGGTGCAGGTCTTTCACCAGGCCAAGCATGGAGCAGCCTTGCGGTGCGTCTGCCGGTGGCGGCGTGTCCAGCTTTTCCGCCGTGGCGTAGGGAGCCTGCGCCCGGGCCAGGCTGCTGCGCCCCACCAGGTACAAATCCCCATCCCGCAGGCAGAGGCTGCCCGGCTTCATTTTCTTGGGTGTTTTGATTTCCGTCCACACCATCCCACCGGGAGCCAGCGTGTAGGCGGCGTCACCCGTTGCACAGAAGAGGCGTCCATCTGCCGCCGCTGCCAGGTCGCGCACGTCGACCGCCTGGGGAAGCCCGTCCATGGCGGGGCTGAAATCCTTCATCTCGGGCGTGGTGCGGTATACCCCCGCGGCCCCGTAGGCGAACACGTCTTCCCCCGCACGGACCGTACCGCGCATCAAGCCGTTGTTCCAGTGCTCCAGCCTATAGGAATCCGGCAGGATGGCTCGGCTCACGCCCATGCCGGAGAAGGCATCGTCATGCTGGAGAATGAGGCCGCTCACGGCATACAGGAACATGATCAGGCAGCAGGGAAGCCCCAGCCAGAGGTGCCACTTGCGGGAGGTATGCTTGGGTGTTTTCATCATGGGAACAGTGTCGTTGTCACCCAATTGCACCCACCGTTCACGCGGGGATTCGGGCGTGAGTCCTCTATACCACACCCGGTGCATCAGGGCAAATCTTTTGGCACTCCGCCAGATTTTATGATTCAGCGCGGCCTTTGAGTATGCAATGGTTGGTGCC
>CALCWC010000126.1 GCA_937905985.1 uncultured Verrucomicrobiales bacterium | reverse complement strand
CCGTGGCTGCCGCCGGGGACCTCAGGGTGGTGAAAGGCAACCACGGCGAGCTGGAGAGGATTGTTCATGAGCATGGATGGGATGAAGTCGATGGGGTGCTGCTGGACCTGGGTGTCTCGAGTCCTCAGCTGGATGAGGCCGGACGTGGGTTCAGCTTTCTCCGGGACGGACCCCTTGACATGCGGATGGACCGGTCGGGCGGCGTGACCGCCGCGGACCTTGTGAATTTCGAAAGCGCGGAACGATTGGAAGAGATCTTCCGGGCTTGGGGCGAGGAGCCTAGGGCGCGCCAGATAGCGAAAGCGATTCTGCGGGCCAGGGATGAACGCGGGATGCGGTTCGAAAGGACCCTCCAGCTCGCGGATTTCATCGGGGGGCTTCTCGGGAGGCGCAGTGGCCACCATCCGGCCACGCGCGTCTTCCAAGCGCTCCGCATGGAGGTGAATGACGAGATGGGCGGCCTCAAACGGGCACTCGAGGGAGGGATGAGAATCCTGAAGCCGGGTGGCAGGTTCGCGGTCATCACCTTCGAGAGTCTTACGGACAGGGTCGTGAAGCGGTTCTTCGCGGCCCATGTGGGGAAAATGGTGGCATTGCAGCAGGGCGTTTTAGTGGTGGCGTTGGTAACAGCCGCCTTGGCAGGTTCAGCCATGGGCTTCCTGCACTATAATTTCAATCCGGCCAGGATCTTTATGGGTGATACAGGCAGTATGTTCCTGGGCTTCATCCTGGCAGGGATTTCTGTCATTGGTGCAGTAAAATGTGCTGCCACTATTGCGTTGATTGTGCCAATCCTGGCCTTGGGCGTGCCAATCATGGACACAACCTTTGCCATTATTCGCCGTTATCGTGGTGGTGTACCAATCTTCAAGCCAGATAAGGGGCATCTGCATCATCGGCTGCTGGATTTGGGCTTTACCCAGCGTCAGGCTGTACTGTTGATGTATTTTATCAGTGCCCTGCTGGGACTCAGCGCGGTTGTTTTGAATGAGGTTTCGGGCAGTATGTCCATCGTTATTGTAATCTGTGTACTTGTTTTGGTCTTCCTGGGTGCCAAGAAGCTGGGCATCTTCCGCTTGAAGGCTAATTGATATGTTTGTGGAAAGAGGAAAGCAAAATGGCTAAGAAGATTAAAGTCATGACTGTGTTTGGTACTCGTCCAGAGGCCATTAAGATGTGTCCGCTGGTCAAGGAGTTCCAGAAACATCCCGAAAGCTTCGTCACACAGGTCTGCGTCACCGGCCAGCACCGCGAGATGCTGGACCAGGTGCTGCGCATATTCGAGGTGACGCCCGACTACGACCTGAACATCATGAAACAGGGACAGGACCTCTACGACATCACTTCTCGCGTGCTGCTCGGTCTTCGCGACGTGCTGGCCGAGGCACGGCCAGACGTGGTGCTCGTGCATGGCGATACGACCACCAGCACCGCTGCGGCGCTGGCTGCCTTCTATAGCCAGATTCCCGTAGGACACGTGGAGGCGGGGCTTCGCACGCACAATATCTACAGCCCGTGGCCCGAGGAGATGAACCGGCAGCTCACCGGCCGCATCGCCACTTTCGATTTTTCACCCACGCCGCTCAGCCGCCAGAACCTGCTGGACGAGCAGGTTGACGACCGCAAGATCACCGTTACGGGCAACACGGTCATCGATGCCCTGCAGTATGTCGTCCGACGCATTGAGAACGACGCGACGCTGGCCTCGCAGCTTGAGGAGCGTCTTCGCGGGTTCGGCTACGATGCCCGACGGCTGGCCGACGGCCGGAGGCTGGTACTTGTCACGGGCCATCGCCGCGAGAACTTCGGCGACGGCTTCTTGCACATCTGTCACGCTCTGCGTGACCTTGCCAGACAGTATCCCGATGTGGACTTCGTCTATCCCATGCACCTCAATCCCAACGTGCGCCGTCCCATCAACGAGGTCTTCACTGGACTCTCGGAACTG
>CALCWC010000125.1 GCA_937905985.1 uncultured Verrucomicrobiales bacterium | reverse complement strand
CTGCAGCCGTGGAGGATAATTTGTTGCGCGCGGCCGCCTTCTTGAGCTCGGCCTCTGCCTCTTCTGACATTTGTATGTGAAGTGCCATAGTGTTTAAGTTTTGTTATGGGCCTGTTTTAGCATGCCAGTTCCTGTGCGGCAAGAGCAAAAAGGCCTCCGAAGTGTTACAAAAGTGTTACAAAGGAGGTTAGTAACCGCAAGTGACTTGCGCTACTTTACTTGCGGATGCTGCATCTTGAGCTGTTCCTTTCGCGGGATGCCATCCTGACCCGATTCCGCTCAGAACCCGCCTTGGTCTGCGTCAGGGCAATGGCAACCTAATGATTCCTGGAAGCCCCCCCAAAAAAGAAAGAGGAGTCCCGGGGCACTATACATTGTGGGACTCCTCCACCGAATAACTCGACTTTATTCGGATTTGCAACTCATGTTGCATGTGCAAGAGACTCTTGTCAAGCCTTTTCTGCAATGAAACAACAACCTCTCCCCTAACATGGTGATGCGCGTGCCTTAAAGGGCACCTGGGGTGAGAATAGGCTGGGCGTTGGTTGCCTTGTGCGAATTTTCCGGCACTTCCGTCACAGAGGGATTGCAGCCATCCGCCTGCGCGCCTGCGATGCTGCAGCGTGAAAAAAGGCTGCCCGGATTGCTCCGGGCAGCCCACCTACAATAACAAACTCGATATGAAATAGCGTGTTTCTGAGTTTGAGGAATCTTTGCACCTTAGTGCTTGCGGCGGCGGGCGCAGAGCCCAGCCAGAGCAAGCAGGGAAAGGGAACCCGTGGTGGGTTCGGGGACAGACTGAATCGTTCCGTGAATGCCTACCATAGGAGCATATGATTCAGCAGTCATTGAAAGTATTGTGTCAGTACTCGCCAAGAAAGCCAAATCCGACGGAGTAGTAGTCCCCGGATACTGTCCGTACGCAGAAAGTTGCTTGCCTACGGAATTCAGGTGCTCGACAGTCTCGCCAATACCCTTAACACCAGGATTCCAATCGCGGTGTTCGATGTTGTTTGTGTTTGCAAAATAAGCGTAGTAGGTCGACCCAATCGTAAGGGGGGCGTTAGCATTTGCTTTGCCGCTCTGAATGAGGGAACTAGTCTTGTCGAACTGGAAAGTGACACTGTCTCCACCGGAAACATTGTCTGTTACCCCTTCAGACATAGCCACCAAGGTTCTATTTTCATCCACAATGTACATGCATGTGTTCTCTCCCCAAGAATAGCTGCCAGTACGAACCAGCACGTCGATAGAGGTCAGGTTGAAGGTCTTCGCACTGCCGTACGCAAAGTCGGCATCCAGACGCGAATTGTCTGACAAGGTAAAAACAATACCGTTGTATGAACCGCCATTTGCAGAAACGTCTTTTGTGTCAGTGGTAAAAGTCAGAGTCTTCTCTCCGGCCATGGCGAGGCTACCAAGGGCAAGGAGTGCTACAAGTGTCTTTTTCATAATTTTGTAATTTGTTGGTTGTTAAGTATCTAGCGAAGAGAAATACTGCCTCGTCTTTGGGACAGCAGTCCTCCCTTCGCGGAGAACGGGGGCATTCTACAGTATTCGCAATACTGTAGCCTTGCTAGCCATCATAAGGCTTTGATTTTAGGCAATATAGCAACGTCTCTGTCATTCTGGCAAATTGGGCGCGTGTTTGGCAAGAATGCCCCCGAAGGAGAAAAATAAACTTTTTCCAACTTTTGGGCTTGCGTAAGTATTGCGAATACTGTAGAATGCCCTCACCTACGCGAAGGGGGGACTGCTGTTCCAAAGACGAAGCAGCTTTTCTCTTCGCTAGACACTTAACAACCGACAAATTACAAAATTATGAAAAAGACACTTATAGCATTGTTTGCACTTAGTGGCATGGCGATGGCTGCTGATACGTTGACACTCTATGACCAGTGGACGTTTGACAAAAATCTTGCAAGCACTCACAATCGTACATTCATAGCGCAAAACGCGAGTGCATCATTTTCAGGTGGGGCTATGCAGCTTACGCTCAATAATGGTGCGGTAAGCGGCATTCACCTGAATGATTCCAATACGCTGGATTTAGACTCCAACTGGGCTCTTCAGCTTACCTGCACGATTCCCGTGGGCAACAGCTCCAAAACTGCGCAGGTGCTGACTTGCTTAAATAATGTTGATGGAGGAACGCAGCTTGCTATCGCCAATCAGGGTGATGGCGGCGTGTACGGCTTTGCTGGAACCCAGAATTGGGCTGGTTGGGGAGCGAACAATCGTGCGAACACGGTAGCTGCAATTAATACTCCTATGGTTCTTACACTCATGAATTACAATGGCGATTTGTATTTAGCGCAGAATGATGGGTGGGCCACATTTGGAAATGGAACAGATCATGTGAGCGACTCGCAGGTCGGAGATATGAAACTCCGCAAACTTACTTTGGGGTTCGGGCGAAATGGAACAAATGGTCTTGCTGCTCAAACCATTACTGTTGACAATCTTTCCGTTTACACTTTTGACCCGTTAAAGGTTCAGGTGGCACAAGTCAAATCTGCTTTGATGTCGAATGTCCCCGAACCCACCACGGGGTCCCTTTCCCTGCTTGCTCTGGCCGGGCTCTGCGCCCGCCGCCGCAAGCACTAAGGTGCAAAAGATTCCTCAAACTCAGAAACACGCTATTTCATATCGCGTTTGTTATTGTAGGTGGGCTGCCCGGAGAAATCCGGGCAGCCTTTTTTCACGCTGCAGCATCGCAGGCGC
>CALCWC010000124.1 GCA_937905985.1 uncultured Verrucomicrobiales bacterium | reverse complement strand
CCAAGGACGACAACAGCGTGAGCGTGGAATGTACCTATGACTACATGGGCCGCCGTGCCACCAAGAAAGTCACCATCAACGGCATCGTCACCCTCCACCAGCGCTACCTGTACCGCGGCTATCTCCAAATCGCGTGCTGCGACCTCCTGCGCAGCAACGAGCCCTGCCTGTGGCTCATCACCTGGGACCCCACCCAGCCCATAGCCACCCGCCCCCTGGCCGTCCAGAAAGACGGCACGTGGTACACCTACGGCTGGGATTTGACCAAGAACGTGTGGGAGGTTTTCGGTTCAGCAGGTTACATACGTACGACATACTCATATTCTCCCGTAGGCAAGATAAAAACGACGGGAGAGTTCGAGCAACCATTACAATGGCGTAGTGAACTCTATGATTCTTACATAGGTTTAAATTATTTTAATTATAGATATTACAATTCTTCAGATGCTTCTTGGCTTTCACGAGACCCTATTAGCATTTTTGCTTCTTTAAACTTGTACAGATATTGCATGAATGCGTTTTATGAGCTCGATGTTTTAGGGTTGGCCAAGGGATTAAAAGGATTTAAAGCCTTTATTATGGAGATCGTCGGTGACAAACTTGTTAAACGAGGCTTTATAAAATCAGAGGAAGTAGCCGCTTCGATGGTAAGGCGAGGTAAAGATATATATATTTGCAACGGAGAAGAGGCGGCTCGAAAATTTGCTCAAAAAGTTGCTAAAGGCAAGATAATACATGACCCTCCCCACAAACCTGGTTACTATTACCATTTTCATACCAAAAGAACACATGGTCATCCCCATATATTCTATAATATCATCGGTGGTACTATAATAACAAGAGCTGCAGGAATTGCAGAAGCAAAAGAAGAGTGTGAATTTGATGTTTCTCTTGATAAGTACGTTGCAATAAATCAGCCGTATTCACCTGCTTTGAATCAATATGTTTTGAGTAATATCATGGAAAATAAAGAGCTTGCAGCAATTCTCGATTTCTTTAATCCTTGGGAAATTTTGGCAATAGCAGAAGAAGTTATAGGTGAAATACTTAGAGACGAATCCATTGAAACGGTAGGTTATTCTGTTAAAATTACAACAAAATCAACTAACAAAGTTGTATATTCTATGTTCCTGGATATTAATGGCAATCCCTCATCTGACCCAATTATTAATTTACCATATTGGTTTCATAAATATGAGCAGACTAATGGTAAAATTTCTCCAGAAGCAGAATTTGGCACGGTTTACTATAATATTTTAAAATTTATAAATGAAAGTATTCAATAGTTTTATGAATAGTAATTACGCTGCATAGAAATAAAATTGAGAGGAGGAGGAGGAGGGGCGGGGCAAAAGCCCCCGCCTCTCACACTACTGTAAGAGCCATTTGTGGCGTAGGCTATTTCTCTGCGTATGATTGGCACCTCAAAACAATAGTTTCCCACATTAGTATGGCTCAGTTACCCTTGATTATTTGATTCTGCCTTATTAGTGGTTCATTGGGGGCTTTCACCTCAGTTGTGTATTAACGCGTTGGAAGAATTAGGCTCATGAGACTAATGTATACCTAACGCGACTCAAGGGTTCTTTCCTGGTGAAGTTCAAATACTGGAGCATGGTAAACAAGGTCATCTTGGAAACGACTCGCCCGAACAATCCTCTCTGGCGCTTGGCCAATAGCCTTCGCATCTGAAATTGGGCGACAAGCTGGGAAAAGACTACCTCCACCCGTTTCCTGGCTGGACCAAAGCCTGCGGGCAACACGGGTACATCCTTCATGTTCTTCCTGTACGGCACTACCAGTTCAATTTTGGCGTAGTCAAACAAGTCCATGGCCATGAATCGGTTGAGATAGCCTGTATCGCCCAGCAGGGTGCAATTGCCGAAACGCTCCCTTACCTCGGGAATCATGTCGATGTCAGCCACGTTTGCCGGGGTCAGGTCGTAGTATTCCACAACACCGTCAGGCGTACAGACAACGTGGAGCTTGTAGCCGAAGTAGTGCTGCTTGTGGGAGGCACAGTATCCGTACCACGGGGCATTGTCTGCATTTTCCCGGTAAATCCTGCTGTTTTTCGCCCTGGCGAAGCGGCATGATTCTATGGGCATTGAATCGATGACATAGATGCGCTCGGGGTTTTCTGCTTCCATTGACTTTGCAATGATAGCGCGTAGCTTCTCGGCGTAGGGATAGGATGCCTTGCGTCTTTCGTTGTAGTTGCGGCGCGTACCGACGCGCCTTGCCAAATCAGGCATCTCGCGCTCAATCCGATTGAAGAACACGCATTCGCTTTCAATTTCCATGGCTGTCTGGTATAGCGAAAGCGCGACGATTTCCATGTCGGAGGCCCTGGGCTTGGGGGCCCTCCGGGTAATGTTGCCCTCCGAGTTGAAGACTTGGGAGGAAAAGGATTGGCAAATGGAAAAGATCGTGGTATACTCCAGCGGAGGTTGCATAAGCTGGCTTTAGCGTTGTTTTAGCGAACTTATTATACTAAAAACCAATAGCTTATGCAACCTTTTTTTATTGAATTGCCGGCGATTTATTTAGATTAATTCTAATGGGTTTCTAATTCTTCCAACGCGTGTATTATGTATTACGTGCGTAAGCATTAGACGGAAACCCTTATTGCAGGGCGGGCGATAATGGAGGCCTATGTTTACATTATCGCATACGGCCATCATCAACATACACAAGGAGCCCGTGGACATGCGCCTTGGCGTGTACAGTCTCCAGGGATTGATAGCGGGCAGCGGGTGCAGCGTGCGGGAAGGCGCGCACTACGCGTTCACAAACCGGCCGCACACGCTGCTGCGCACGGTGTGGTTCGTCGGCACGGGGCTGTGCATGTTCAGCAAACGGCTGGAGCGCGGCGCGTTCAGTTGGCCGCGCGAGGCAAGCCCGGGGGAAGGCGCGTGGGAGGGCATCCAGCCCTCTGCGTTCGGCCTTTTGCTGGAGGGCATCGAGTCGCGGCAGGGGGTGCGCAAGGCGTGGTACGAGAGGTGATGCCTCCGGTTCGCGCCGCCGCTTGCTGCAGATTTGACGCGCAGGGCAGCCGCTTTTTTTGCAAAAAGTTGCGGAGTTTTCTTGACATTTGCGAAAGAAAGCGGCATAATGCACGCGCGCGCGTGCTCGCGTGAAGGTCTACGGCTTTCCGATACATGTCAAAAACCACACCAGGACAGGCATCGCTTCCCTTTTCCCATGAGGAGGAGGTGGGGATGCCGCGCGACACCATCCGCCGCCAGGCCGAAGTGATAGACATGCTCAAGGAGCAAATCGCGCGCCTGACACATGACAAATACGGCAGCGGCAGCGAGCGCAGCTTGAACGGCACCCTGGACCTGGCGGAGGATGAGCCGCCCGCTCCCGAAGCCGGGGAAGACGCGGAGGAGAAGCCATCCGCCCCGCTCAAGCGCACCCGCCGCCTCCGGGCGGACATCACCCGCGTGGTGGAGCAATCGTTTTAGCTTATATGAAGAAATGAGGCTTTGATAACATATTTTAATTTATTTATACAAACGCTAAAAATGGATTTATTATTTTCTACAGAGCATGAAATAAACATAAGTCTGTCGCCGCCTGAATGTCAAAAATTGAACATTCATATACAGTTAAAACGCCAATATAACACACCTAGTAGCCAAGCTCCTAGACGAGTATCGTTTTCAACAAAAAAAAGAAGATATGAAGAATATCTTAGTGACTTCCAGAAATACATAAAAGCTCGCGGTCTCATGTATCGTCGAAACTTTCAAAAGATACATTTTTATGAAGGTATAACATTTTCTGCGGGGGAACAATATTCATGCGTAGAGAAAGGAGGAGTATTACATATTGTTTTTCCTGCCCATTTGTGGAGTTTTATACTTGATTCAATAGAGCGGTTTACTGAGGGATATTGGTGCTTCTATTTAGTTATTCCTGAGATTGACAAATCTATAACCTTTGCTTCGCATGGCGACAATAATAACTGCTTATCAAAATTAATAGATGACACCATTTATCCGATGTGAACTAATTGATATATATTATGTATTGGATAATTAGAAATTATATATCGAAATCTTATATTGTGTTAATTTAGATAATTTTGGCTGTGTCACACATAAGTGTTGTTTTTTTCTTATCTATTGATTATCAATACTTACTTTCACAATCACTCGGAAAAGCGGGTAGACAGAGCGGAACAGACACCTGTTTTTCATGCTCTATCTCCCAGTTTATCAAAACTCTGGTGTGACACAGCCATAATTTTTTTCGATGTCAAGTACACTCCGATATTTTTAATAGCAGACAATAAAAGAATTTATCTATTATTGACTGAACGACAAACATGAAAAAAATATCTTAATAAAATATAAGATAATTCACAGTAATCACATATGTATCTAGGGAAACGCTGAACAAAAGGCCTTGACTTTGCAACCACTGCCTTGACTTGCCGTTCGACGCGACATTTCCCCTGCGGTGCACATGGATATAGGCTTTACATGGCCACAGGCCCCCTTTTGTTCACCAAAATCCAGATATCGGGGCACTATTCCCCCGTGACAACGGCCAGGGAACGGTCGGCACGGGCACACACCAGGAGGTTTGCGCTTGCGAAAAGTACCATAAAGCGGTTCATGTTCTTGGCCAGGCCCAACATACCCGCACTCACAGCTATGTTTTTCTGCTTTTCTCAGGGGAAAGATAGCCTGGAACACCTTAACGGAGTTGAATATGACGAATATATTGTCTATAACGAAGAGCTTCTCGACAAAGAGGGCAATCGGGCTGCATCATTTTTTGTAGAGGATTTCTCCTTGGAAAAATTTGTGGAAGAGGGCCTGGGGGACAGGGACGATGTGGAGGAGGATTCAGAGCCTGTAATGATAATGTACAAGCAAGAAGGTGGCAATACCTTGCTTTGCTGGGATGATGTATGGTACGCGGGAACTCTGCACTACGGGGAAGATGGATACGTCTACGTCAAGCTGCCCAAGGATACCGAGAGGAAGGAATATACAGTACCTTCCGTGTATCACAAGGGCGCGAGGGTATATTATTGGTGTTTGGGCGACTCGGATACCCGCGAACTGGAATTTTCTGAACCTGAAGGCAAGGCCCCGTCAAATGAAGTATGCATAGGCTTTGCCAAGTTGCTGCTTAAGGCACATCATGGAGAAGATGTTTCCCTGACATACAATGTGCCGGAAATGGAGCGCAGGATAGAACTTTCTGAAAAACTGCAGGAAAAGGCCCGGTTCAGCAACCAAAACTGGCTGAACCATGAATGGCAATGGCACGGGTACCTCGGCAACCCGGATGAGACCATGAAAGCCATGGGAGTGGAACCCCTTGTGAAACCGGGGCGGGTGCCCAATGTAAACTACCGGGCCCAAGGATTCAAGGAGCTTCGCAAACAACTGGAAACCCTCATTGCCAAACAGTCCGGCGCAGTTGTCCACATGCACAAAGGCATTGACAACGGAGAGATTGTGGAGTGGGATTTCTGCCTCGCAAACAAGACCCGCCTCCATGTCAGCATGGCAAATGCATACAGCAGCACCCAGGCTATGAAAATGATGTACACCTACCCGGAACGCTTCTTTGACGACAATTTCGGCGGCCTGTCCAGGGAAATCGGCCTGGCTCACAAGTACAATTGCGAACAGCTGCCGGATATGCTGGAGTTTGCCGAAGGCGTGGCAGGAGAGCACACCATCCGCATGAGGCAACTGATTGGCGAAGACGGCCTGCCCGTGAAGGGCAGCGAGAAGCGCAGCATCTACTTCACCCGCGGCAACACGGCGGTGGGCGTGTTCACGGACAATCCCGCGTTCAACGTTCTCCCAGCCGCGCGCGCCATCGACAAGCTGCTGGTGGAGGGCATGCGCAAGGCCGGGGAACCG